>DBEZGO010000048.1:0-35010 GCA_048189345.1 Collinsella sp.
CTGATCCATGCAACGATTCCTTTCCGTCGCGCGTGAGCCTCAAGTTATCCATGCATTCTACCCGCGCAAAAGCCTATGATGGGCAGAGTCCGTCGGTATCTACAAGACATGCGCGGGCCTAAGGATCAAAAAGCCCCGCCGTGCCTTGTGGGCGCGGCGGGGCGGGCTAGCAGCTATGGACAGCAGGCTTAGAACAGGCCGGTGATGTTGCCGTCGTTATCGACGTCGATGTTCTCGGCCGCGGGAACCTTGGGCAGGCCCGGCATGGTCAAAACGCTGCCGGTCAGCGCGACCACAAAGTGGGCACCGGCAGAAACCTTGAGCTCGCGCACGGTGATGCGGAAATTCTCGGGCGCGCCCAGGGCCTTGGCGTTATCGCTAAAGCTGTACTGGGTCTTGGCGACGCACACCGGCAGGTTACCAAAGCCGTTCTCGCGCAGCTCAGCGAGCTGGCGCTTGGCAGCCGGGGTAAAGTCGACGCCGTCGGCGCGGTAGACCTTGGTGGCAACGGCCTCGAGGGCGTCGGCAACATCGGCGCCGTCCTCGTAGGCAAACTTGAGCTCGCTCGGCTGCTCGATCAGGCGCATGACCTCGTCGGCCAGGTCGAGCGCGCCCTCGCCGCCCTTGGCCCAAACCTCGGATAGCTTAACGTTGACGCCGAGCTTCTGGCACTCGGACTCGATGAGCTCGAGTTCGGCCTCGATGTCCGTCGGGAAGCGGTTGATGGCGACCACGCAGGGAAGACCATAGACGCTCTGGATATTGTCGACATGGCGCAGCAGGTTGGGCATGCCGGCCTTGAGGGCCTCGAGGTTCTCCTCGTTAAGATCGGCCTTGGCAACGCCGCCGTTGTACTTAAGCGCACGGGCGGTGGCGACAATCACGACGGCGCTGGGGCGAACGCCCGTCATGCGGCACTTGATGTCGAGGAACTTCTCGGCACCCAGATCGGCGCCAAAGCCTGCCTCGGTAATGGCGACATCGCCAAAGCGCATAGCCATGCGCGTAGCCATGATGGAGTTGCAGCCGTGGGCGATGTTGGCGAAGGGGCCGCCGTGGACAAACGCGGGCGTACCCTCGAGCGTCTGCACCAGGTTGGGCTTGAGCGCATCCTTGAGTAGGGCAGCCATGGCGCCCTGAGCCTTGAGGTCGCGGGCACGGACGGGCTCGCCGGCAAAGCTGTAGCCGACGACGATCTCGCCCAGGCGCTCCTTGAGGTCGTTGATGCTCGTGGACAGGCACAGGATTGCCATGACCTCGGAGGCAACGGTGATATCGAAACCGTCCTCGCGTGGCACGCCCTGAGCCTTGCCGCCAATGCCGTCGATAACGTGGCGCAGCTGGCGGTCGTTCATGTCGACAACGCGCTTCCAGGTGATGCGCTTAACGTCGATACCGAGCTGGTTGCCTTGCTGAATATGGTTGTCGAGCATAGCGGCCAGCAGGTTATTGGCAGCACCGATAGCGTGGAAGTCGCCGGTAAAGTGCAGATTGATGTCCTCCATGGGGATGACCTGCGCCCAGCCGCCGCCGGCGGCGCCGCCCTTGACGCCAAAGACGGGGCCGAGCGAAGGCTCACGCAGGGCCACAGCGCTCTTGACGCCGCGACGGCGCAAGCCGTCGGCCAGACCGATGGTCGTGGTGGTCTTGCCCTCGCCGGCGGGCGTGGGGTTGATGGCGGTCACGAGGACGAGCTTGGCCTGGTGATCGGTCGGCTCGTTGAGCAGCGAGTAGTCAACCTTAGCCTTGTCGAAGCCGTACGGAATCAGGTGCTTTACGTCGACGCCGGCGTTCTTAGCCACCTCGGTAATGGGCAGCGGCGTGACGGAACGTGCGATTTCGATGTCAGTAGGCATGGGCGGTCCTTTCGTTACCGGATGAGAAAAAGACCAATTCAGCATAGCACGGGCGCGCAATAGTAAAACGCCCGTAACCGATGAATGGCGATATGTTTATCCAATGCTCAGCGATAGCCTACAGACCAGCCAAAACAAACCCGCCTCTAAACGGCTGGCTCGATGCCCAAGTGCTCAAAGGTGCGAAGCGTTGCCTGACGGCCCTGGGGCGTGCGAATCATCAAGCCGCACTGCAGCAGATAGGGCTCATAGACATCCTCGAGCGTGCCCGGGTCCTCGCCCACCGCGCTGGCAAGGGTCGTCAGGCCCACGGCACGACCGGAGAACGTCTTGGCAAGCGTCTCCAAGATGCGAATATCCATCCAGTCCAGACCAAGCTCATCAATCTCGAAGAACTCGAGTGCCTGACGGCAAATATCAAGCTCAATAGGACCGTTGCCGCGTACCTGCGCATAGTCGCGCACACGCTTGAGCAGACGGTTGGCCAAGCGCGGCGTGCCACGCGAACGTGAGCCGATCTCGAGCGCACTCGGATGGTCGATCGTCACGCCCAGAATGGTTGCCGAGCGCGTCACGATCTGGGCAAGCTCCTCGACCGTGTAGTAATCCAGGCGATACGAAATGCCAAAGCGGTCGCGTAGCGGGCCGGTCAACATGCCCGAGCGGGTCGTTGCCGCCACCAGCGTAAACTTAGGGATATCCAGGCGAATCGAACGTGCGGCCGGGCCTTTACCGATCACGATATCGAGCGCAAAGTCCTCCATAGCGGGATACAGGACTTCCTCGACCGAACGGTTAAGGCGGTGGATCTCGTCGATAAACAGCACGTCACCCGGCTGCAAGTTGGTAAGGATGGCCGCCAGGTCACCGGTACGCGCAATAGCGGGACCGCTCGTCGTCTTGATCTGAGCGCCCAGCTCGTTGGCGATAACGGTGGCCAGCGTGGTCTTGCCCAGACCCGGAGGACCCGAGAAGATCACGTGGTCGAGCGTCTCGCCACGGCTCTGCGCCGCCTCGATCAGCACGCGAAGGCTCTGCTTAATGTGCTCCTGACCGCAGTAGTCGTCCAGGCGCTGGGGACGCAGGGTACGGTCGACATCGAGGTCTTCGGGCGTCAGCTCCGAGCCCACCATGCGCTCACCGTGCGCCATGGATGCCGCCGGCGAATTGCCGGGCGTCGCCCACAGGTCCTGAGAGTCATCGGCTTCCCACATCACGCATCCATTCCGAGTCGCTTAAGCGCCGCGCCGAGCAGATCCTCGACACGCATATCCTGCCCATCATACCCGCTCAGGGCAACCTCGGTCTCCTGCGGGCTAAAGCCCATGGAGAGGAGCGCCGCGCGGGCGTCATCGATTGCCGAGGGAGCGGCGGCGGGGGCCGGCATCGCAACCTGACCGGGGATTACGTCGACCGGAACAAAGCCCTTTTCCTTGGCAAAGGTGCTCTTGAGCTCCAGAATGAGGCGCTGGGCGGTCTTTTTGCCCACACCGGGCACCTTGGCCATACCCTTGTCGTCCTCGGCCATCACCAGGGAATACAGCTGTCCCACGGTATAGGTGGAAAGCACGGCAAGCGCCAGTCGCGGACCGACGCCCGAGACGGACACGAGTCGATCGAACATCGTGCGCTCGTCCTTGGAGGCAAAGCCAAAGAGCGTCATGGCGTCCTCGCGCACCTGCATACGGGTATAGAGGCGAACCTCGCCGCCGGGCGTAGGCAGCGTGGCGGCAGTGCTGCCCGAAATACCGAGCTCAAAGCCCACGCCCGATACATCGACGACGGCCGAGCTCATCGTGGCCTCGACAAGCGTTCCATGGAGCTGAGAGATCATCAGTATCCGGTTCCTCTCTGTTGATAGAACTCGCCGCCGGTAAGCGCCCGGGTGCGGCTGAGGTTAACGTGGCAGATAGCGCAGGCCAGGGCATCGGCGGCATGGTCGGGATGCGGGTCGTGATCGAGCTGTGTGAGCGTGCGCACCATGTAGGCGACCTGCCGCTTATCTGCGGCACCGGTGCCCACCACAGCCTGCTTGATCTGCATAGGCGTGTACTCGCCGATCTCGAGCGCGCATTCCGAAAGCGCCACGAGCGCAGCACCGCGGGCATGCGCCGTAGGAATGGCCGAGCGAACGTTGGCGCCAAAATAGATGCTCTCGATGGCGGCGGTATCGGGGCGGTAGCGCTCCACGACACCCTTGAGGTCGCGGGCGATATGCGACAGGCGCACCGCGAGCGGGCTGCCCGCGCTGGTCTCGATACAACCGTAGGCACGGCAACGAACCTCGCCACGTCGCTCCTCGATAATCCCCCAGCCCGTATGGGCCAAACCGGGGTCGATACCCAAGATAACCAAGCCGACCTCCCCTCGTCACAAGCACATCGCAAGACAAGGCCCCGCGCACCATTCACGAACGTCTGTTCTAGAATAACACAACGGGGCCAAGGTGCTTAGTTGAAGTATCGGGGTTGAAAGCGAATCCCATCCCATAGTTAGTTTTGGCTAAAGAACGGAAACTGCCTCGGATCAACCGGCGGGTGCGGCATCGGACCTCCCTGCGGTCCACCCTGGCCGCCCATCATCTTATCGATGGCGTCCTGGACCTCGCCCTCAAACTTCTTCATACTCTCATGCAAACGACGCTGACCGTCCTCGGAGCGCAGCTCTTCCATCTGCTCGGGCGAAATACCCAACAGCTCGCCTAATAAGCCCATCATCTCGCCGCGCATACGGTCACTCGTATCGTCGTCGGCAAAACGGCGCACCTCGGCGCGCGCCAGCGAATCAACCGCCATGCGCTCCTTACCGTTGAGCCCCAGATCGGACCACGCAAGCATGTACGGCCAGGCGCGCTCGGCAAACGAACGGGCCGAAACGATCGGCGCCGTCGGTAGCATGCGACGAGCAGCCTCACCTTGGCGCACGAGCATCAGCAGCAGCGAGCAGGCCTCGGGCTTGGCGGCGGCCATCGGGATGTCATCAAAGGGGCGGTTGCGGTCCACGTGCGACTCGAGCGCACCATCGACCTCGCCCGGCTCAAGCCCGCCCAGCAGCTGCGCCGCGCGATCGAGCATATCAACCGGGCCGGCGAGCGCCGAGAGTGCCTGCGCCAGCACGCGATCCATGCAATCCTCTACCGCGTTGAGCGTCACGAGCTCTTGGGGCACCACGGCCGAGGTGCGGTTGCGCACGCGTGCCACAAACTCGAGCGTCGACAGATACACGTCGCCAAAGGGCGCAAAATCGCCCTGGTAGCCGCCGGACAGCGCGGGCGCCGCCAGTGCATACTCAGTCTTGGAAAGCGGGCTCAACGCCATGGCGCCCAGCTCGAGCGCCGTATCCTCGAGCATCAGGCCCAGCGCGCGCGAACGCAGGCGCTCGGCATCGCCCGCCGACACGTCGCGGTCGAGCACGCGCTCCGCATCCGGCGCATCGCGCTCGACGGTGCGAATGTGCAGGCGCTCAGCGATTGAGCGAACAGCAGAACAGCGGGCGGCCTCGGCCTCCTCCTGCGCCGGCGTAAAGATGCGGTTGCGCCCCAGCACTAAGCCAATTACGTTACGAGGACCCAAGGCATCGACGGCAAGCGCCGCCAACAGGGACGACGGCAAATCGCCCTCGATCGCCACCACGGCATGCGACGTACCGTGGGCGCGGGCATTGTCGCGCACGGCAAGCACCAACGCCTGCCACAACCACTCCTCGGAGCGAAACTGGGGCAGCTCATGGTCCTCCAGGGCATCGAGCATCACGCCGCGCTGAATCTCCTGAACCAGCAGGCTCTCCTCAAAACACGGCGCCTGGGCCACCACGCGACCGCAATCGTCGAGCACAAACGACCCGCCGGTATACACCGACTCGTCATAGGCGCCGACCGGCGCCATGCAGGCAAACCACACGCTGCGCTTGGAGGCGATCTTGCGGTAGGCACCGCTGCGCACGGCGGCGACGGCGGCGGTCTCGCGATCGGTCATGTCAAACGCGTTGAATTGGAAATAGGCAATGAGGTCGACACCGGTCGGCAGCATCTCGAGCTCGCGATCCAGGTCAAACACCACGGCGATGCGCACGCCGTCCACGTCAAACACCGGCGGTGCCCAACGTGTGTCGTTGTTCTCACCGCGCTGCAGGGCAATACTTGCGCGCGCAGGCACCACGCGACCATCCTTAAGCATCATGTAGTCAATCAGGGGCTGGCCCTCAAACGAAACCGCAGCGGGCACGATGCAGATCATATCGAGCTCTTGGATGCGCTCGGCAACGCCCGTCAGGCCCGTCAGCATATCGTGCTCAAAATCGGCAGCGCCCACCAGGCTGCCCGGCATGGCACCCATAAAGAGCGGGGCCGGAACGCACAGCACGCGCGCGCCGCGCTCATGGGCCAGGCGAGCCTGGTCCTCGATGCGGCCGCAAATGCCCTCGATGTCACCCAAGCGCATATCGATCTGTGCAAGTGCGAGCTTCATGGCCCAGCCCTTTCCGTCGTAAATCGTCGTTGTCGTAGTAAAAGCGCCGGCCGCATAATGCAGCCGGCGCTCGCATGTGCATATGCTAGCTATGATACCCCGAGCGGGGGCGCGCTCCTAGAACGTCGCGGACCACAGCCCATGCAGGTTGCAGTAGGCATAGACAGTACCGGTCTTGGAGCCGCCAGCGAAAAACGTCGTGGGCTTCATGCCGGGCTCAAGGTAATGGACCTCCAGGCGGCCCTCGGCCTCAAGCGCGATCCACTCGATGTAGTGCTCGGGCAGCATGGGGTGCTCCGTCGAGCCCACGCGCGCGCGAATGACGTGGCCGTCGCGCTCGATCTCGACAACAGGCACGTGCTTCTCGTGCGCCGCATCCTCGGTGTTTGCCGTCAGCTCCATGCAGCCGGCAGGGGTCGCAACGCCGTCGCCAAGGGCGGCAACGAGCTTGCCGTCGGAGTCCTTAAAGAATTTCGCCATGATGTTCTCCTTTGCTGATGTGCCAATATTCCTGATGCTTCTTATGCCCAAAGGTAGGCGAACCATCCACGGCATGGCAAATGAACACATATCGAGGGGCTCGGCAGAGTCCAGGGCGCTCAGGCAATTCCGAGTACCTGTCCTGGCACCCATCGGCATGCGCAAGTTAGCGACCGTCGCCACCGAGCAGTGCCAGAACATCCTCGCGCGTGAACAGTGCCGATGAGATGCCATCGCCGCCGAGCACGCTGTTAACCAGATCGCGCTTGGACTCCTGCATCTGCATAATGCGCTCCTCGATCGTGTCCTTGGCGATGAGCTTGTACACGGTCACGGTGTGCTGCTGGCCAATGCGGTGGGCGCGATCGGTCGCCTGGTCCTGCGCGGCCACGTTCCACCACGGGTCGTAGTGGATGACCACGTCGGCAGCCGTCAAATTAAGGCCAACACCGCCCGCCTTGAGCGAAATCAAGAACACCGGCACCTCGCCTGCCTGGAACTGCGCAACCATCTTGGCGCGGCTCTCCTTAGACGAAGCGCCCGTGAGCTTAAGGAAGGCGATGTCCTCCTTAGACAGGCGCTTGCCGATGATATCGAGCATACCCGTAAACTGGCTGAACAACAGGATGCGATGCCCGCCGTCGAGTGCGCCGTGCACGAGCTCCATGCACGTATCGAGCTTGGCGCTCCCCGCCTTGTAATCCTCGTAGTGTAGACGCGGGTCGCAGCAGATCTGGCGCAGCTTGGTGAGCTCGGCGAGCACCTTGAGCTTATCTTTCTTAAACTCCCCGGCCTCGCGGTGCTGCACCTGCTGGGCGATGCGGTCTTGGTTGGCCAGGTAGAGCTTGCGCTGTTCGCCGGCAAGCTGTGCCATCACCGTATCCTCGATCTTCTCGGGCAGATCGGCCACCACATCTTCCTTGACGCGACGCAGCACAAACGGCGATACGAGCGCCTGCAGACGAGCGGCACTATCGCCCTCGGCATGCTCGACGGGGCTCTCAAAGCGCTTGGCAAATGAGTCGCGCGTGCCCAGAAGACCCGGCATCAAAAAGTCGAAGATACTCCAAAGCTCGGACAGGCGGTTTTCGATGGGCGTGCCCGTCAAGGCAAAGCGCACGCCGGCCGGCAGGCGCTTGGCAGCGCGGGCCACCTGGGTGAGCGGGTTTTTAATGTACTGGGCCTCATCGAGCACTACGCGGGCAAAGTCCTGCTCGACATATTCGTCGATGTCGCGACGCATGAGGTCATACGACGTCACGACCACGTTGTGCTCGGCGGCACCGGCAATTTGTACGCGACGCTGGGCCTTGGCGCCCACGATGGCACACACATCAATCGAGGGGGAGAAGCGCTCCAGCTCGGCAGCCCAGTTGTACACGAGCGACGCGGGGCACACCACGAGCGTGGGCTTGGTATCCCCCGCCTCCACGCGCGCCAGAATGTGCGCAATCATCTGCAGCGTTTTGCCCAGGCCCATATCGTCGGCCAAGATGCCGCCGAGACCCAGGTGCTCGAGCGAGCCAAGCCACTGGTAGCCGTCGATCTGGTAGCCACGCAGCGTGGCCTTGAGCGAGGCGGGCACCGTAAAGTCCATCTTGCCGAGCGTATCCAGGCGCTCGACGGTGCGGCGGAACGCGGCGTCGCGATCGGCCTCGAGCGCCGGCGTACGCGCGAGCATGCTATCGACAAAAAGGGTGCTCGACGCGGGAAGCAACACGCCATCGAGCAGGTCGACAGCATCGACGCCCAGGTCCTCGGCAAGGCCAAACGCGGCGCGCGCTCCCTCGTCCAGGCGAACGATGTCGCCGGACGTAAGGCGCGCGAACGTCTGGTGGCGCTTATACGAATCGAGATAGATGGCAAGGTCGGCCGCCGAAAGCCCGCTCGCACCCAGCTCGACGTCGAGCAGGTTGCTCTTGACGGTCGCACGCACCGAGAGCTTGGGCGCAGGACGGACCGAAATCTGGCGCAGGCGGTCGCTGAGCATAACCTCGCCCAGCTCGGACAGGGCAGACAGGCCCTCGGTCAGCAAGTGGAACAGGCTCTCGTCATCGCGTTCCTCAAACGCTAGGCCGCCCTCGTGGAAATCGAAGTACAGGGCCGCCGTGTCCATAACGCGAAACTCCGCCACCGTATCGCGGGGCGGAACGCCGGGGCGTTGCTCTTCAAAAGGACTGCCCGGAGCACAAAGACTAAAGAGATCTGTCGACCAATCGCCGTAGGCCACCGTAATCTTGCAGGTCACAAGGCCATCGTCGACGCCAATCGCCATAGCAAAGCTCGGCTCGGGCGCCACAGCGTCAAGTACGGCGGGAGCGGTCAGGTCGGTGTAGTCGCGCAAGATAGGCAGCGCCATGCGGCAGAACTCGCCCACCTGGTCGGCGGCGATATGGACCGGCGTTCGGCAGGGCAACAAGTGCGATAGGAACGGCGCCGCATGTTGGGCAAACGCCGTGTCGGTACGGCGCGCGCGGCGCGTATCGACCAGATAGGCCGCGTCGCCCGCGACAAAGCAATACGTATCGGCCGGGAGGCGCAAGTCATAGCTGCCTCCCGCCGCCGGTGCAATCTTGGCGGCAAGGAGCGGCGGGCGCCTAGCCGGGACTTCGTCCTCCCCCTGCGGCGACGGCTCGACCGCCACCTCGTAGGAGCGATGCGTCGTCGTCCCCCGCGACCAAGCAGGCTCAAAGGGCATGGTCCTGCCGCGCAGCAGGTCCAGCACGGACACGATGGAATGCTCGGATACCGGCAACTGACGCTCGGCGACAAAACCGTTGCGGACAAAGTCATACGACGCCGAGCGCGAGCTCGTAATATCGCCTAGGTAGGCGACCGTCATTGCGATAAAGTCGAGCAGCTTTGTCGACACGTCATCGAAAGCCTCGGGCACATGGACAAACGTAAGCTTCTTGCCATAGGAGAACGTGCCGCCACGCACATAGGCATCGGCCATGCCGTCGAGATCCTTAACCACGTAGGACACCGAACCGCAGCGAATGCGAAACTCGAGCGCCCAGTTAAAGCGATCGGCAAACAGCGGGTTGTAGTACGGCACCAGCGAGGGCTCCAGCACCGCTTTGGGCGCATCGGGGTCAATGGTGCTGGCGAGCTTGCGGCGCATGACCGCGAGCTCGTCCATGCGCGCGTCCGAAAGGTCGGAAAGCGCCGCCACAAGGCTCGGGCTCGTGGGGACGGGCGCCGGGAAGGGAAAGTTGGGGTTGACCGTCGGTGCGGTGGGCGCGGAGCGCATGGGCTGCTTGGACTGTGCGGTCGGTACTGTAAACGTGCGGACCGGTGTGCGCAGGCCCTCGACGGGCTCGGCGCCGCTGGCATCCAGATACGCCAGCGCCGTGGCGATGGCGTGCTTGCACATGCCGGAATAGCGAAAGGCGGCCGGGCAATCGCAGTCGTAGTCGATAACCTCGTGCTCGTCCATGTCGAGCGCCACGTGCGTCTTGTACAGGTCGCCGCGCGAGCCGCGCACCGATCCCTCGATGTTCACGTTTTTGGAGAAGCGCGAGCCGGAGTCTTCGAACGACAGCACGGCGCCGTTGAGCATGAGCGAGCGCCCCTTCATAAAGGTACTGCTGAGCGCCGCCTCCTTACGAAGCGCCTGCACAAACGTCCCCTGTGCCATCACTTCCTCCAATCTCGCGCGGACCAGCAAGGTCGCCCTTAGATCACCGTCACGCGACCCTGGTTACCCACGATGGCTTTTGCCTCTGCCAACAGCGGAATCGAGCGTGCGTTGACCTTGGCCGGCACCTCGGCACGCAGCACACGCCCGTCCACCTGCTCGATAAAGATCTCCACGCGGTCGCCGCCCGGGTTGGCGGTAAGCACCGTGGCAAGACGCGCCATATTGCCCTGGCTAAAGCGGCTGTTGGGCACCATGACCTCAAACACCTTGGGCTTGTTGTTCTCCTCATTAAGCTCCAGTGGCACGATCTCCTGCGCGATGATCTGATCGCCGCGGTCCGAGCGCTCAAGCTTGCCCTTAATGCGCACAAACGCATCGGACAGCTGCGCGCCGGTCTCGGGATCGACCTCGCCGTACAGGTACCCCTCGGCCTCCTTGTAGGTCTTGGGGAACACCACGACCGTGGCCTCGCCTTCCATGTCCTCGAGCTGCACGATGCCCATGGGGTCACCGTTTTTGGTCACGCGCTTGGACACGCTCGAGACCATACCGGCCCACCACAGCGCCTTGCCCTCGGGAATCTCCTGGTTGATGGTACCGCCCGTGGGGTTTTGCACCTCGTAACCGGTGTCGATCTGCGAGAACGAGAAGTCGCGCGCCTTGGCTAGCGCATACTCAAACGGGCGCAACGGGTGGTCCGAGACATAGATGCCCAGAACCTCCTTCTCCTGGCTCAGCTTAAGGTGGCGGTCCCACTCCTGGCCATCCGGATCGGGCACGCTCACCTCAAAGCCCGAGCCCTCAACATCGCCAAACATGTCGAAGAACGACGTCTGGCCGCTCGCGCGATCCTTCTGGCGCTTCACGGCTGCATCGATGATGTTCTCGGGGTTGTTCTTATCCACAAAGTGCATCATCTGGCGACGCGGATACCCCGTGGAGTCGAAGGCGCCTGCCTTGATGAGCGATTCGATCACGCGACGGTTTGCCTGGCTGGAGTCCACGCGCTCGACAAAGTCGTGCAGCGTCTTAAACGGGCCGCCCGCCTCGCGCTCAGCGATAATCGCCTGCGCCACGCCGGTGCCCACGCCTCGAATGCCGGCCAGACCAAAGCGCACGCCCTCCTTGGTAGCCGTGAACTCGGTACCGGACTCGTTGACATCTGGCGACAGCACGGGGATGCCGTCGTGGCGGCACGCCGAGACGTAATGAACGATCTTGTCGGTCTTGCCCGTGTAGGACGTCAGAACGGCCGCCATGTACTCGTGCGGATAGTGCGCCTTGAGCCACGCCGTCTGCATAACCAGGATGGCGTAGCCGGCGGAGTGCGACTTGTTAAAGGCGTAAGACGCGAACTCGAGAACATCGTCCCAAATCTTCTGGGCGACCTCGCGCGTGTAGTTGTTCTTGATAGCACCGTTCATCCAGTGGTCGTAGGTGGTCTCGTCCGAGCCATCCTCCCAGTGGAGCACCGTCGACGTGAGCAGCTTGATCTTTTTCTTAGCCACGGGCTTACGGATACGCGAGTCCGATTCGCCCTTGGAGAAGCCGCACATCTCGACGGAGATGAGCATAACCTGCTCCTGGTAGACCATGGTGCCGTAGGTTTCGCCCAGGATGTCGTCCAGGCGGTCGTCGTAGGAGACGGCCGGCTCCTTGCCGTTCATACGGTTGATGTAGGACGAAACCATGCCGGCGCCCAGCGGGCCCGGGCGGTACAGAGCGATCAATGCCACGACGTGCTTGTATTCGGTGGGTTTCATGTTCTTGATCGTGGCCGTCATGCCGGCGGACTCGACCTGGAAGACGCCGGCGGTGTGGCCGGAGCCCATGAGCTTAAAGATCTCGGGATCGTCAAAGGGAATCTCTTCCTCTTTGATGTCGATGCCGAAGTTCTTTTTGATGTTTGCCTTGGCCTTGGAGATAACCGTCAGCGTGCGCAGGCCCAGGAAGTCCATCTTGAGCAGGCCCATGTCGGCAACGGTATGGCCCTCGTACTGGGTAATCTCGACGCCGCCCTTGGTGTCGAGCTTGGTGGGCACATGCTCGTTGACGGGGTCGCGGCAGATCAGAACGGCGCACGCGTGCACGCCCTCGCCACGGGTGAGGCCCTCAATCGAGAGCGCCGTGTCGATGATGCGGCGGGCGTCGTCGTCCTTTTTATAGGCCTCGGCAAAGTCGGGGTTAAACAGATCCTCTTTGCCGGGTTGTTTTTCGAGCACCTGCTTGAGCTTGACCTTGGGGTCGCTCGAGACCATCTTGGACAGGCGCTGGCCCATGTAGACCGGGTAGTCCAGGACGCGCGCGGCGTCGTTGATGGCCTGCTTGGCCTTAATGGTCGAGTAGGTGATGACGTGGGTGACCTTCTCGGGGCCGTAGAGCTGGCGAACGTGCTCCACGACCTCGAGGCGCCGCTCATCGTCGAAGTCCATATCGATATCGGGCATCTCGGTACGCTGCGGAGACAAGAACCTCTCGAACATCAGGCCGTTCTCGAGCGGGTCAAACGCGGTGATGTTCATGGCGTAGGCGACGATAGCGCCGGCTGCCGAGCCACGGCCAGGGCCGACGCCGATGCCGTTGTCCTTGGCCCATTGCACGTATTCGGCGACGATCAAAAAGTAGGCGGCAAAGCCCTTGTCGCAGATGACCTTGTATTCGTACTCAAAGCGCTCTTTGATGTTGACGCCACAGATCTCGCGCGTGGCCCAATCGTCACCATAGTGCTGGCGCAGGCCCTTCTCGCACTCACGGCGGAACTGGCTCTCGTGCGTCTCGCCGGGATCGAGCAACGGGAAGCGCGGCAGGATGATGGAGTCCCAGTCCAGCTCCACATAGCACTTGTCGGCAATCTCGAGCGTGTTGTCGCAGGCCTCGGGGCAATACGGGAACATCGCCCGCATCTCCTCCTCGGTCTTCATGTAAAACTCCGAGCCGGTCATGCGCATGCGGTTGGGGTCGTCGACCTTGGCGTTCATGCCAATGCACATGATGACGTCCTGCACGGGCGCGTCCTCGCGGCGCAGGTAGTGGAAGTCGTTGGTGGCGATGACCTTGACGCCCACCTGCTTGGCAATATCGATGAGCGCGCGGTCCATCTGCTCGTCGGTCAAGCCGTTGTCGGTGGTGATGCCGTGTTCCTGGATCTCGATATAAAAGTCGCCGGGGTCGAAGGTGTCACGGAAGGTCTCGGCCCACTTGATGGCGCCTTCCATGTCACCGCGGTCGATGTACTTGGGAATGATGCCCGCGATGCAGGCGCTGGTGCAGATCATGCCCTTGGCGTGGCGGCGCAGGTTGTCGAGCGTCACGCGCGGCTTGTAGTAAAAGCCCTGCACGGCGGCCTCGGAGACCGTCTGCATCAGGTTGACGTAGCCCTCCTGGTCCTTGGCCAGAAGAATCATGTGGTAGAGCTCGGGCTTATGGTCGCGGGCGAGCGTCTCGTCCGGCGTAAAGTAGACCTCACAGCCAAAGATGGGTTTGATGACCAGGGGCGGCTTGAGCTCGTCGATGTTGCCCTTCTCGTCCCACATGGCCATGTCCTTCACATACTGGGCATGCTCGCGCGGGTTTTCCTCGGGATCGGGCTCCACCAGCTCGTCGCGGCGGTCCTTTTCCAAGAAGGCCTTGTCGTGGCTCCAGGTTTTGTACTCGGGCGTGTTGTGGTTGACGGCGTCGCAGGCCAGCGCCAGGTCGGGCACGCCATACATGTAGCCGTGGTCGGTAATGGCGACGGCGGGCATGCCCAGCTCTACGGCGCGGTTGACCATATCCTGGATACGGGTTGCGCCGTCGAGCATGGAGAAGACGGTGTGGTTGTGCAGATGGACGAATGCCATGTGATGAGCTCCGATGCGGGTTCGTGTTCTGACTGAACGATTTTACCGCACGGCGCGGACGGCACCCGAACCTAGCCAAACCCACACGGCTCCTCTTGCAGTTGCGGTGGAATAGTTCCCGCTTGGGCCACCTGGGCCGCAATGCAGGAACTATTCCACCGCAAGTTATCTGAGGACTAGAAGTTGTAGGTGACTACTTGGGGCTCGGCGGGTTCGACGAAGATGGTTGGATCCGGCTGCTCCACGCGGACGAACTTGACGGTCACGGCCTCAAAGCCCGCCTTGTGCAGAACATCAGCGTAGACGCGCGCTTGCAGGGCGTGCTTCTCGAGCAGCTGGTCGGGCGTCTCATCCGGCGTGCCGCCCGTCTTGTAGTCGATGACCAGTACGCGTGACGGATCGGCCGGGTTCGTCGCCAAAGCGTCGATGGCGCCTTCGGCATATGCACCGTAGCGAGCGATGTCCTCGTCCTCGCAGCCCAGCGAAAAGAACGGCACCTCGGCACGAACGCACGGCCACGCGAGCAGGTCAGCACGAACAGCCGACTTGAGCCAGCGATTCAGGGCGACATCGAAGCGCTCGCGCTGCTCCGGCGTCAGGCGCCACAGGCGCGCCAGCGCATCGGCGCGCGCAGCGGGCAGCGCATCGGCACCCATCTCGATGAGCCACTGGCAAGCGGCGTGGAACGCCGAGCCCAGCGCCATGGGGTTGCCGGCGGGCTCAACGGCGGCCACGTCTGCATCCGTCATCTCCGAGCCATCCGACTCCGCATCATCGCCGGCCTCGTCCATGGGCACGTGTGCCTCGGCGGCACGATCTTCCGTCTCGGCATGCAGTGCCGCGGCGATTGATGAGTAGCTATACGAGTCACGCGCCGGGAACGGACAGGTGCCCATGCGCACGCCCACTGCCTGGGGATACACAAGCTCAAACGCATCGGGCTCGGGGTCGGCAGGACCGGGCACAGTTGAGTGCGCAGCATTATCAGCGACATCGACATCGCCGCGAACAAGCCTGCCCTCGACATCCAGCGAAGCGTTAGCCTCAAACGCCTGCTCACCAAACGTAAAGCCCGCCAGCGAGATGAGCTCGTAATCACCCGGCTTGGAGTTGTCGAACACCAAACGGTCGCTATCGAGCTGCGGCATGTCCAGACTGTCGGTTGGCAGGATGCGGCGCAGCACGTCGTAGGTCAGATCGGTCTCGACATCGAAGGTCGGCGCCGGCACCTTGCCGCGGCTCACGCCGGCATCCATCGCCAGAATGACCAACTCGCGCGCTCGCGTCATGGCGACATAGAGCAGACGAGCCCGCTCCTCGAGCGAAAGCTGCAGGTCGTCGTTGCGCAGGCGGGCAAATGCCTCGGCGGGAGAGCCCGTCGCGCAGACGTCCTCCATGAGCTCCGGCGGCAGCCACAGCGACGTACCCTTGCCCTTAAACGCATGCTCAAACTGCTTTTTGACGTCGTCGCCCTTCACGAAGGTACCGTCGGCGAGCTTAACGCCACCAAAACGAGCAGGCAGCGCCACGACCTGCGCCCCACCGTCGACGCGACCCAACTGTGCCGCACCGGACGATTTGCGCACGCCAAAACATTCGGCAACCGCTACGACCGGGTACTCCAGACCCTTGGACGCGTGCACCGTCATGATGCGCACCGCGCCGTCGCCCTCCTCGTTGAGCGCGCCCGGAGCCTCCTTGCCCGCCAAGAAGCGGTCGAAGGCGAGCGCGATGGAGCGCGGAGAATTGCCGAGCTCGGCCTCTGCCTCGGCCACGGCGTCGAGCGCCTTGAGCACGTTGGCAGCAATGGCCTTACCCTCGGGGCCGCGCTGCGCCAGACGCACGAACCAGCCGGAAACATTGACCACGTCGCGCGCGATGGCGGCGAACGAATCGCGCCCCACACGACGAAGCGCGTAGCGCAGCACCTCGCGGGCACGCGTCACGAGCGGCAAGCCCTGCAAGCCTGGCACATCGGAATCGCTCATGATGCCCGCATCGATGTTGCGACGCGACGTCTCGCCCGTCTGCTCGTCAAGCTTGGTCGCCAGCGCCAAAAACTCCTGGGCGCCCAGCGCAAACATCGGCGATGCCAGCAGCGGCATAAGGCCCTGCGCCGTATCGGCCGGATTGGCGAGCGCGCAGACCAGGGCACGCACCGTCTGTACCTCGGCTGCCTGGGCAAAGACCGAGCCGCCTGCGATCACGCAGTCGAGCCCCTGGTCGCGAAACGCCTGTGCGTAGACATCGGCATTGGTCATGCGCCCCAGCAGCAGCACCATACCGCCCTGGGGCTGGCCCGCTTTAACGAGCGCTTGGAATCGCTCCGCAATCGCACGAGCTTTCGCCTGCGTTCGCTCCTGGGTGCTGCCGCCGGCAACGAGCAGCGCCTGGCGGCGCGACGCCTTTGCTTTGAGCTTGTCCTCGCGATCGTCACTCGGCTCAAGATCCAAGAACCCCTGCATCAAACCACCGGTATCGCCGTCAAAGACGCGCGCTACGTAACGCAGCACCTCGTCGTGGCTGCGGAAGTTGCGCACGAGTTTGACGAGCTCGCCTGCGGGGGCATCGGTCGCGGCAGCCGCATCGAGCGCCGCCGTCGAACCCACCTTGCGCTCCTGGCGACGGAATACCTCGACCTCGGCGCCACGGAAGCGGTAGATCGACTGCTGCGCATCGCCCACGGTGCACAGCGCGCGCTCCCCCGCGCCCGTCAGATAGCGAATCAAATCGACCTGCATCTGATCGGTATCTTGGAACTCATCGATCATGACCATCTTAAAGCGGCCCTCGTAGGCGGCTCGGATGGCGGGATGATCGCGCAGCGCCTCGTATGCCATGCGCAACAGATCGTTATTGTCGAGTGCGGACTGGTCGGCCTTGAGCGCACGGTACTCCGCCTCTACGGCACGGGCAAGCCCCACCAGCGCATCGAGCGCCGGGCCGCCGCAGGCAAGCACGATATTGATAAACGCATCGGCTGCCTCGGCCTTGAGTAGCTCCACCTGCTCCTTAGGAAACGCCTTGCTCGCGCGCGGCATGCTGCACGACATCATGAGTCGCGCCGCATCCTCCATGGTTTTGCCGCTCGCCTCAAACGCGTCGATGGCGTCGAGTGCCACCTGCGCTTTCTCGGTCGCGGCCTTGCTCGCACCCAGCGCCGCACGATAGGCATCGGCAAGCGCCGAGGTGTCGGCCTGGCCGCGCGCCACGCGCACATCGTCCATGCCGCCTGGAAGCTGGCTCGATAGCTCCAGCAGGTCGCGCACCAGGCCTTTGATGGTGGTACCGGCGCCAAACGGCCCGCCCTCGCCCGCCATAGGATACCAAGCATAGAGGGCTTTAAGCGAGGCGGCGAGCTCGGGCGCGGCATCGGGCGCCGTCGCGCGCCCCAACACATGCTCGACAGCCTGATCCATAAGCTCATCGGTATCGGTGAGCACCGTGAACTCGGGATCGATGCCCAGCTCCAACGCATGCGCGCGCAGGATGCGCGAGCACATGCCGTGAATGGTCGAGATCCAAGCGTCGTCGACCGTCAGGGCCTCTTCGTCCATACCCTCTTCGATAAGCGCACGGCGCACGCGGTCGCGAATCTCAGCCGCGGCGTCTTTGGTAAAGGTAATGGCGAGCACCTGGTCCAGATGCTCGACAAACGGACCGGATTCGGGCGAGAGCGCATAGACGATGCGGCGCGTGAGGGTAAAGGTCTTGCCCGAGCCGGCACCCGCCGAGACAAACAGCGGGCGGTCGAGCGTTTTGACGACTTGCAGCTGTTGCGGCATCAAAGTCGAAAGATCCATGGTCTACACGTCCCTCCTTACAAACGTTCCTTCGTGGTTATACGAGCAGCGCGCATGCGCGGCCTGCGCCGACGTCGGATCGACAGCGGCGACGTCGCCCGCCTCGAGCTCGCGCAGGCGCTCGGCAATGCCGGTCTCCACGCGGTCGAGCAGCGCATCGAAGCCCATGTTGCCGCCCTCGCCCGGAAAGCCCTTCTTAAGGCCCGGGATGCGACCGTCGCCGCGCTCTTCCTCGAGCAGCTCGGCACTTGCGGCACCACGCAGCGCGGGCTTGCCGCCCTTGGTCGAAAAATAGAGCGCAGCGCGGGTATCTAGGCCCAGCGCCCGACGCATGGCCTGCGCGTAGATGAGTGTCTGGGTATGGGGCGGCAACCAGCGCGGGTCGTCGATGGGGGCCTCGCCCGACTCCTCGTCGCGCACCGTGGGATCGGCGAGCTTAAACTCCTCGACACCCGAACGATGCTTGTAGTCGATTACCACGGCGCGGTTCTCGGCGTCCACATCCACGCGGTCGATGCGCCCGCCGAGCGGCCAACCGGCATACTCGACCTGGAGCTCGTTGAACGCAAACTCCAGATAGCGCGGCGCGAAGGGCGCGAGTGCCTCGGACTCGTAAGCGAGCACGCCTTCCAGCTGCGGCAAGATCTCGGCCACCTGGCGCTCCTCCACCGGGGAGAGCGGCACCAGCGGGCCCTCGGTACCGCGCTTGCCGGCGTGCTCGGCCAAGGTCTCGTCAAAGACCTCGTGTAGCAGCTGCTGTGCACGCGGCAGGTTCTCGGGCGTCACGCGCTCCATGCCCTCCTGCGGAAGACGCGCATGCAAGTGCTCCAGCACGTCGTGGACGAAGTTGCCCTTCTCCATGTTGCCAAAGCCCGCATCGATGGACAGGGGCTTAACGCGATACGACACGAACCAGCACAGCGGGCAGGTGGAATAGGCCTCGATCTGCGAGGCGGACGTCAGGCGCGGCACGAGCGGCGCGTCCTCGCCCTCGCCATCGCGACGGCGCAAGACCAAATACGGCACGGCCTCGGCACTCAGATGCTGTGGGGCTTCACAGGTCACGCGCTCGCGCTTGAGACCTTCGCCTGCCGCGGGATCGAAGTCCCTTACGATATCGCCCTCACCCACGCACTTCGCCTTGTCGGCGCCAGCGGCTTTAGCGTTGTCAGCGGCCTTAGCGTTGTCAGCGGCCTCGGCATGCGCCCGCAACTCGGTCCACACGGCAGCCGGATAGCACTCGCGCGCCTGGCGATCGTGCGTCACGCGGGCAAGCGCAACCGAGCCACGTGACGCCTGCATCGCGTGGCCAAAGCGCACGCGCAGCAAGGCCGCGGGCTCAAGCGTCACGCCCTCGCGACCAAGGCTCGCCGTCAGCGTGGCCAGCGGCCCCTCCTCGTGTGAGAGCGGATAGCTGTCCAGATCGACATCGGCAAACAGCACGGCATCGTAGCTGCCGGGGCGCAGAGCCGCCGCATCGGCAAGCGAAGCAAAACGAACCTGAGCACGTGGCGCACGGTCAACCTCGTAGGTCTCGTAATCGTAGGCGGTGCTACGCTTGTCCACCTTGGTGCGAATGCCATCGAGCACGGGCACGGTCGCGGCCTGCGACACGTCGAGCACGCGGGCGCCATTCATAAGGATGTCGATGACGTGGCGCAGCAAGGCCACCTCCGCCTGGCGACGAGCCTGACCGTCAAGGCCTCCAAGGGCGCGATCGGGCAACGCCTCGGCAACGGCAAGCATGGCCTTGAGCGCCGTCACGGGCTTGTCACGCCACAGCGCTTGGAACACGTCCGAAACCACACACGGTACGTTCTTAAACCAGTTGTCGTCGCTCGCCGCCTTGCGCGCGCCCCTCACCTGGCCCTGAACGCTCTGCAGCAGGCTCTTAACGCTCGCGGTAGTCTTGCTACGCGAGAGACGCATATTCTTATCGAAGGTACGGGCACTGACGGCATCGGCGCCCGAAAGCGGGCTGTAGATCCAGTCGGTAAGCTCCGGCGCGGGCCACCACTCGGTCTTTGACGCCGCGCCCTCATCGGCGGCCTTCATGCGCTCGATCAGGCCGGCAAGCGCCGCAAACTGCCTGCCCGCAATGGATTGGGAAAACGCCGTGAACTCAGTTGTCTCGGCAGCGATATGGCGAGCCGCCAGACGAGAGGCGAGCTCACCGAACAGCTGGGGTGCCCGGGCAGAAACGACGAGCACGCGCACGGGGTCGGTGGGCATTGCAGTAGCTTTATCGGCCTTGGACTCCTTGTACGCTTTCACCAACTTATCGATGGCGTCCGCATAGACATGAGCACGGGCATGGGGGCCGGCGACCTCAATAAAGGCAGGCTGAGCGGCGGTCCCGCAAGCGGCATCAGACGCGACGGCGTCCTCCCCCAGCGGCGCGACCTCAAACAGCACACCGCGGGCATCAAATGCCACGGCAAGCTCCTCGCGCATCGCCGCCTGCTCGCGGGCAAGCAGCACGACGACCTCTCCCCCATTGTTCGCCACGGCAGACAGCAGCTCGAGCAGGCCGTGCGTAAACGACGTGATACCGCGCACGCATACGGCGCGAGTGCACGCCGGCAGGCTATCGGCCAGGACACCGGCCATAATGTCGGCCGCCTCGCAGGGCTCGACCATATCTCGACGGTCCAAACCGTCCGCATATGCGCGCAAAAGCTCGAACACACGAGCCTCGGCATCGCTTTTTGGCTCAGGCTGGCAATTGTTTCCACGGCATCGCTCGGCCGTCGTCCCCGCCACACCCGGCAGCACGTCGCGGGCCATGCGCGCAAGCATACGCACCGTGCCCTGGCTGCGCGAAAGCGGCTGCAAATCGGCATCGTCGAGACGCGTTACCATGTCCGAAAACAGCATCTGGCGTTGCAGGTTGTCCACGAAACCGCGCCCGTCGCCCAAAAGCTCCCAAAGCGAGCGAAGCCACGATGTAGGCGTCTTGTAGTCGATACCTAGTGAAACCCCGGCTTCCGCCGCATCATGACGGCACAGGTCGAGCTCGGCAAACGTAGGCGCCAGCAGCACGGCACGTCCGTGGCGGACAATAAGGTCGGCAAGCAACGCCGACTCGGCATCGCTCAAATCCGTGCCGGCATTGGTGGTATAGATTCGAACAGGCATGGTCCTCCGCTCAAACTGTTCGCAATAATCAATGTATCCATCCTACCCGCCCAAGCGGACAGATTTGCCCCACGCCAACAGATTTGATCCCCTGGGGACGGAGGAAAACGGATCACCGAGGGGGTCAGTCTAACCCGGTGATCCGTTTTCCTCCGTCCCCAGGGGATCAAAAAACCGCCCCCGGAGGAGCGGTTTTGCACAATTCGTTTTTGGCGCGGCCTACTCGCCATCCTCCAGTTTAATGAGGATCTTGCGATAGCCACCGTACTCGCCGTTGAGCGCCTTGGACACGCGGCTCACCGTGGTGGACGAAGCGCCGGTACGCGCCTGAACCTCGACATAGGGCTCGCCCTCGTCCAGGTAACGCGCGACCTGCAGACGCTGCGATAGATCACAAATCTCGCGCGGCGTGCAGATATCGGTCAAGAACGCTTGGATATCTTTCTCGTCGTCCAAAAGGCTAAATGCGTGGACCAGCTGCTTGACATCAGGCTTGTCAAACATGTTCTCGATATTCATCGATCACCGCCAAACCCGCCAAAAGGCATCGAAGTTGATACTGACATCGGACATCGTTCGCCCGTTCTATGCAATAGGGCAACGCCTGTGGCTTTTGCCCGTAGCAGTGTAGCACACCACCAAACTAAAGCGACAAGACTCTCTGCCAGCGGCGCGTTTTCTAGGACGAACGCCGTTTTGAAACCGAATGCGCACGCAAGCTCCATGAATATCTGAGACAATGGGCGCCCAAACAGGGCCATGCCCGCGCATCTATCCGAGTTGCAAAGGCATGTGCCTCTCACGCCTCTTTGCCACGTCTTGCGCAAGAAAGGATTCACACCATGCGCTTTATGCTTAACTGGCTCTTTACCTCAATCGCCATCGCGATCGCAACGTTTCTCGTCCCCGGCATTCAGCCCTTCGGCATGGCCGACGCCTGGGTGTGTTTTGCCTTCGTGGGACTGTTCCTCAACATCGTCGACTCGCTCGTCAAGCCGTTCCTGACGGTCATCTCGCTGCCGCTCACTATTATCACGCTTGGTATTTTTCAGCTCGTAGTCAACAGCTTTATGCTCGAGCTGGCCAGCTACCTGTCGGTCAATCTGCTGGGCGCGGGTATCTCCATTGCCAGCTTTGGATCGGCCTTTATGGGCAGCATCCTGGTATCCATCATGCGCAGCATTCTCGACAGCGTCGCCAGGAACTAAAGCAACCGGATACGGACCGCCACAACACGCCAAAAGAAGGCCGTCCATCGCAACGATGGGCGGCCTTGTCATTTGTCGAGCCTCAGAGGGCAGGAAAATCTACCATTTCTACCCCGTCCCCCAATAGCAGGTGGGGCTAGATGACGTAGTCGTAGCCCTCGTTGGGGGCTACGAGCGCATCGAGCGTCACGCCGTCGAGGTAGTCGTTAATGAGCTTGTCCAGGTTCTTCCACACGTCGAGCGTGGGGCACTCGTCCGAACGCGAGCAGCCCTTGCAGTCGCCGTCTAGGCATGCGACCGGCGCCAGGCTGCCCTCGGTCAGGCGCAAAATCTCGCCCACCGTGTACTGCTCGGGCGGGCGCGTGAGCACATAGCCGCCGCCCTTGCCGCGCATGCCCGAGAGCATATTGGCACGCACGAGCGTGGCCAAAATGTTCTCCAGATATTTCTCCGAAATCCCCTGACGCGCGGCGATCTCTTTGAGGGGAATGCGGCCTGCTGCCTGGTGCTCGGCCAGGTCGACCATAACGCGCAGGGCATATCTGCCCTTTGTGGAAACCAACATATATAGTGCTGCCTTTCGGTCTTTTAATTCGTAGAAATTCTAGCCGAAAAATTGGTTTTGAAAATACCTATTCCCGTCAAGCTGGTTAATCGACTCGTAATAATCTTCTATTTCCTATTGCGTTACTAGGCTTTACTGTCTACTATGCTTGCCAACAGCAAAAAGAACAACCCATGAGGTTTGTGGGTTTCGCTGTTACACGCACCGTGAAACCACACGGTATCCAGTCATTTGAACACTTTGGAGGTTCACCATGAGCAATGTTTACACGTCCATCGATCAGCTTATCGGCCACACCCCGCTTCTGGAGCTCACTCACTTTGAGGCCGATGAGGACCTCAAGGCCCGCGTACTCGTCAAGCTGGAATACTTCAACCCCGCCGGCTCCGTCAAAGACCGCGTCGCCAAGAACATGATCGACGAGGCCGAGAAGGCCGGCAAGCTCGTGCGCGGCGGCGACTACACCATCATCGAGCCCACGAGCGGCAACACCGGCGTCGGCATCGCCTCGGTGGCGGCGGCTCGCGGCTACAAGGTGATCATCACCATGCCCGAGACCATGTCCGTCGAGCGCCGCAAACTTATGCAGGCATACGGCGCACAGCTCGTGCTCACCGACGGCTCCAAGGGCATGAAGGGTGCCATCGCCAAGGCCGAGGAGCTGCAGAAGGAGACGCCCAACAGCATTATCGCCGGCCAGTTTGTGAACCCCGCCAACCCCGCCATCCACAAGGCCACGACCGGCCCCGAGATCTGGGATGACACCGACGGCGAGGTCGACATCTTCGTCGCCGGCGTTGGCACCGGTGGTACCGTGACCGGCGTGGGCGAGTTCCTCAAGGAGCAGAACCCCGAGATTCAGGTCGTCGCCGTCGAGCCCGCCACCTCCCCGGTGCTCTCCAAGGGCCAGGCCGGCCCGCACAAGATCCAGGGTATCGGCGCCGGCTTTGTGCCCGACGTCCTCGACACCCAGGTCTACGACGAGATCATCCCCGTCGAGAACGACGACGCCTTTTCCACCGGCCGCGCCGTGGGCCACAAGGAGGGCGTGCTCGTGGGCATTTCGTCCGGCGCCGCCGTGTGGGCTGCGCTGCAGCTGGCCAAGCGCCCCGAGAACGAGGGCAAGACCATCGTGGCGCTGCTCGCCGATACCGGTGAGCGCTACCTGTCCACGGCACTCTTCCAGGACTAAGGCCTGTCGCCCATAGGTTGAGCCCAGGGACGAGCCGGTCTCCTCTCTCCCGGCAGTCGGAGCCCATCCCATCAGGGCGCCCCACGAAACGTCCGAACTTGCTACAATGTCTGCGGCGCGGAACCAGCCTCCCGCGCCGCTTTTCTTTTTTGGCCACATGCCACCAAGGAGAACCTCCCCATGCACAACAAGCGCGTGCTCGTCGCCATGAGCGGCGGCGTCGATTCCAGCGTGACTGCCTACCTGCTCAAGCGCCAGGGCTACGAATGTGTCGGTGCCACCATGTGCCTCACCTGCCCCGCGCCCGATCCCGTTGCGAGCATGAGTAAGGTCGACCGCGACATCGCCGATGCAAAGGCCGTCGCCGAGCGCCTGGGGATACCCCACCATGTGCTCGACCTGCAGCAGACCTTCGACCGCAACGTTATCGAGCGATTTGTGACTGCCTATCAGGAGGGGCTGACGCCCAACCCATGCATCATCTGCAACCGCCATATTAAGTTTGGCGCGCTGCTCGATGCGGCACTCGATATGGGCTGCGACCACATCGCCACAGGTCACTACGCCAAAACGAGCCAGGCGTCCGACGGAACCTGGCAGCTGCACCGCGGCGAGGACCCTAAGAAGGACCAGAGCTACTTTTTGTATTCGCTCACGCAGGAGCGACTGTCGCGCACGATCTTTCCGCTGGCTGGGCTGGACAAAGAGCGCGACGTGCGCCGCATTGCCGCCGAGCAGGGCTTCATAAACGCCAAGAAAGCCGAGAGCGAGGATATCTGCTTTATCGCGGACGGCGACTATGCGGGCTATATCGAGCGCCGCTGCGGACATGCCGCCGAGCCGGGCGATATTGTATGGCGCGACGGCAGCGTGGTCGGACGCCATAACGGCGCGCTGCGCTATACCATCGGCCAGCGCAAGGGCCTGGGCGTCGCGATGGCGCATCCCGTGTACGTAACGGGCGTCGACGCCGCCAACAACATTGTGCACCTGGGCGAGGTCGACGACCTGACGGCCACAGCGCTCACGGCCAATGACTGGATCTGGAGTGCCCCTGCCGACCACATGGAGGCAGAGCTCACGTCCGGCGGCATTCGCGTGGGCGCCAAGTATCGCTACCGTCAAAAGGACCAGGCAGCAACCCTTACACGTGGCGCCGACGGGCAAATGCTGCTGACATTTGACGAGCCGCAGCGAGCCATCGCCCCCGGCCAGGCAGTCGTTATCTACCGCGGCGACGTCGTCTTGGGTGGCGGCACCGTGACCGGCGCCATCAAATAACAGCACTCCTCGATAAGTTGCGGTGAAATAGAGACTGTTTAAGCGTTTCAAGCCGCTAAACACTCCCTATTTCACCGCAACTTTGTTAAGTATTATGATGTTTGTGCTTGCTATATTTAACGATTAGAATACTTAACGAGGTGATGCAGCAGATGAGTACTTCCAACTATATAACCATGGGTGACGCCGCGCGCCTGCTGGGCGTTACGAAGGCCCGTATATCGCAACTGGCTGCATCGGGAACGCTCGCGTTCGATATCGTCGGTGGGCGGAAAATGGTTCAGTACGATTCCGCGATTGGTTATCAAAAGGTCCGTAAGCGTGGGCGCCGTCCCGCAGCTGACGTAGGGCGCAAGTTCACGTTGATGTCAGCCGACCACGAGGTCGCGCATGTCTCGTTTGATCCAACGCGCGAGTTTTCCTTTGAAATTGCCGACATACTCGATGCACGAAGGATGCCGTTTGGCACGTGCTCGAGTTCTTCTCCAACGGTGAATAAACGAGCACTCAACACGTGGTGGAGTCACCGGTCGGTGCCCGACGTCCGCCCCGGACTCATCTCGCGCTATCGCGAGCTGGGAATTGACAGCGGTATTGAAGTGCCCGTTCGTTGCCTGGGTTTTTCGCTTTCGGATTGCTATTGGCTAAGACCGGTCGACTGCGACGAGCTCAATTGGCAGCACCTCAATTACTTCGAAAACAATTTTGAACGGTCGGCACCCGAGCATCGTTCAGGCTGGCTTGAGGGCATCGGACTCAAAAATCCTGACAATACGTCCGAGGGCGAGCTCCCCAAAACCTGGATGATCCGCAATGGCGTTCGCATCCTGGTCAAAGGATGCGGAATGGACGATCAGCGACCGTTTAACGAGGCGGTTGCAACAGCTCTACATCGGCGTCTGCTATCCAAAGGTGAGTTTGTTCCCTATACGGTCGAGCGCATGTTCGACGGGCCCGTATGCCTATGCGATGACTTTCTTAATGGCCGTGAGGAATACGTGCCGGCCGCTTATATCAGGGACGCACTCGGTGGCCAGCGAGGAAACTCAACATACGATCGATACTGTCGCTTTCTTGGCAGACACGGGGCTGACGAAGCCACGGTAAGAAAATCCATGTCGCAGATGATTGTCTGCGATGCCCTCCTGGCCAACAGCGACCGCCACTGGCGAAACTTCGGCATCATCCGCAATGTCGACACGCTGGAAATGCGGCCTGCACCGCTGTTCGATAGTGGCAATTGCCTGTGGTACAACGTGCCAACCGCCGTGCTCGTTGCCGGGGAGTTTGGATTTGCCGCCAAACCGTTTGGTCCGGACCCTTCCACTCAGCTAGCATTTGCTGACTCGCTCGATTGGTTCGATGCGTCGCATCTCGATGGGTTCGTCGACGAGGCAGTCGAAATCCTCTCACAAAGCGCATGGGCAACAGCAGGCAATCGCCTCAAGGCCATCCGCCGCGGTCTCGAGCGCCGCACGATAGAGGTAAGCGCCGCCGTTGAGGTGCTACGGCACGTGCAGAGATAACAGCACTGCCCCCTATTTCACCGCAACTTACAGAGGGCGGCCTCGGTCGGTACTGCTGTGCCAGCCGAGGCCGCTGCTCCCCTAGCGCTGCACGTAGGCGCGGACGAGCTCGTAGGTGTTGCGCACGCCGTCCATGTGGCTGCGCTCGTAGTTGTGGCTCGCGTACACGCCGGGGCCGATCAGGCCGTGACGGATGTCGTAGCCGGCAGAAAGCGTGGCCTCGACGTCCGAACCGTAGTGCGGGTACACGTCGATGGCGTAATCGAGCTTAAGCTCGCGCGCGATATTGGACAGCGTGGTCACCAGGTCGTAGTTGTACGGACCACCCGAATCCTTGGCGCAGATCGACACCATGCGCTCGGTGCAGCCCAGATCGTCGCCCACGCAGCCCATGTCAACGCTGATCATCTCGCGCGTGTTAGCCGGCACGAAAGCGCCGCCGTGGCCGACCTCCTCGTACACCGTAAAGAGCAGCGACACCTTGCGCGAAAGCGTCACCTCGCCGCCAGCAACGGAACGGGCCAGACCCAGCAGAATCGACGCGGACAGTTTGTCGTCCAAGAAGCGGCTCTTGATGTAGCCGCTCTCCGTCACCGTGGTACGCGGATCCATGGCGATGATATCGCCCGTCTGAATGCCCAGCTCAAGCACGTCGTCCTTGCTGTCGACATTCTCGTCGAGCAGGATTTCCATGTTCTTCTCGATGGTCTTGACCGGCTCGTCGGCCACGTGCGCCGAAGGCTCGGTGTTGAGGACCACACCCGTATACACATTGCCGTCACGCGTGTAGACGGTGCAGTTCTCGCCATCGGCCGTAGACCACTGGTGCCCACCAAGCGTCGTGGGGCGCAGGCGGCCATTGTCCTTAATGGAGCGCACCATGGCGCCCAGGGTATCGACATGGCTCGCCAATACGAGCGGCTCGCCCTCGCCACCAAGCTCAACAAGCACATTGCCCTTATTTGAACGCTCGGGCCCAAACCCCATCTCGCGCAACGTTTCCATTAGATAATCAGTCGCCGCACGGGTATAGCCCGTAGGCGAAGCAATCGAGGTAAGCACCTTCAACTGGTCAGTAATATAGGAGAGCGTAGAATCCATCTTGGACACCAAAGTCACCCTTTCATATCGAATTAAACCCACAGCAACAATACCACCGCGAATCATCTTTTTACCTAGCGAGATGACCCATCGAGCTCCCCAGAACTGCGCCCGCCACGATAACGAGCCGGCGGGCCCCCTGCCCGTTAGCCCCGCAATCTTTCCGCAGGACAGAGGAAGCCCCCGCCGCACGAAGTGCGCAACGGGGGCTTCCGACATGTCCGAGGACGATTGTGGGGCTAACGGGCAGGGGTCCGCCGAACCAAGTTAGGCAGCCGGGCAGATCTTCTTGAAGAGCTCGATGACGTCGTCGAGCGTCGCCTCGCGCGGGTTGCCCGGGAAGCAGGCGTCGGCCATGGCGTCCTTGGCCAGGACCTCGATCTCGTCGGCCTTCATGGCCTCGCAGACGTGCGGGATGTTCACGTCGGCGGAGAGCTGCTTAACGGCGGCGATGGCGGCGTCGGCAGCCTCGTCGGTGCTCATGCCCGTGGTGTCAACGCCCATGGCGACGGCGACCTTGGCCAGGCGCTCGGTGCAAACCGGCTTGTTGAACTCCATGGCGATCGGCAGCAGCATGGCGCAAGCGACGCCGTGCGGGGTGTCGTAGTGAGCAGACAGGGTATGAGCCATGGCGTGATCGATGCCCAGGCCGACGTTGGAGAAGCCCATGCCGGCGACATACTGACCAAGAGCCATGCCCTCACGGCCGGAGCCGGGCTGGCCGGACTTGGCCTCGGCAACGGAGTCGCGCAGGTTCTCGCTGATCAGCTTAATGGCCTCAAAGTGGAACATGTCGGAGAGCTCCCAGGCGCCCTTGGTGGTGTAGCCCTCGATGGCGTGGGTCAGAGCGTCCATGCCGGTGGAAGCGGTAAGGCCGGCGGGCATGGAAGCCATCATATCGGGGTCGACGACGGCGACCTCGGGGGCGTCGTTGGTGTCGACGCACACGAACTTGCGGACCTTCTCGGGGTCGGTGATGACGTAGTTGATGGTCACCTCGGCAGCGGTACCGGCGGTCGTCGGCACGGCGATGGTGAACACGGCGTGGTTCTTAGTCGGAGCAACGCCCTCGAGGCTGCGGACATCGGCGAACTCGGGGTTGTTGATGATGATGCCAATGGCCTTGGCGGTGTCCATGGAGGAGCCGCCACCGATGGTCACGATAGCGTCAGCCTCGGCGGCCTTGAAGGCCTCGACGCCGTCCTTGACGTTCTGGATAGTGGGGTTGGGCTTGATCTCGGAGTAGAGGCTCCAAGCAATGCCGGCAGCGTCGAGCTCGTCGGTCACCTTAGCGGTAACGCCAAACTTGACCAGATCGGGGTCGGAGCAGACGAAGATCTTCTTGTAGCCGCGACGCTGGAGCTCGCCGGGGATCTCCTTGATGGCGCCGGAACCATGATAAGAAATAGTGTTGAGAACGAAACGATTAGCCATTGATAGCCTCCCATCGTGTGCGGGGCACCCATTACGCCCCACGCTATGGCTCCCATCCTAACGCTTTTGAAACAAAAAAAACACGCGAGAACATCAAAAGTGTTAAAGCGTTTCAACAACTGGTATCGAAACCACCTGACCACTAAACAAAAAAGGGGCGGCCGAGATGGCCGCCCCCTCCCCATTATCGATCTATCTGACAAAGGGACTGCCCCCTTGCCGCATCCTGCCACTATTTTTGGCAGGCGTCTTTCCAATCTTCGCAGGCGCGCTTCCAGCGAAAGCGCAAATCGCGCTCGCGGTCGATAAACATGATGGCAAACGCGACAAACAGCAGCGCGCTCGCCACGACGATAGCGTGCAGCCCCATGCGCTCAATACACCAGTTGCCCAGCACGGCGCCAAACACAAAGGTAAAGATCACGCCAAAGTACAGCACGCCGTTTTCCAAAAAGCCGCGCTTGTGGGTGATGATGTAGTCGTCCACGTTTTGCAGCGCATTGCGCAGGTTACCGATGCACATGGTCGTGGCGATGCCGTGACCGTGGATCTTGCGGAAGCTCTCGACCTGCATACCGCAGGCAAATGAGGTAAGGCAGTTGGCAAGCAGGTTGAAATCGCCGCCCGGGATAAAGCTCACGCCCAGCAAGATGACGGCTTCAAAGAACACCGTCACCTGGCGCCAGTGAATCACACTGCCAAACCGCTCGTGAACCAGGTCGGCAAGCATAATGCCCACGGCAAACGACACCACAGGGAAGAAGTAGCGCCCCGCCAGCGCCCAGTTGCCCTCCGAGATGCTCACGCCCACGAGCAGGATGTTGCCCGTCTGCGCGTTGGCGAAAACATGATCACGCCCAATGTACGAATACACATCCATAAAGCCACCGGCGAGCGCCAAGATGATGCCCAGCTCAATAGATTCCGATATCTGTTTGGCACGCTGCATCGTCGTGCATCCTCCTTGTTGACGACTCTCTCGTGCGTTGGCGGAAACATAGCCGCCGTTCATACTGTAACCCATTGACAACATGGCATGCGCGCGAGACGAGTTCCCCAACGCGCGGATACACAGTCTGGAAACAAACGGCGGGCGCGGCGCCGACACCCGCATCGACACGCTGATCCGCCAGCCCATGTACTCCACCAGTCTTTTTAGCCCCGTCCCAAAAAGACTGGTTACAATTACGTGCAGCATACAAACACCGGGAGGGATCGTGGCAAAAAAGCCTCAGCACGCTCAGAACAACCAGCGCAGTCAGCAGGGCAAACAGGGCCAGCAGCAAAAGCGCGGCGGTAAGGCCCAGGGCGGCCACGCCACTCATACCCCGGCAGCACCTGTCCGTCCCTGGCGTCCAGGCCGCGATAAGTTCCTCCCCGTCAGCCGCTCCGATATGGATGCGCGCGGCTGGGACCAGTGCGACTTTGTCTACATCTGCGGCGACGCCTACGTGGACCATCCCAGTTTTGGTATGGCCATCATCAGCCGCGTCCTCGACGCACACGGCTACAAGGTGGGCATCATATGCCAGCCCGACTGGACCGACCCCGCCAGCATCACCGTGCTCGGCGAGCCTCGCCTGGGCTTTCTCGTCAGTGCCGGCAACATGGACTCCATGGTCAACCACTATTCGGTGACCAAGCACCGCCGCCACACCGACGCCTATACCCCCGGCGGCGAGGAGGGGCGCCGTCCCAATCGTGCCGTCACGGTCTACGGCAACCTCATCCGCCAGACGTTCAAGGACGCCCCCATCATCATCGGCGGCATCGAGGCGAGCCTGCGCCGTCTGGCCCACTACGACTACTGGCAGGACAAGCTCAAGCGCTCGGTACTGCTCGACTCGGGCGCCGACATCCTCATCTACGGCATGGGCGAGCACGCGATCGTCGAGATCGCCGACGCGCTCGACGCGGGGCTGCCCGTCGACCAGATCACCTATATCAACGGCACCGTCTACCGCACCAGCTCGCTCGACGAGGTCTACGACTACGACTTGCTGCCCAGCTGGGACGACCTTGCCGCCGACAAGCTCAATTACGCGCGCAGCTTCAATGTGCAGCAGCAGAATATGGACCCCATCACCGGGCATCGTCTGGTAGAGCCCTACCCCAACAGCGTCTATGTGGTGCAAAACCCGCCGTCGGCGACACTCACCACCGACGAGATGGACGAGGTGGCCGAACTCCCCTACGCACGCGATTGGCATCCCGACTACGACGCAGCAGGCGGCGTGCCGGCCTTTGCCGAAATCAAGTTTTCCATTAGCTCCAACCGCGGCTGTTTTGGCGAGTGCTCGTTTTGCGCCCTCACCTTTCACCAGGGCCGCGTGTTGCAGATGCGAAGCCACGACTCGATCATGCGCGAGGCCGAGCTGCTCACACGCGATCCCGAGTTTAAGGGCTATATCAACGACGTGGGCGGACCGACGGCCAACTTTAGCCGCCCGGCCTGCGACAAGCAGCTCAAGCACGGCGTGTGCAAGAACAAGCGCTGCCTGTGGCCGAGCGTGTGCAAGAACATGGTGGTCGACGAGAGCGGCTACACGCAGCTGCTGCGCGACCTGCGCCAGCTGCCGGGCGTCAAGAAGGTCTTCGTCCGCAGCGGCATCCGCTTTGACTACACCATGGCCGACGCCTCGGACGAGTTTTTGCGCGAGCTGCTGGAGCACCATGTCTCGGGCCAGCTACGCGTAGCGCCCGAGCACGTGAGCGACGCGGTGCTCTCCGTAATGGGCAAGCCGAGCCGAGCTGTCTACGACGCGTTCTGCCGTAAATTTGAACGCCTGAACCGCGAATACGGACTCAAGCAGTATGTGGTGCCGTATCTGATCTCGAGCCATCCCGGCTCGACCATGAAGGAAGCCGTGGACCTTGCCGAGGCCGTTCGAGACATGGGCTACATGCCCGAGCAGGTGCAGGACTTCTACCCCACGCCGTCCACCATGTCGACGTGCATGTACTACACCGGCGTGGACCCGCGCACCATGGAGCCGATCTATGTAGCGCGCGACCCGCACGAGAAGGCCATGCAGCGCGCGCTCATTCAGTATCGCAAGCCCGAGAACTACAAGCTGGTGCGCGAGGCGCTGGAAAAGGCCGGCCGCCGCGATCTGATCGGCTACACCAAGCATTGCCTGATTCGTCCCGTGCCGCCGCGCCCGGGCGAGACATCGGCCAGCGGCGGACATGGCACCGGCAAGAAGGGCGGCAAGCCGCACGGTGGCGCCGCCGGCAAGGGACCCAAGGGCAGCAAGGGCCACGGCGGCATGTCGCGCGCGCAGAACACCGCAGGCCGCAACCGTGCAGCTCAGGGGCGTCAGGGCGCCAACGGAGGCGGACGCCGCAATTAGTGCGGGAATGCGGTAGATGTGGTCGCAGCGCTCTGTTGGCACGCTTGGCGCAGTGAGCGCATCGCCTCAACGAGGATGACACCGGCGATAGCGACCGTAATTGTCACGTCGAGCGGCGTGTTCACAAACCACAGCAGGGCCATGAGGTATGACCCGGCGTTAAAGGCAAAGTGCAGCAGGATCGTGTAGCGGAGCTTTCCGGTGGTCACGAGCACCCAGCCAAAAATGAGGCCGGCAGCGCCCGCATAGCAGCCCTGTACCCAATTCATGTGCATAAAGCCGAAGACCGCCGCCTGCAACACGATTGCCGCGGCGACGCCCCAGGTATTCGGGGCCGCCCAGGGCACTATGGCGCCATCCTGCGCGTTCACACGGCGCCGGCGCTTCCAGAGCGGACGGCACTGTGGATTAAACGCACGCAGCGAAAATTCAAAGATAACGCCGCGCACCAGGAGCTCTTCGCAAAACGGCGCACCGAGCACCGTGGTCAGGACGGCAAGAAGGTTGGTATCGCCCATGCCCGTTTCCTCGACGAGCTCACTATAGTCTGCCGCGACCTCGGGCAGCAGCGACAGCACGCCATCGCACAGGTAGCTAATGACCACCTGCATGGATAGACCGATCACGACAACGCAGACAATGCGCTTCCATGCAGCACTTGCTCCCCCACCGAGCTGGCGCTCACCTTGCCGGCGCGCCAGGAAGGAGCGCGGCCACAGATAGCGCCACCACAGCAGCGCCATCAAAAACGACGCCGTCTGAGCGGCGGCCTGGAACCATTGGATATCGAGATTGTCGATCGGATAGCCCGTCAGCACCGATACGGCATCGAGAACTGAAAACAGAACCACGCTCAGGGCTATATCGGCAGCGACAACGCCAAAACAGGCAAGCGCCCAAATCATCGCATTGAGCATGCCAACCTCCTCAAAACCGTTCCCTAGTTCTACCACAACTCGGCAGAGAGCTGATCCCATGGGGACGGAGGAAAACGGATCACTTATTGATGAGAATCGGGCGCAGCGCCAAAGGCCCCGTTGGGCGAAATGTCGAACGGGAAGGTGCCGCAGCGATTGAACGCGGCGATAAACATGCGGATGGCGTTGGACGGCGTGGTGCCCACGAGTTGGGTTGCCGCCGCGAAGGCTGCCTTCTCCTCGGGCAAGACCTTCGCGACAACCGGGGTCATGTGTTCTGCCATGGCGCTTCCTTTTTGAAACGACGGTGGTGCGGATAGATGCGGGCCACGCGGCTGGGCGACGGGCTGTGAAGGCAACCCGATTGGCCCGCATCTGGAGTTTGTTTCTGCGGCGTTGGTATTACTTGGTAATCCTAAGTATTACCCCGCAGATAGAATACCATACCCGACCCTATGGGGACGGAGAAAAAACGAATTATTTTGTTGCTGGGTAAGTATTTAGAGCGTAATGATGTCCGAGATATTGAGGACCCGAGCGTCGGCTGTATCGTGCGTGGCAAGCAACAACATGCGGCCGTCGAGCAAGTCGAGCACGACCTCGGCGCATACGTCGCGCGCAGCGGTATCTAGACCGGTAAAGGGCTCGTCCAGAATCACCGCGTCACCTGGGCACAGCAGGGCTCGGGCGATCTCGACGCGACGGCGCTGCCCGCCCGAGAGCTCGGCCACGCGGGCATGCACATCGACCCCCGGCACCAGCAGGCGCAACAGGGCTGCGGCGCTCGAGGCGTCCACGCACGCGTCGGCACACACCAGCACGTTATCCAAAGCAGAGGCGTCCTCAACCAGGCGCGTATCCTGAAACACCATCGAGCACGGCGCGCACTCCCCCGCTGTCAACGAAAGCAGCGTCGACTTGCCCACGCCTGAAGCTCCCATCACGCAGATACGCCCGCCCGCGGGCACGTTGAGCACCAGACCATCCAGCGCCGGAGCCCAGGGTGCCCGGTCGCCCACGGCGAGCGCAAGCTCCGCCGCAGCCCCGCCACCAGCAGAGCCGCCCGCACGCCCGCGCAGTCCATGCCCATGTGCCCGCACGGCCGCGCGCCACGCCACGGGTCCCGAAACCCGCAGCAGCCACACCAGCACGCGCTCACACGCCCACGAGGCGGCAACGACCAGCACGGTCCACGCCAGCAGATCAGC
>DBEZGO010000049.1:0-4606 GCA_048189345.1 Collinsella sp.
GACGCAAACCTCTGGAGCCAAGACCGAGGAGAAGAAAGAATCCGACGGCAAGGACCAGAAGTCCGATGACTCCAAGAAGGAGGATAACAAGTCTTCCGATTCCTCGAAGTCGGACAGCAAGGGCGATTCCTCCCAGTCCAAGCAGAATTCCGTCAATTCGCAGAGTTCCGGCAGCAACAATTCCTCTTCCAACGGCGGCAGCCAGAAGAAGTGGGTTGCCGAGCAGGGCCACTGGGAGACAGACTATGGACAGGTTTGGGTTTCCAACTGGGTTTACACGACACACCCCCGTTATTGGGTAAACCACGGTGGTGCTATGGTAGGGCCCTTCGATTCATCCGATGCCGCCTATGCTTGGATTATTAACGATGGCGAAAACGGCGGCATCGGCGGATCTGTCGTAAACGACTCCTATGAAACGAAAGAGGATCAGGGACATTATGAACAGCAGGCTACGGGACAGCATTGGGTTGTCGACGTCGCCGGTCACTGGGAGTAATGTACATCGTTCCTCTCCTCTTACATTCGGTAAATGTTTATTTATTTGTGGGCGGCCGGTTCGGCCGCCTTTTTAGACGCCCAGTCTGGGAGCAAGCGATAGGAAAGCAATCAAACGAGAGGCCGTTCCAAAAGAATCCGGCGGTGCCGGATGCTTCGGGCAAAAACTTCCGCAAATCGGTAAGGCCTTCCATCAACTTGCTCCAGCCCTCGCCCGGAGTCCGCTGCGCGGTAATGCAAACACTCGGCATCCCTCGCATTCGCATTACCGCTCCGCTCTCGCTACAGCGAATCTCTAACACTCAGCATCTTCGCGTTAAAAATTCGCTTCCGCTCACGGTCTTCACGCAGTTACAACGCCGCGAGGCCTCTCGCTTGGAATGAGGCCTCTCATTCCACGTCTACACTGCGTTCCGCCCAATCCCCGTTCCGGAGATTGCAAGATGACTGTGGGTGGCATTTTTGTGGACCCATTCGGACCCCAAAAACACCACGCCACAGACCTTGCTTAACGCCTGCTACGGCGATAAGGTTATCGTGAAGTTGAAACTTCGCGATGAAGAATCGCGGCGACGATTCTTCATTTTTGGAACGACGCCAGCCGTTCCTCATCAAGGAAAGCGAATCGCATAGCAGGTTTTGATCGGAGGCCTCTCCGATCACTGATTCGTTTTCCGGAGGAATCATGAGCAGGCTCCGCCCACACACCATCAAGGCGTCTCTTTCCGATGAAGAGAAGAAAGTCATCACTGCAATCGCAAAGCGACATGAGATGAGTGAGGCGGAACTCATACGCTTCACTTTGTGCAATACCGACGATCTCGATATCGATTTTGGCCTTGCGGAAATCGCTGATCAAAAATCCCGAACCGATGACATTCACGTCCGGGTCTCGCCGGAAGAAAAAAAGAAAATCGAAAGCAATGCTGATTCCCTCGATATGACTGTCAGTTCGTATGCTCGTCGCGTACTGCTCAAAGGGAATGTCGAGAAAATCGATGTCGATCGGGCATCGATCGACAAAATCTATCACGAGCTTTTGAAGGAAGGAACAAACCTCAATCAGCTGATGTATTTTGTGAACGCCCAAGGGCTTCCCGCGTACAACGAGAAAGCTGTTTTCCGTACACTCGAAAAGGTTTACCAAGTTGGGCGTAAGCTGGACCGTTTCATCGACGAGCTCGAGAAGCGCTATTTCGTCGGTGGTGATGTGAAGTGACGGTGATCAAACAGAAAAGCGTGTCGAGCGACCGCTACGCAAAGAACGTCCGTAAATACATCAACGGAAAAGATGCGCTTGTGCGTGGTGGCTGGAACATCGAATACAGCGATCGCTGGTTTTCGAAAATGGATAGAACCAGAAAGGTTTTCCATCACGACAAACCGTCGAGAGCCGGAGCCAAAAACGTAATCCTGCTACACCAGATCCTCGCGTTCCTTCCTGAAGAATGCTCATGCAACGGGGGCAAGATGACCCCCGATGCATGTTTGGCCTACGCGGAGCAATGGCTTGCGAAGCACTATCCGCATCAACAAGTGATTCTCGCGCTGCATGAAGAAAGCGATAAGGCGGGAAAGCGCTACGCAGTGCACATGGCGATCAACCGTACCGATTTGTTAACTGGCAAGCGTTGCGACATCGGCGGTCGCAAGGGAAAGTACGAACGCGCTGCATGGGTTCGTGAAATGGACGAGGCCTGGAATCTCGCTCAGCTCGAAAAGGGAAAGAAGAATTCGAAGATTCGAGATCGACAGCCGCGCGATATTGAAAAGGAGATTGTCGATCGGGGAGAGTACAGTTATAAAAACAATCTGCGCGAGCTGATCCATATTGCGATTGACGAAGGTCGCGTAAAGAATATGGATCAGTTCAAAAAGCTACTTGCCTCATGGGGCGTAGATATTTTCATCAAGAACAATCGTGTCTATGCGACAGATCTCGATATCAAAGAAGCCGGCAATCCGAAGTGCACTTTCAACCTGACTCGACTCGACGGACGTTTCGCGGTCAAGCAACTTGAAGCGGCGTTCGAAAAGAACGTGCTGGAAGCCGAGCGAGCGTTGCCGTACGAGAAGCGCTGCGAGATTTACATCAAGCGTCTCAAGAAAGCGTACTCGGCGTGGGTCGAACAGGCGAAAGCGAGCAAGGGCGTCGCCTACAATCTCTTCCCTAAGTTCATCGCACCGAAGTGCGATGAAGATCTGCTCGAGGATCCGGCGGTTCGCGATGAGCTTCTTGCCCGGCGCGGTTACGCAAGGGAGATTCGCAACCGTTATGCCGGTGCCGTTCCCGATGCTGGCGATGACCGCGTTCGCGCCGCAGGCCGAGCCCATGGTGGCAACGTCGACATCTCGCCGCAGGTCGATCGCGCGGTCGACCGAGGCGATTACGCTCGCGGAGACACGCCTCGCTAGTATTGGAAAGCCTATCGTCGGTGCCCTAGCGCGCTGCCATCCAGTGCTGATTCTTTCATGCTCGCAATTCGGCGAGGGTGAGGAGCATGAATTGATCGGCGGGAGTTAGCCGCTCTGATAGAATCGTCCTTGCTGGCGGCAGTCCTCGTGCCGGGCAGAGCCCTCCATCCGATGGGAGGTGATGCCCATGACCGATTTCACCGAGCTCGTGAAGCTCCTGACCGCTATGGTCTCGCTCCTCACGGCCCTTGTCGGCCTTTCCAAGGCACTCAAGCAGGGTTCGAAGCCCAAAAAGAAAGGCCACCGTCGCTAAGACGATGACCCAACTTCATTAAGCAACGGCTCTGCCCAGCTCTCTACAACTTGGGCTGCCGTCGGCATCATTTTACCCTCCTGACGAGGAATTCGTCCATATTTCAAAAAACAAATCCTGTTCGCTCGTGGGCGTAAACTTTTAGTTGGGCAAATCCGGCAGATTGGAGTATGAAACATGAGGGATATGCACCTCATGTCGCTCATAAAACGTCTCCTGACCTTGAAGGAGAACGTTTTTTAGCGACAGAAGGAGACATAAATATGATCTGGTTTACCAGCGACACCCACTTCGGGCATGAGAACGTGCTGAAGTTCACCGACCGCCCGTGGGAGACGATTTGGCAGATGAACGAGGCCATCGTCGACAGCATCAACGGCAGGGTTGCCGTGGACGACGAGCTCTACATCCTGGGTGATTTCTCATTCAAGATGACCGCCCAGGACGCCTACGGGCTGCGCAAGCGGATCGCCTGCAGGCGCATCCACCTCGTCCCGGGAAACCACGACAAGGACTGGACCCAGCCGGCGGTCGCGGGCGCCTTCACCGTGGAGCCGCCGATCTGCGTGCTCAAGATCGACGGGCAGAAGATCGTCCTGAGCCATTACCCCATGGCCGACTGGCAGGGCATGAGCCATGGATCGTGGCACCTCCACGGGCACATCCACAGCAGTGGCGGCGCGTACAACGAGTTCAACCGCAAGCAGGGCCTTCTGCGCTACGACGTCGGTTGCGATGCCAACGGGCACTCCCCGGTGAGCCTCGACGAGCTGAGGGAATGGTTCGCCGGAGTCGACGAGCCGTGCGGCCGGGTGAAATGGCCCTGGTGGGTCAACGAGACCGGCGACAGGCAGGTCGAGCGCGAGCTGGCGGCGTACAAGAGGGAAGAGGCGATGTGATGACGGTCTATGTGACGGGCGACATCCACAGTGGGCTCGACATGCAAAAGCTCCGCGACTGGGAGCTTGGCGATAGTCTTGCCAGCGATGACTATCTCATCGTTGCCGGTGACTTTGGCTTTCCGTGGGACTTCTCTGCCGAGGAATGCGCCGACATCGCCTGGCTGGAGTCGCGCCCCTACACGGTACTGTTTGTCGACGGCAACCACGAGCGCTTCGACCATTGGGCGGAGCGCCCCATGGAGCCATGGCACGGCGGGCTGACGCAGCGCCTGTCGGACACCTCGCCCATTCGGCACCTGACGCGCGGCGAGGTCTTCGAGCTCGACGGCTCGACGGTCTTCACCATGGGCGGTGCCACAAGCGTGGACAGGGAATACCGCGTGCCGTATTCCAGCTGGTGGCCTCAGGAGCTCCCGGACGAGCGCGATTTCGATACCGCGCGGGCAAGGCTCGACGAGGTCGGCTGGAAGGTCGACTG
>DBEZGO010000050.1:0-24727 GCA_048189345.1 Collinsella sp.
TTTCAAGATCGGGAATGAGGGGCGTGACGCCCTTCTCGTCCATCTTACGGCTGAAGCGTTGTTGGCAGTCGGCCATAATTTCTTTCAGGAACCGACTGTCTCCCGTGGTTTGGGCGACTTCCAGCCAGCTTTTGTAGGGACGCTCCAGAGCCTCGTCTACCACGATGATGTCCACGTCGTTCTCGAGGCATTGCTTCATCATGAGGAAGCGGCCAATGCGGCCGTTGCCGTTTTGGAAGGGATGGATGTGCTCGAAGCGCACGTGGTAGTCGACGATGGCGTCGAAATCCTTGGCGGAGCGCTCCCATTGAGCGAATAGCTCAGGCATCGCACGCGGCAGATCCGAGGGAAGTGCCGCGTGCATCGACGAGTTGCGTATGCGGTTCGGGATCACCTTGTAGTGCCCGGTGAACCCAGCCTTGGCGTCGGTGGTCTCGCGGAAGAGCATGTCGTTCAGTGTCCAGAGGAATTCATCGTCCACCGGTCGGCCCAAAGTATCCACCACGTAGTTGAACACATCAACGGAGTTCTTCGTCTCCAGCACATCGTCGATGTCGTGAGAGCCTTCCACGAGACCCTGCTCGACGAGTTTCACGAGCTCTTCTTCTGAGAACGTGGAGCCTTCCAATTTGTTCGAGTGAAAGAGAAACTCCGGCATGATGACTTCGTAGGCCGAGTTGGGAGCGGCTTTCATGAGCTGCATTTGATCGACGTTAATCTTCATCAGGACGTCCCTTCTGCAACTCGCCTGGGGGAACAAAAACGCCCTCCGGAGAGGGCGTTCGTTTCAAAATGGTGCGGGCGAGAGGACTTGAACCTCCATGGGGTTGCCCCCATACGGACCTGAACCGTACGCGTCTGCCAATTCCGCCACGCCCGCGTGCAGGAATTAGAATAACGGAGCGCCACCACGAACGCAAGAACTATTTTTGAAAAAGTTTGCAGGCATTCTCCCAAGCGGCTTGCACGATTGTTTCGGCGTCCTCACCCGTGCGATCGACACGGTCGTTAACCAGCGCGTTTGCCGTAATGGAGATCATTGCGGGCTCGCATTCAAGACCGCGGATGGGCTCTGGAGCCATATACGGGCAATCCGTCTCGAACAAAATTCGATCGAGTGGGGTTGCCGCAAATGCCTCGCGCACGTCGTCGTTGCGCTTAAAGGTGGCCGCACCACCATAGGCGATATAGCAGCCCAGCTCCACAAAGCGCTCCATCGTGGCGCGGTCCTCGCCAAAACAGTGCAGCACACAACCGGCCTGGGGCACGCCCACCTCACGAAGCACGTTGTACGCATCAACGTGCGAGGTGCGCTCCTGGTCCGTGTCCTCGTGACGCAGATGCAGCTCCACCGGCACGTTACGGCACACGGCAAGCTCGAGCTGGCGCGCCATGCAGTCAATCTGCACGCTATGGGGTGCCGGCGCGATATCGTCGTCATAGTCCATGTGGTAGTCCAGGCCGATTTCGCCAATACCGGCGCATAAGGGGTCATCGAGTGCGGCAACGACCTGTGCGTGAACGTCGTCGGTATAGTCCGGCGCGCCATACGGATGCACGCCGGCAAGATACTTGATCTGAGGGATATCCTGCATCGGCAGAATTTCGCGCACGAGCCAGTCGCTATAGTCCGTCACGCTGCGTTTGTCAGCGATGGGGTCGAACATCGTCACCAACAGGTCGACGCCCGCGGCTTTGGCGCGCACGAGCGTCTCGGGCACTTCTTTGCCCCAAAACGAAAGCAGATGCGCATGCGTGTCGGCAAGCGGCGCCAAGGGCACGGGACAAGCAACCGTCTTCTTTTTCTTGGTAAACGTCACGCGTTCGGCATTAAGCGTCATGGATTAGCTCCTGGGCCAGGCGGACAAAGTCGGCAACATCAAGCGTTTCGGCGCGCGTGGTGGATGCGATACCGCAAGCCTCAAAGGCGGCATCGAGCACGTCCTTGGCAAAGCCGTTGGCGCTCATGGAATTTCGGATGGTCTTGCGCCGCTGAGCAAATGCAGCGTCGATCACACGAGCCACGAACTCGCGATCGAGCCCCTCGGGCACCACGCCGTCAACACGGTCGATACGCACGACGGCCGAGTCCACGTGCGGCGCTGGCATAAAGCAACGCGGCGGCACCTCAAAGCGACCCGTCACCTGCGCATACAGGCCGAGCTTTGCCGTATAGCCGCCATAGGTCTTGTTGCCCGGCACTGCGGCAATGCGATCGGCAACCTCCTTTTGCACCATGACGACGGCACGCTTGAGCGCCGGCATCGTCTGGAAAAATTGCAAAATGATCGTCGCCGCCACGTTATAGGGCAAGTTCGCGACAAATACCGTGGGCTCGCCGCCGGCGGCCTGCTCAATCTGCTCCGGGCCCACCTTAAGCGCGTCGCCCATGATAAAGCGGAAGTTGGCATAGTCGGCGGCATGGGCGTCGAGCACCGGTTCGAGCTCGGGATCTGCTTCGATCGACGTGACGCACGCCGCCTCCTGCAACAGCGCAAGCGTGAGCGTGCCAACGCCCGGACCAACCTCGAGCACGCGCTCATCGCCCGCAAGCTCGGCAAGCTCGCAAATGCGCTCGATCACATGGTTGTCGATCAGGAAGTTCTGGCCCAGGCGATGCTTGGTCGCAAGGCCAAACTCCTCCAGCAGCTCCCTTGTTGCCGTGGGGTTTGCCAAAGGCGAAGTTGTCATGGTTGCCTCCTTAACATGGTGGCTGCATCGTAAAGCAAAAGGGCATGGACCGTTGCGGCCATGCCCTTACAGCTAAACAGCAAATTGCCGATATGGCGCGCAGCGGCTTAGCCCAGACGCGGGAACAGCGGATCGCCCTTCTCGACGGGTTGACCACCAGCAAGCAGGCCCCAAGCGCAAATGCCCTTGAGATCGTCGCTCGCGGCCTCGTCCTCGCAGGACAGGCGGCGCAGAGCCTCGGCAGAAGTCTGGGGCATGAGCGGCATCAGCAGGTGAGCGGCAATGCGGATGGCCTCGAGCAGGTTGTAGATCACAAACGCCAGCTCGTCAGCCTTGGCCTCGTCCTTGGCAAGTGCCCAAGGCTCGGAGTCCTCGATGTAGTGGTTGGCGGCGTGGATGAGCTCCATGACCTCGTCCTTGGCTCCACCGTAATCGAGCACGTCCATCTTGGCCATGTAGCGCTCGACCAGACCATCGGCGATCTTTGCCAGCGGATTGTCGAACGCATCGAACGATGCGGGCTTGGCGGGCGCGCAACCGTCAAAGTACTTGCCGCTCATGTTGAGCGAACGCGAGATAAGGTTGCCCCAGCTGTTGGCCAGGTCGGCGTTGTAGACCTGCTCCATGCGATCGAAGCTGATGGCACCGTCGGTGCCGGGGACGACGTCGGTCATAAAGTAGTAGCGATAGCCCTCGACGCCCAACATGTCGATAACGTCCTGCGGAGCGATGGCGTTGCCGCGGCTCTTGGACATCTTCTCGGCCTTGCCGGTCTCGGCATTGCGCACGGTCAGGAAGCCGTGGGCAAAGACGTGCTCGGGCAGGGCCTCGCCGATGGCCATGAGCATGGCGGGCCAAATGACGCAGTGGAAGCGGATGATGTCCTTGCCCACGATGTGGAACTGCGCGGGCCAGCGATAGGCCAGCTCGGCACGCGCCTCGTCGGTGTCGACACCGTAGCCGACGGCCGTCATATAGTTGAGCAGCGCATCGAACCACACGTAGGTCACGTGACCCTCGTCAAACGGGACCTGAATGCCCCAGTCAAAGCTCGTGCGGCTCACGGAAAGGTCGTTGAGGCCGCCCTCGACAAAGCTACGCACCTCGTTCATGCGGAACGCAGGCTCGACAAAGTCGGGGTGCTCGTCGTAAAGCTTGAGCAGCTTGTCCTGGAAAGCGGAAAGCTTAAAGAAGTAGGACTCCTCCTGCACGCGCTCAAGCGGACGGTGGCAGTCGGGGCACAGGTGCTGGCCGACGCTGCCGTACTCCTCGTCGCCCTTCTGGACCTGCGTATCGGTGAAGTAGGTCTCGTCAGGCACGCAATACCAACCGTCGTAGCTGCCCTTATACAGGTAGCCGGACTCCTTCATGCGCTCCCACAGGTACTGCACGGCATGATGCTGGCGCGGCTCGGTGGTGCGGATGAAGTCGTCGTTGGAGATCTCGAGCTTGCTCCAAAGCTCCTTGAAGTGCGGAGCCTGGCTGTCGGTCCACTCCTGCGGCGTCATGTTGTGCTTGGCTGCGGCCTCGGCGACCTTCTCGCCGTGCTCGTCCATGCCGGTCAGGAACTTGACGTTATAGCCGGCGGAGCGACGATAACGGGCCTGAACGTCGGCGATGATGGTGGAATAAGCCGTGCCCAGGTGCGGATCGGCGTTGACGTAGTAGATGGGCGTCGTGATAAAGAACGAAGGCTTGCTTTGATCCATGGGGTTTGTCCTCCAGAAAAACGTTGCATACAGGGGATGATTCTAGCGCAAGGGCTGGATATCCTCCATCTATTGCATATCGAGCACCATGGCATAGACATCGCGCTTGCGGCGCGAATACTTCTGAGACAGGCGTTTGGCCACCGCAGACGCGGGCTCTCCCTCCTCGAGCGCGGCGCGGATATCCTCGCGCAGAGCCTCGTCGGGATCCGCTGCCGCGGCGCCAACCGGCACGATACCGGCCTCCTCATCCTCGCTCGGCGGCGCGATGACCAGTGCAATCTCGCCCTTTACCTCGCCACGAGCACGCAGCTCCTCGGCGAGCTGGACAGCTGGCCCGCGCAAGACCTCCTCGTGCAGCTTGGTGAGTTCGCGGCAGACGGCAACCTCACGTTGGGGAAAGACCTCCGCCACGGCCTCGAGCGTCGCCACGATGCGATGTGGAGACTCGTAGAAGATGAGTGCGCCGGGCACCACGGCAAGGCGCTGCAAACGGCGCACGCGGTCACCGTGCTTTCGGCCCAAAAAGCCCTCGAAGAAAAAATGCTCGCAGGGAATGCCGGACGAAACGAGCGCCGTGACACAAGCAGAGGGCCCGGGAATAACTTCTACGGGCACATCGGCCTCACGTGCCGCCTCGACCAGCGTCTGGCCGGGATCGGACACGCTCGGCATGCCGGCGTCCGAGGCAAAGGCGAGGGTCTCCCCCGCCAGCAGACGGTCGACCAGGCCGGCGGCGCGGCTGGCGATCACATTCTCGTCGCAACGGACAAGCGGCTTGGAAATGCCCAGGTGCATCAGCAGCTTTGACGTCACACGCGTGTCTTCGCAGCAGATGGCATCGGCGGCGGCAAACGCCTCGCCAACGCGCGGGGACAGGTCGCCCAGGTTGCCGATGGGCGTGCCGACCACATAGAGTTTGCCCGTATGGGCGCTGTTTTGCGTCATATCAACCTATTCAATCATGCCGCGCTCGAGCGTACCGAGCGCCGCGCGGGCGTCCCATGCTGCAATGCGCTTCTCGGTCTTCCACGTTTGGAAGAACCAACCGGCAGCCGGCGCAAACGAAGCCAGCTGATTGGCGATAAACACGCGCTCGTAGGCATTGCGGCCCTCGGGCGTAACCGACGAGTTGGCAAAGATCGCCGCGCCCGACCATTCGCCCACCAGCACGGGGAACCCAGTCGAAATCGCTTCTTTGAGCTCGCGCTTGTTGCGCGAAATCGCCGTCGTCAGCCCGCGGGGGCTCGTGATATCGAGCGCATACTCGTCACGGTAATGGTACAGGTGAAGGTCCATGTAGACGTTCTTGTACTTGGCGCCGCGCATAAAATGCTTCCACTCGCTGGGATGTCCCGAAGACGAAAAGACGACGATCTTATCCTCGGGCATATACGAACGGACGAGCTCGTAGGCATCGCGATAGAAATTGCGCAGGTAGTGGGCCGGAATGCCATCCGTCATGGCAAAGAGACTCTTGCGGACACTCATCTGCGGCGTATCCAGCAGCTCAATGCCCAGCAGGCTCTCGGCCTCGCCGTAACGCTCGGCCAAGCGCTCGAGCACGTCGAGTGCGACATGGCGGCCGTTAGTGGACGAATGCCACTCGGCAACAGCCTCCGGCGTGGCGGGCGAATCGTTGGAATCGCCCTGGCCACCGGGCACAGTTGCCAGGTCAAGCAGCACGCGGATGTCGTACTTGGCAGCCCACTCAATTGCACGGTCGATGTAGTCGACAACCGAGATGTAGGACGCATCGGACTCCTGCGAGCCAAAGGCATACCAGGGCACCGGCAGACGCACGGCGTTGAGGCCGATCTGCGCCATGCGACGGAAATCGTCCTCGCTCACAAACGTCTCGTAATGACGGCGCATGCGCTCGTTATAGGCGGCGGTGCCCATGGCCTCCTGCAGCTCGGCCGCGTTGGATGCACCGGTCGCCGCGTATAGCGACGGGGTCACCCAAGGCTCGGGAATAAACCAGCCAGAGAGATTAACGCCGAGTATCCTCTCCATCACTGCCCCCTTCGGATCGTGCAGGCCGAGCCTGCATCGTATTGCATAGGAAAAGTATCGTTTTGAGTATACCCGCGCGTGCGGACAGACGACCGAACGGTCTGTAAAGTGGCGCAAAAGCGGGAGGAATATCTGGGCGGGCCCGAGATGGCGCGCCGAGATGTACATATGCGCCGGAAGTAGGCGGCCGGAAAGCGCATCCCGTTTTTCGCAAAAGACTGGGATGCATTTTCCGTTCGAGGCCTCAATCGGAAAATGCATCCCGTTCTGAGCGCGAGATCTGGGACGCAGTTTCCGCCAAAGGCCGCAAAAGGAAAGCACGTCCCATTCTGACGCCGGATTCCGGGTCGCGCTTTCCCAAGCGACATCAAAGCGGAAAGCGCATCCCACTCTGAAGCCAAATTCCGGGACGCAATTTCCGCAGAGCCCTCGATAAAAGAAAAGGACCCCTTTGCAGAGGTCCTAGTCAATTCAAGGTGGCGGGGAAGGGAATCGCGTCCGCGCGCTGCGCGGACGGACCGCTGTGGCGCTTACGCGCCTTGCGAGCTGCGCTGGCAAACGCTTACGCGTTTACTCAGCTCCGCGCCCTCACGGGGTTCGATTCCATGTGGGGGCTGTATAAAAGAAAAGGACCCCTTTGCAGAGGTCCTAGTCAATTCAAGGTGGCGGGGAAGGGAATCGAACCCCTGACACGAGGATTTTCAGTCCTCTGCTCTACCACCTGAGCTACCCAGCCATTTGAGTTGTGCCTTGTTTCAAGGCTTGATTAGTATAACCAAGGACGCGTTCCGGTCAACCGAGAATTTTAAAAAAGTTTTTGAGCACAGCCTCGGTTCTATAAATCGGCACGTCAGAGGCATCAGCCGGCAGCAAGAAGTTTTTCACTCAGAGCCGCACGGGCAAACTCACTTGGCGTCATCCCCTCGGCAGCCGCCCGTCGACGAATGGCCTCCTTCATTCCCAGAGGAATCTTGACCGACAGCGTTGCCGTCCCCTCACCTGAGAGCGGGGGCCGTCCATGCACGATCCCACCAACGGTGTGTTCGCCATCCGGAAACTCTCCGCGCTCGTACGACTCGCACCACGCGTCAATCATTTCATCCGTTACAACCTGACCATTAGCGGCCGTATACGTCTTGCCCATCATCGACCCCTTTGCCGAGCCTGTTCAATCTCCTGCCAAAATTTCTTCTGGACTGGAGACAAGGCATGAATGATAAGCCACCCACGGACAAGCTCGACCGCGACAAGCTCCACGCTTCGTCCGTCTGGGAGCCATCCAATCGCAAGCCATCTCGGCGGCTCGTCCTTCGACTCGCGACGAATGCACTCAGTAACCGCAAGCCAAGCGCTAAGCACCTGCTTTTCCGTCAGGTGCTTTTTAGCGTTGGGGTGAATCTCAACATCCATGCATCTTCTCCTCCATCTTACCCAATTTCGTATGACGAAAGTCCACTGTCGCCAATTCTTAAGCCGGCACGCGTTGGAGAGCAGGGGTCGAAACAATGATTGAAGGACGCTCTAGTACGGCCCAGGCGCCGGGGCAGGAGCACATACGCCAAGGGCGGACGTTTTCGTAGCGCGCGAGGATATTGCCGTCGCGATCGATGAAGGCGATGTCGATGGGATAGGCCATAAAACACGTATGGACCGAAGAGCAGCGTGGAAACGCCATGACGAGCGGCAGGCCGTTGGCGGCAACCGGACGCCGTCCCAGCATGCCGCGCAGGCGCACGACAAACGACTCCGCCACCACAAACTCGGCCGGCGTCCAACCCAGCCTATTGAGTGCCCGCGCGTAGGCGATGTAGGACGAGACCGCGGTCACATGACCACCCCCGGACGCCATGGATCGACCGTCACCGCACGCTCGTGCGACAACGTTGTCGGCGCCCCCAGCGGAACGCCAGCGATGCTGAGAGAAGTCGGCCACGGCTCATAGTGCATGGTGCAGGTGTAGGTCCTAAACGTACCGGATAGGGAGAGCAGGCCACCATCCGATGCCTTCGCGCCTTGCTCGCTCGACACTTCGATCTGTAAGTCATAGCCTTCCATGGCATTCAGAATTTGAGTCTGAACCGTCGCCGAGGCATCGGCAGAGCTTTCGTCGCCCTCCCCCTCCGACGCCACGGCATGCGCTAGCACGATGTCGGGCACCACGCGGTCGAAGCGCGCGACAGCGCTGGCAAAGATCATGACGTTGTACACAATGAGTGCCAGCACCAGCAAAACGGGCGTAACCACTGCCATCTCCACCGTCGCTTGGGCGCGCTCCTCGCGCAGACGCATGCGGATACTCATTACGACCCACCGCCCAGAGCGCCAACCAGCGTGGCGACATCGACGGTGAGCGGGATGGAGCCGCCGCCGGGCAGAGGAATCTCCGCAAGTGTGAACACCGTACCGTTAATGGTGCGTTCGACTTGATATTCCAACGCCTCGCAAAGCGCCTTGGGATCGGTCACGCCCAACGGAATACTTCGCAGTTTGTCTTGCGCTTGAGAGAGACCCGCAATGTCAGACCCCGGACTCTTAATGATATTGGCGGAATCGGTCAGCACCGGCTTTCGCAGGCGCAAGTCGCACGGTTCCAAACCCAGCGCCGCCACGGACGCCGAAACGGTATCGCCGAGCCACGATGCGATGGAGCCCAACGCGCCGCTGCCCCCTCCTAGGCCTTTAATCATCTCGTCCATAAGTTCGTCGGCTGAGCCTTGGATATCACCGTATCCCACGAGTAGCCGTCCCCAAACATCCATGACGCCGTCGAGCACGCCGGCAACGCCGCCCGAGCGTTCCTTCAATGTCGAGAAAAATCGCGAAAGCACGTTGTTTTGCGCCGTCGCCTCATCGGGCGCCAGCACCGCGGCAGAGATAGCACCGCGATCGCCAAGCCTGACTGCCGCGTTAAACGAGGAGTTAAGTTGATCGGGGCTGGTAATGTCACCCGAAACTGCAAAGGCGACCACGCCGTTGCGACCAGGTGGGGCGATACGCGGGCGCTCGCCGGAAAGCGCTTTAATGGCCTGGTCAAACGCATTGCCCGCACGGTCGGCCTCATCCTCGGTCTGACGCTCAAGTTCGAGTTCTTTGTTGCGGCATTCGACGTAGTCTTCCAGAGCCTCTTTGAACTTATCGAAGTGGTACTCGAAGCCCCTTTCGACAGAAGTCGTTGCAATCGCAACGTACCCTAAAGACGACACACCGAAATGGCATTCGCTACACGTTTCGTGACCGTCAAAATCTGCGACGGATGCCAGCCCACCCGGCTTTCCTTTTTTGTAATTTGGACAGTCAGTCCCATAATGCAAATAGGTAACTTTATCTACTTCACTCGTGGGCCAACGTGCATCGGTATAGAGTTCAGTCGTCCGCGCCTCATCTGGATTTCGCGGAAGGAAAGGGATGCGGGCGGAAACTTTGCCGTCCTTTTCAGTTATATATGCCCGCTCGACTTCTTCGCTCGCATACGCGAAGAACACCTTTCGTGCAGCAGAATCTGCCTGTTTTTCCGGACCTTCGCCAAGCGGCTTCTCATTTGCCAGGCGCTGGCGATAGTAGGCCTTCGCGCGATCGAGCGCCACTTGCGGCTCCCACGTAACGCTCGAAGCGTAATGTGGATTTTGAGCACCAGAGAGATCCGCTAGGCTTTTCGCACGCTCCCACATGCAAGAACAGCTGCTGACCGAGCCCTTGTCCGACCCGCCACAATCCGCCAGCCAAGCGCGCTCTTTAGCCTTCGCCGTGTCCTCAGAAGCCTTCCGCAGCTCCTCGGCCGCACGCTCTAAATCATCTGAAGTGTCTTTAATGGTATCGGTTGAGATCTCTGACCCTTTGAGCGCAGCGAAGTCCGACTCGGATGTCCTGGGCACGGCAAGCGCCGTACCGGTATAGGTCACACTATCGGTATCCTGCGCCGACACCGCCTGCGTGGCACGCGCGGCGATCAGATACGGCAGAGCCGTCTCGATTTTCTGTAAGCCTTCCGATGCGCTTTTGGCAAACTTGTTGCGCGTTTTAATGATTTCAATCCCGGTGTCGACCATATTGCCGGCAACTGGCTCGGCACCCGGGATGAGGATGGCGACCAGTCCCGTCCCGATCGTGGCAAACCCCGCCAGCCCCAGACTCAAGATGCTCGCATCCACCACCGTCGCAGCCGTATGGTAGGACGACACCACATTGGCGCCTGCCAGCGCGCCGCTATCGGCAGCCACCTGGGTATCCCCAGCACGCGACATGCTCCATATCGCCGCGGTCGACGAAAACAGCAACGTGAGCACCACTAGGATGACCACGGCAGAGGAAAGCGTGGTGTAGGCACCGTCTTCGATAAACAGGTCGATACCGGCTCGACCCATAAAGCCGCCTCGCTTGCGATGGCAGCTCGGACGGCGCGTCAAAACGCGTCTAGACCAGAAACGCTTAATCCCATGCAGCAATCCACGAACCATAATCTCCCTCCAGCCATTCGGGACGTGATTGATACGAGACATCGACCTTGAGCTCAACGTAGCCGCCCTCGGCGGTACCACCCATAGCCTGCGCAAACGCACCGATCACAGGTAACGGCTTGACCTCGCCGGAAACGGACACGGACGAGACGCCACCCGCATCGGCCCGACCAAGCTCGATATCCCACGACAACGGCCCGCCGGCATGAAAGATCGAAACGTTGGGCACTGCGGCAAGCCGGCGGCGGGTGAACTCCTTAAGATCGTCGTCCTCCGCCGTCGTCGTGGTCATGAGCCGCGCGGTCTCGGCAGCGGCAGACTCCATGACCGCGCGCGTATAGAGCAGGCACACCGGTTGCAGTGCGAGAAGGATGAGCATCAGAAACGTCGGCAGCAAAAAAGCGGCCTCGACCGTAGACTGCGCCCGGTCCTCGCGCGCGATATCAATACAACGCGATGTCCTTAGCACCCGCAGCGGCGTCGATAACCGACGTCGAGGCAACGCCATGGGATGCCGCCCGCTCGACCAGCGCCGCCAAGCGCCCGTCGGCACCGGCACGCCAAAGCCCCGCGATCGCCAGCACGATGGAAAGCAGCGCCACCGTGACGATGGCGTATTCGACCGTCGCCTGGGCAGATTCCTCGCGCAGGACGTCATGCATTTCACGACCCCTCCTTTGAGTTCGATGCCTGCGGGCTCAGGCGGATCACGCGCAGGCGGCACGAGGCATCGCCGGCATCCGCGGCAACCGTCACCATATCGACCCAGCCGCGCCCATCGCGCACAATGGCGCCCCATACGTTGCCCTTAATATCGAGATAGCCGCTCAGGGCGAGCTGGGCCGTTGGCACCTCGCGGTAGGCGCGTAACATATCCGCCGCTGCCTCGGTCATCGGTCGGTCCTCGGACCATGCAAGCCGGACCGCAATCGCGTTGTCCTCAGGTGAATCCGTCGCAGTGCCAGACCGCTTGTCGAGCGTCCGCAGAAAGGTTTGCGCCGTGACAGCGACATCCGAATCGTCCGCATCTCGCATCTCATCTTTTTGAGACGCCACCGCCGAATCTGAGCCCGAATCGAAGGCGGCCCCAGGACGCTGCTGCCGCGCGGCGTTAAGCCCCCAAAGCACCGCCGCTATCGCCACGGTCAGGCAAGCAAACACCAGCAGCACCCCGATGGGGCGCTCGCCCTCTACAGGCTGTTGATGCCCTCGCTGATAGCGTTCCATAGATCTTGGACCTTGCCCTTAAATGCGACAATGGCAATGATGGCGATCACCACGAGCACGCCGACCAAGATGGCGTATTCGGTGGTGCCCTGCGCACTCTCCTCCTGCAGTAGCTCCCCGGCATGCTGGCGAGCGCGAATTGACTGGCAAACAGCCCAGCTCCAGACCTTGCCAGCAACGTCAGTCATCGTGTTCATGTATTCCTCCCTACATCATCCCGCCTGCTCCCAACAGCGGGCCCAATATGGACAGAAGCAACGCCGGCAAGATGAGTGTGCCGGTGGGAATCAGCAGCTTGATGGGCGCACGCTCGATCTCGCGCTCGACCGCGGCGCGATGAGCCGCACGGATCTCGCGACTTTGAGCGGCCAGTGTCTCGGCAAGTGGGGCACCCAGGACGAGCGCCTGTCCCACCGTGATGGCAAAGGTCTCGAGCGCTCGCACGTCCAGGTCGCGCGCGGCGGCCAACAACTCGTCCTCACGCGTGCCCACGCCCACCTGCCACGCCATGCAGGCCCGCTCAAGTCGAAGAGCCAGCACTGACCGGCGGTTGGCGCAGAAAATCTCAAGCGCCGCATCAAACGAAAGACCGGCCGAAAGACCCAAGCGCACAACATCGATCATCTCGGACACTTCGCCGAGCGACACTCGCGCCGGGCCGCCCGCTCCAACCGCGCCCTTCATTCGCGCGGTCAGAGCATCGACCACCGAGCGACCCGCGGCAGCGACCAGCACCGCCTCGCGCTTGCAGGCCTCTGCGATCTTGCGTGCATCCGCCCGATCCAAACCCGTCGCGACAAATACACTCAGAGCGCACAGGCAAGCCGCAACTGCAACCGGGGCGCTCATAGCTCCACCCGCATAATGCGCCTGATAACCACCAGGGCAACGGCGTTGAGGGCAAGACCCAGCACCACAGCGCCCGCGCCGGCAGGCGTCGCAAGACCGCGACGAAAATCTGCCGAAAGCAGCGCCAACACCGCGCACATGCCCGTCGGCATCGCCGCGACCATATGCGCAGACATGCGGGCCTGCGACGTCTTAACATCTAGGCGGCGCTTGAGCTCAATGCGCTCCCCCACCATGCTCGACGCCTCGGACAGTAAGTCGGCAAGCGGAGCGCCGGTGCGCTGTGACACCTTAAGCGCCAAGGTCACAAGCGAAAGACCGGGGGCGTCGATGCGCACGAGCAAGTCATCGAGCGCGTCGGTCGCCGAGATGCCGCAATCGATCGCCGCCGCCACCCGCAAAAACTCGGTATGCACCGGTTCTTGCGCATGAGCGCCCACAAAGCGCATGCCCTGGGCCAGCGAATGTCCCGAGGCAAGCGACATGGAAAGTGCGGTAAACGCCTCGGGCATGGCCTCTTCTGCATCGTGTTGCTCGCGCCGGCTCTCAAAGCCATCCCGAGCGGCGCCAACGGCAAACGGAGCAACAAGTCCCAAGGCAAATCCGAGGGGCGATAACGACACCATCGTTAGCAAAACGCAGCAGACACCGCTCGATAGCAGCAGAAACGCCAAACGCCCCGAAGCATCCTCGATCGCGAGGCCAAGGCGACGCGCCGGAGCCAGCGATGCCCACGAACGGGCGATCTTTTTCAGCGGATCGTTTTCCACCAGCTCACGCGGCAGCTTCTCTGCCACCGTCTCGAGCGCCTGACGCGCCAGCTCCGCCGGCGGTACCTGCGGCACACGAGGTTCCGCCCCGCACGCCGTCGCAACAGAAAACCCTGCCAAACCCCCTACGACGAGGGGCACAGCGACCTCCATTCGTCCACCTCCTCTTGTGTGAGCGTCCCCGACCGCAGGCCTTCTGCGATAAACGGCGGCTCGCGGTCAAGCGCCCAGGTGCGCTCGGCGGCATCGAAAGTCACATAGCGCTCGAGCTCTACGCCGCCCGACGCGGCGCGACGCACCCCCGAATACGAGGAGACGGAGCGCCTGCCATCGGCGTGGCGCTCGGACATCACGATGCCGTCGAGCGCCATGGCAATCTGCTCCTCGATGAGCTCGCTCGGCAGATCGATGCCATAACGTGCAAGCAACGTCAGACGCACCACGGTCTCCTGTTCTGAACCCGCATGAAGTGTGGTGAGCGACCCGTCGTGGCCCGTATTCATGGCCTGCAACATGTCGCAGCACTCGGCACCGCGCACCTCGCCCACCACGATGCGGTCGGGGCGCATGCGCAGGGCATTGGTCACCAGGTCGCGGATCGTCACCGCGCCCTCGCCCTCAATTGAAGCCTCGCGCGCCTCTAGGCGCACCACGTGCGGATGATGCGCAAACTTGAGCTCGGCAGAGTCCTCGATCGTCACGATGCGCTCGCCGGTGGAAATCTCGCATGACAGCGCGTTGAGCAGGGTGGTCTTACCAGATCCCGTGCCTCCCGCAACCGCCAGGTCCTGTCGCAGCGACACCGCGCACGACAGCAGCTGCGCATACCAAAGCGGCAGTGACCCCAGCCCCACAAGCTCGTCCAGCGAGCAGATGCGGTCCGAGAACTTTCGGATGGTGAGAATCGGTCCGTCAATCGCCACAGGCGGAATCACCGCGTTGACGCGATAGCCCGTTTTAAGGCGAGCGTTGACGATGGGGCTGCGCTCGTCGATACGGCGGCCAAGTGGCGAGATGATGCGGTCGATAAGCACACGGATCTGCTCATCATCCTCAAACGCATGCTCGATAGGGTACAAGACGCCGCCGCGTTCAAAGAAGGCCGAGCGGCAGCCGTTGATCATGATCTCGGTAACGGTGTCGTCCTCGATGAGCGGCTGCAACGGCCCCAGGCCCACCACGTCATCCAAAATCTCGTCGATGATGGTCTCGCGTTCGGACGTCGCGAGATCGGTCGGTTCCTCAACATTGAGCGCCGCCTCCACCGCGGGACGCAATTCCGAGCGGGCAAGCGCCGGGTCGATATAGGCGCTGATACGCGCCACTTCGTCGTAACCCATGCGGTCCATCACAGCGCGCTTGGTGCGTCGTTTCACCGCGCGACGACGCCCCGCATCTACAGGCGCTGCAGCCGCTGCAGCGCCGGCAGCCTTAATCCTCGTTTGCAGGCTCATCGCTGATCACCCTCGCGCGACCAGGGAAGGCGGATACGCGGGCGTTCGGTGCGCGTTGCACGGTCGGCGACCATATCGCTCCAAGGGCCGACGGCGCACCCCAGTTCCACGAGCATCTCGCGCGTGGCCTCGCGCACGCTGGTCGCGAAAGCGCTCGTCTGACCCACTGCCTCGTCAGCGCGCCCAAACGCCATGAGCGCGGCGAGATCCTGCCCGCCATCGGCGATACGAATCTTGGAGCTCAACGCACAGGCAATCTCAAAGCGCATGGCGACGTCCTCGTCTGCCCCGCGCGCACCGAACCGGTTGAACACGGCGCTCATGCGCGTGCGCGGCACACCTACTCGACTTGCCAGTTCAATGACGCGCGATGCCGATGTCGCGGACGACACCGCCGCATCGCCAACGACCAGGCAACGGTCGCTCGCCGCCACCGCAGCCGCCACGGCGTCGCCCCAAAAGACCGAGGTATCGATAAAGACCACGTCGGATTCGCGACGCAGGACATCAAGCAATAGCTCCACCGGACGTGCCATGAGCTCGGCTTGCTCGGGCGCCGCGACGGGACCCCAGAGCGTAACGCCCGGCGCCACGCGCATCGATGTGGCTACGATATCCGGCTCGGTGAGCGCGCCCGCCGCCGACGGCTCGATAAGTGCCGCCATATCGCGCGGAGCATCGACGCCTAACAAGTCGTAAAGGTTTCCAAACATCAGGTCCAGGTCGAGCACGGCGGCACGCAAGCCCAACAGCGACGATATGTGTGCCATGGTGGCAACGATCGTCGACTTGCCGCAACCGCCCGAACCCGAAATGGCGCAGATGACCGGAGCTCGATGCTGCGGAGCGGCAGCGTCTGCCGGCGGCATCGGAGGCGGCGGGGCGGGCGTCGGCGACAGCGTCCCCGTCTCCCCCGCCGCAACCACACGCTGCGTCCAAGCCGGCATGGCAGCTTGTTCGGTCTGCAAGGCAGGCTCGTTCTGTGCAATCTGCTCATGCTGCATCAGCGACAACTCGCCGCACCCGGCAAAGCCCTCAACTTCGTCGAGTTCATCCGCCAGATTCACGCCGTGCACGTATCCCATATCTACAGCCGGGGAGTCGCCAGCATGCTGTGCCGGCCCTCCAGCGTCATCGTATACAAGGGGGTTCCGGGGGCGCCGACCATGCTCGGCTTCCGCTTTTCCATAATCATCAACACGCGGGCCTCTTGTAGCGCGAGGCGCCCCGGGTTCCCTATCAACAAAAGCATCGGGCTCAATCGTCATGCGCCGATCGGAATCAACCGCTCCCTCGCCCGCGCGCCCGTTGCCGCATATGCTGTGCGCAGCGATGACCTCGGTCGCCCCCGCGCGAAACAGTCCCTCGATATCCGACGGATCGAGCGCTTCTATCAACACGACCACGCGACTCACGCGGCCTTCGGCCGTCAGGCGCGCAACAGTCTTGCGCACATCTTCGGTATCAAACAGAGACGCCGCGATGATGGCAGCCCCGCGGCGCGACGGAAACGCCCGCGCCATGGAAATCAGCCCGTCCAGGTCACCCACGCGAAGCACCTGTGCACCCGCATCACGGCCCTCGACTTCCCGCTGCAACAGCCCGTAATCGCCGCACGCGCAGCACGCAAGCCAGATCGCCTTCATCACTCGTCGCCTCCGCTCTTTTTGCCGCGCGCCGTGGCGGGAATCGTCAAGCTGACCGTTCCCTTGCCCGAGGCTCCCAGCAGTTCCTTGACGTCTTCGGGGTCAGCCGCCAGCGTCACCCATTCGATCTTGCCCTCGCGCGTGGCACCGGAATCCTCACTGGTATCGATCACGTGCGCGCCGCACAGTCGATCGGTTACGCCGTCTTTTTGCACATACACATCCACGTAGCTGCCCACGCCTGTAGCACCGCCGACCGAGTGCTCGGCATCGACCGCCACCGAAACGGCAACCTTGCCCTTAGGCACCTCGAGCTTGTGGCTCTCGGCCTTGGTGTAGACATTGCAGATCACGGCGTTTTTGGGAATACGCGAAGTCGTCACGTCGCCGCGCACCTGGCGCAGCTCGGTCGCCGCGTCACGCGGCAACAGGCTCGTCAGCCATTCCTGGGTTATGACATTGGTCTCATCGAGGGTCTCGCCCACATCGATATCGCGCGCCGCGACGCATACCTCGACGCGATCGCCACCGTACTTGGCCAAGGTCTCAGCCTGGACCCGTTCGGCTTGCGAGCGGATCGACGAGCCGTAAACCATGCAGAGCAGAGCAGCGAGCACGCCCGCGACCAGACTGATGGCGATGCGCTTGCTCTTGTTCACGGCCGCTCCTCTCATGGCAGTGCCGGGCGAATGCCCGTACCACCATTGTCTGGGCGGTCAGAGTGCAAAGCGGCGCAATCGCGATCTTGGTTTTCGATGTCAAACCAATCGCTGACCAAAAGCTGACCAGCCCGTCAAGCTCATGGCAAGGTTTTGGTCAGCACGTCAGCAAGCTGCATGTTTCGAGGCTTTTCCGCAGCAAAAAAAGCCGTCTCCCGAACAGTTGGGAGACGGCTGTCATAGGAAAAATCAATTACAGATGGACATCGGGATCGAGCATTTGAGCGCTCACGCGCATGGATGACGCCAGGTTTTGGAACGTTTCCAGACGCAGGCTGTCAATCTGCCCGGCGTCCTCGGCCTCGCGAACGGCGCAACCCGGCTCATGGGTATGTGTGCAATCGCCAAACCGGCACGCGCGCGATGTCTCGACAATCTCGGGGAAGGCGCGCGCCAGACCCCGCTCGTGACCCACGAGCGGTAGGCTGCGCAGGCCCGGGACATCGGCGATCACGCCGGCGTCGCCCGGCAGCGCCACCATCACGCGCGCAACGGTAGTGTGACGGCCCTGGTCGTCGCGTTCGCGCACACCGCCGGTCGCCAACGTATCGTGGCCCAGCAGTGCATTGAGCAGCGTCGACTTACCGGCACCCGACTCGCCCAGAATCATGGCACAGCTCCCGGCGGGCACGCAGGCACGGACCTCGTCCAGGCCGCGGCCCTCGGCAGAGGACGTCACGATCACGCGCACGTCCGGACCCACCAGGCGGCGCACGCGGTCCAGATCGCGCTCGAGCTCCTCGGCATCGCAGCGGTCAGCTTTGGTAAGCACCACCACCGGCTCGGCATCGCAGTCGAGCGCCAACACCAGCGAGCGCGCCACGCGGTCGAGCAGCACCTCACCGGCACCGAGCGCCTGCACGATTAGCACGCTATCCACGTTGGAGCAGAGCACCTGGCGCTCTCCACGGGCACGGCCGCGCCAACGCTCAAAGCTCGTACGGCGCGGCAGCACGCACTCAATCACGCCCATATCGTGCCCGGGAGCGCGGCGCACCGCCACACGGTCGCCCACGGCAGGCAGCAGGACCTCGTCCTCGCCGCGCGACTTGGCAAACCCCACGGCATGCTCGGCGCGAAAGGTGTCGTCGGCAGTGGCCACCAGCGGAAACCCGCGATCCAGGCGAATAACGGCACCCAGCTGCATCTGCTCGGGCTCCTCGGCATGTGCGCAGAAATCATCAAAGGCAGTCTGCTGGGCTTCATCGACCGGCAGGTCATCAAACGCCGGAACATCCTGCAGCGCATCGAGCCCCGGTACGCTCGCCAACAACTCCTCGGCAGACACGGGCGCTTCGGTCGCGAGTTTCCGACGACGGTCACGCTTAGCCCGCGCCCCCGTCGTCTTTTTCTTCGCTTTAGCCTTAGCCTTAGCCACAAACGCCTCCCAGCAGCCAAAATCACAACTGAGCAGGTATTTTACCCACAAAAAAGAGTCGGTCGAGCAACCGCTCGACCGACTCACACACTTTCCCTCAGCCCTTTTTCATCCGCGCGGGAGAAAAGCAGCAAGGACACCGCAGGGCCCGCCCGCCGGGAGGGGTTTCCTAAGGGCACATCCCACAGCCGCAAAGCGGCGAGGACGTGCCCGTGGAAACCCCGCAGGCGGTCGGGCCCGGACAGGAACGTTACTCCTTCTCGACCGCGCGCATGATCGCCTTGTAGATCTCCATCAGCGGGATGATCAGGAAGGCCAGGCCCAGCGCGGCAAGAACGCCCTTGAGCTCAAGCGTCACAGGACCAAAGAACATCTCGGCAAGCGTCGGCTGCACGGTCACGATCACCGTCAGCACCAGTGCCAGCGCGGCGGAAGCCCACAGCCACTTGTTCTGCTTCTTCATGGTGAACAGCGACGCACGACGGCTGCGCATATTGAAGCAGTGGAAAATCTCGACCATGTTGAGCGTGATGAACGCCATCATCACGCCTTCCTCGTCGGCATTGCCGGCGATCATATCGGCGATGTGGATGTAGCCCATGTCAAAGTACACGCCCACAAAGAAACTCGCCAGCACCAGCACGGTGATGATTAGGCCCTGGACCACGCAGTCCAGACCCATATGTCCGGCAAAGACGCCGTCCTTGGCGTTGCGCGGCTTGCGCTTCATGATGTCGCCCTCGGCATCCTCCATGCCCAGCGCGAGCGCGGGGAAACAGTCGGTGACCAGGTTCACCCACAGCAGCTGCACCGGCTGGAAGATGGTAAAGCCGATGAGCGTGGCGATAAACACCGAGAAGACCTCGGCAAGGTTGGCCGAAAGCAGGAACTGGATGACCTTGCGGATGTTGTCGTAGATGCGACGGCCCTCTTCGCAGGCACCGATGATGGTGGCGAAGTTGTCGTCGGCAAGCACCATGTCGGCGACGTTCTTGGTGACATCGGTACCGGTGATGCCCATGCCCACGCCGATGTCGGCGCGCTTGATGGACGGGGCGTCGTTGACGCCGTCGCCAGTCATGGCGACGATCTGGTCGCGCGACTTCCAGGCCTCGACGATGCGCGTCTTGTGCTCGGGCTGGACGCGGGCGTACACGCCGTAGTCCTCGATGTGCGCGTCGAGCTCCTCGTCGCTCATGCGGTCGAGGTCGGCACCGGTAATGGCATGGCTGCGATCGGTGACGATTCCCAGCTGCTTGGCAATGGCCACGGCGGTGTCGATATGGTCGCCCGTGATCATGACGGTGCGAATACCGGCGTCGTGGGCCTCGCGGATGGCGTCGGAGACCTCGGGGCGGACAGGGTCAATCATGCCGGACAGGCCGCAGAAGACCAGGTCGTGCTCGAGCGCAGCGGGGCTGCAGTCGCTCGGGACCTCGGTGTAGGTGCGGCTTGCCAGCGCCAGCACGCGCAGGGCCTCGTCGGCCATGGCCTTGTTGGCGGCCACGAGCTCGGCGCGACGCTCCTCGGTCAGCGGAACGACCCTGTCGCCGTCGTAGATATGGGTGCACAGGCCGATCACCACGTCGGGCGCGCCCTTGGTGTACTGCTCATACTCGCCGTCCAGGGTCTCGACGACCACGGACATCATCTTACGGCCCGAGTCGAACGGGGCCTCGCCCACGCGCGGGTGCTCGGCAGTCAGGCCAGTAAGACCAGCCTTGCCGGCATCGTTGACGAGCGCGCACTCAGTCGGCTCACCAACGGCCTCGCCCAGGTCCTCGTCCCACTGGGCATCGGAGCACAGCGCCATACCGGCCAGGAACTTCTCCTTAGGCGCAGCGAGCTCGTGCTTGACGACGGTCATCTTGTTTTGGGTAAGGGTACCGGTCTTGTCGGAGCAGATGGTCTGCGTGCAGCCAAGGGTCTCGACGGCAGAGAGCTTGCGGATAATCGCCTGGCGCTTGGCCATTTTGGTCACGCCGAGCGAAAGCACGATAGTCACGACGGCAACCAGACCCTCAGGGATGGCGGCGACGGCAAGCGAGACAGCGACCATAAAGGTATCGAGCAGCGCGGTCGGGTCGGTGAGAACGTTGCCCACGCCGTGGCGGATGATGTCGACGCCAAAGATAACGACGCAGATGACGATAACCATGATAGTGAGGATGCGGCTGAGCTCGGCAAGCTTCACCTGCAGCGGCGTGAGCTCTTCCTTGGCCTCGGCCAGGGCGCCGGCGATCTTACCCATCTCGGTGTTCATACCGGTACCGACTACGACGGCGCGGCCACGGCCGTACACCACGGTGGAGCCCATGTAGCACATGTTCTTGCGGTCGCCGAGCGGCACGTCGTCGGTGCCGGCGGCGAGCTCGATCACGTTGGCATGCTTCTCGACGGGCACGGACTCGCCGGTAAGGGCGGCCTCCTCGATCTTCATCGTGGCGCTCTCGAGCACGCGGCAGTCGGCCGGGACGGAGTCGCCCGCCTCGAGCATGATCACGTCACCGGGCACGAGCTCGGCGCTCGGCAGGTGCACGAGCTTGCCGTCGCGCAGCACCTTGGACTGCGCCGCGCTCATCTCCTGCAGGGCCTCGAGAGCCTCCTCGCTTTTAGCCTCCTGGACCACGCCCAGCACCGAGTTGACGATAACGACGAACATGATGATGGCGACATCGGCAAAGTCCGCCTCGCCCTTGACCATGCCCGTGAGCGCGCTGATGACGGCGGCAACGATCAGCATGATGACCATGGGGTCGGCCATCTGCTCAAAGAAGCGCTTCCACAGCGGCGTCTTCTCGGCTTCCTCGAGCTTGTTAGGGCCTGTCTTAGCGAGGCGCGACGACGCCTCGTCGTCGCTCAGGCCGAGGTTCTCATCGACACCTTGGTCGCTGAGCACCTCCGCCGCGGCGGACAGGTATTCCTTTTGCATATAGAGTCCCCTCCTGGGATTCGGGCCACTCAGCAGATTGATGCCCGATCATAATTCCCAGGAGAAGGGCAAGGGCTCATCAAGGCTGCCGTGCTGAGCGGCAGTTGATAGTGGAGCTATGGTACCCCAAAGCGACGCGTCTAGCCAAAACATTCCATCTGGAAACACGGCACAGGCGCAACGGTGCAGACAGTGTGATGCTCAACATTGATAAAACGTTTTTTCTTCGGCGCATCGTCAGACTGAAATATCGCCCAGATAGCAGCGGTTAGAACGGTTGGTAAAGTTTTTGCATATACCGTTTTTCCGCAAAAAATGAACTTCTAATTCGGCATACGGTCGATTTTTTGGGGTATTCGGTCGGCATTTCGTTATAATCATCTCAGTTTTATTTCTTATGGTTTATCTATCAGCGCAAGACGATGTCAGATGGAGGTCTGAATGTACAAGCGCACCAAGATTGTATGCACCATGGGTCCCGCCTGCGATAGCGACGAGACCATCCGCGAGATGATCAAGGCGGGCATGAACGTCGCCCGTTTTAACTTCTCGCACGGCTCCTACGACGAGCACCACGGTCGCATCGAGCGCGTCCGCCGTATTTCCAAGGAGCTCGGCATGCCCGTCGGCATCCTGCTCGACACCAAGGGCCCCGAGGTCCGCACCGGCCTTTTGGTCGATGGCAAGAAGGTTGCCGTCAAGACCGGCGACAAGATCGTCGTCACCGCTCAGCCCACGTCCGAGGATTTCCACGGCACCGCTGAGCACATCTCCCTCGATTACCTGGCTCTGCCCTCCGAGGTCGAGAAGGGCTCCCTCATCCTGATCGATGACGGCCTGGTTGCCCTCGAGGTCGAGTCCGTCGACGGCCAGGACATGACCTGCGTCGTTAAGAACGACGGCCTGATCGGCGAGCGCAAGGGCGTCAACATGCCCAACGTCAACATCTCGCTGCCCGCCATCACCGAGCGCGATCGTCAGGACATCCTCTTTGGCCTGACCGAGAACATCGACTACATCGCCGCTTCCTTCATCCGTGACGGCGAGTCCGTCCGCGGCATCCGCGAGCTTTGCCGCGAGAACGGCGGCGAGCACGTGACGATCTTCCCGAAGATCGAGTGCGCCCTGGGCGTCGAGAACTTCGACGAGATCCTCGAGGCTTCCGACGGCATCATGGTCGCCCGTGGCGACCTGGGCATCGAGATCAAGCCCGAGCTCGTTCCCCACATCCAGAAGGAGATCATCGCCAAGTGCAACGCGGCCTACAAGCCCGTTATCACCGCTACGCAGATGCTCGACTCCATGCAGCAGAACCCGCGCCCGACGCGCGCCGAGGTTGCCGACGTTGCTAACGCCATTTACGACGGCACCGACGCCGTTATGCTGTCCGGCGAGTCCGCTGCCGGTAAGTACCCGGTCGAGGCCGTTAAGATGCAGGCCAGCATCGCTCTCGAGACCGAGAAGTACCTCCCGGCCCACGCTCCGCTCGAGGTTCCGGCTGACGCTCACGGCACCCGCGTCGTCAACAACGTTGTGGGTATGTCCGCTGTGAACATGGCTACCACCGTTGGCGCCAAGTGCATCACCGTGCCGACGACCACCGGTCGTACCGCTCGCCTGATCTCGCACTTCCGTCCCAACATGCCGATCTGCGCATTCTCCCGCCACGAGTGGGCCGTCCAGCAGATGATCATGTACTGGGGCGTTATCCCGCACCAGGCCGAGATTACCCAGGGCACCGTCAACGGCACGATCGTCAAGGCGATCGAGACCGCCAAGGAGCTCGGCTACGTCGAGGCCGGCGACCTGACCGTCGCTACCGCCGGCGATCCCCGCATGAGCGTCCAGCTCGAGGACAAGGTCTCCTCGACCAACGTCGCTTACGTCGCTCAGGTGCGCTAAATCGCACTTGCAAGCAGATTTGCATTGCAAAGGGCCCGGAAGGCATTGCCTTCCGGGCTTTTTTAAGACCTTCTTCATATGCCGCCTCATCGATTTGCGTTCAGTCGCAAGCCTCTCCGATGCCGAGCGCACCACCGAAGACGCCTGCGACGGGAGCTGTTGGTCAATTGGGATGAACTGTTCTCCGTAAAGCCGGCCGGCTAGCAGCTAGCGATCAGGGGGACTGCCGGAACGTCAGAAGCAGCAACGCGAGCCGCAAAGCCTGCCTCGGTCAGCTCGATGACCTCGGTAAACGTTGAGTCGAAGAACTCCTCAGTTAGCAGGCGATACGGCGGATGATCGGGCTCGCCGGGGTTTTCGCGTACAATCTCGTGCATAACGCCGATGGTCTTGAGCACATATTCTTTATGGATGGGATACTGCCCAAAACGCGTCGCGGCGGTATACAGGCGATCGGTCGCACGCGGGATGGAAACAATGCCGAGCGTCTTGCCAAACCAGTCAAAGTCGCCTTGCTTTTTAATGCGGAACTCCTCACATGGCTTGCCGCCGTGCGCCTCCAGGTACTGATTCACGCGCGTATTCCATACGGTATCGGCCACCAGATGCGACCAGACGCCCAGTGTTAAATCGAGCAGCGACTGCGCCACATCTTCGGACGCAAGCGAGAACTCACAGGTGCCGGGACCGGCAACCGGCTCGGCATCCTTGTAACGCTGGGGATAGTGCACGCGGTTCAGTCGCTCGCGTTCCTCGATAATCGAGGTCGCTGCGGCCGGCGCACCGGTGGGCGAACTATTAAGCAACGGTGCCACATAGGTATCCCAGAACTCATGCTCACGAGGCTTAGGGATGGGCTCAGGCTTGGCAAAGTGCGTAATGCGGTACGGGATGGGATCGGCGATGCCAGGGACCATATAGCCCACGAAGATATCCGGAACCACGCAGCCAAACAAAAAGGCATTGCGGTCGCGCACGCT
>DBEZGO010000051.1:0-26531 GCA_048189345.1 Collinsella sp.
GGGGCGGGGGGGGCGAAGGGGGGGGGCAAAGGTGTTGAAAAATGGGGCGGTTCCCCATATTATGAATGACGTCGACAGGCGGGGTGGTTCCCCGCGTACGTGCCATCTGAGTAACCGAGGGGAGGGCGCACATGGGAATGACTGGTGCATACGAGCGCAATCTCGATGCAAAAGGTCGTCTGTCCCTGCCTGCACCTCTTCGCGAGGAGCTTGGAGAGCACGTTCGCGTGTTCAAAGCCCTGGATGTCGATGCTCTGTACGTGTTCTCTGCCGAGGCCTTCGATAAGTGGGTCGAAGGACTCTTCGCGGGTCGTGAGGGCCACGAGGGTTTTAACCCGCGTGACATTAATGACCAGAAGCTCATGAGGGCGATCAACAAGCGCACCACGTCGATGGATGTGGACAGTGCCGGTCGTATCGGTCTTTCCGAGTCTCTCCGCAAGCAGGCGAACCTCGACCGCGAGGTCACGGTTGTGGGCAACTACGACCACCTTGAGGTTTGGGATCGCGCCGCGGCCGATGAGGACGATGACGATGAGGCCCTGCTGGACCTCTTCTTCTCGTAAGGGCAAGGCACGGGTAACGGATGGAGCGTGGGATCTTGACACAAGAATATCGGCATGAACCTGTCATGCTCGGCGAAGTGCTTGAGTCGCTGCGGCTAAAGAGCGGCTCCGTTGTCTGCGATTGCACCCTTGGCGGTGCCGGCCATTCGGTAAAGATGGCCGCGCAGGTGGGGGAGACGGGCCTTTTGCTCGGCGTCGATCAGGACGACATGGCCCTCGAGGCCGCTGGCGCCCGTCTGGACCGCGAGGTTCCCGGCGTTCCGCACCAGCTGCTGAAGGGCAACTTCGGCGACTTGGACGAGCTGCTTTGCTCGGCCGAGGTGCCCGGGGTCGATGGCTTCCTGTTCGATTTGGGCGTTTCGTCACCGCAACTCGATATCCCTGGTAGGGGCTTTTCGTATAACGAGGACGCCCCATTGGACATGCGGATGGATCCGGGTAATAACACCTTAAACGCAGCTGAGGTCATCAACACCTATAACGAACACGACCTCGCCCGGATTCTACGCGTCTACGGAGAAGAGAAGTTCGCCTCGCAGATTGCGCGCGAGATCGTGCGCCGCCGCGAGCAAGAACCGATCGAAACCACCGGCCAATTTGTCGAGATCATCAAGGCGGGTATCCCGGCTGCCGCTCGTCGGCATGGCGGACACCCGGCCAAGAAAAGTTTCCAGGCCATTCGCATCGAGGTCAATCACGAGCTCGATGTGCTCGAACGAGGGCTTGATGCCGCCACCAGGTGGCTCAACCCGGGCGGACGTATCTGCGTCATCTCGTATCACTCGCTCGAGGACCGTATCGTAAAGAACCACTTTAAGGAGATGAGCCAGGGGTGCACGTGCCCGCCGGAGATTCCGGTGTGCGTGTGCGGCAACGTGCCGATACTCAAGGTCATCACCCGCAAACCCTTGGTTGCCCAGCCTGATGAGGTTGAGCGCAACCCTCGGGCGAGATCAGCCAAAATCCGCGTGGCGCAGCGTCTGTAGGCGCGACCGCGCGATATTGGACCTCCCGCTCGCACCATAAACGAAGCTTAAACACACTACCAACGTACTCGGGATGGGAGGCGGCATATCATGGGCTACAACACTTCAAGCGCAGCACTCGCCTATGATATGAACGCCATGCCCGCCTATCGTGAGACGCCGCAGGCTCCCGTTGCTCCCCGTGAGCAGCGCACGCCGCGCTTTGATGTCTACACGGGCGCGGGCCGTCAGGCAAACCAGGCGGTAAGCCCGGTTTTCATGAGCGTTCTTAAAACGTTTTGCATCATTGCGGCTATCTTCATGACGATCGGCGTCGCCCGCGTGGCGCTCGCCGGCGTTACGGCCCAGGTGCTCAACAGCAACGCCGAGCTTACCAACACGCTCGAAAAGGCGACCGATGAGAGCTCCGACCTGGAGGTCATGCATTCGGTCTATGGCGCCGACACGCGCATTCGCGACCTTGCGGGCGCTTATGGCATGGTGGAGCCCAGCGAGAGCGTTACACTTGACTTTTCGCAGGATGCAGCCGCGGGCGCCAACGCGACCGCGACCGCTCAGTAGCAAGACGGTAGCTGAGTATGACAAATGACTATCGCCGCGGTTCCGATGGGGGCCGCGGTTCTGGACGTCCCTCGTCGCGGGGACGTTCTGGTTATCAAGGAACGGGTCGGCAATCTTACAACGCCGGGCGGTCCCGTGGCAACGACCCGGCGTCGCGACTTCGCGGCTCGGGCGGCCCTCAAGTGCATAACACCAGGTCGCGCAAGAGTTCGTCGACCGAATGGCTCACAGGCACGCCTCTGCCTCGCCGCAAAGCCGTCATGGGTTTCATTGGGTTTGGCTTGGGCTTGGGCGTCTTTCGTCTTGCCGACTATCAAATTGTCGAAGCCGATAAACTGCGCGAGCGTGCCGATGCGCGCCGCCTGCTTGCGCAGACCCTCTATGCCAAACGTGGCACCATCTACGACCGCAACGGCAACGTGCTGGCGTCGTCGGTCGAATGTCGCAACATCGCCGTGAACCCGCAGCTTGTCGAGGATGTCGACAAGACGGTGTCGGCGCTGGTCAAGGCAACTGGAATCGATAAAAAGACCTGCCGCAAGCTCGTCGAGTCCGATGGCACCTGGGTGTATATCAAGCGCCAGGTGGACGAAGACGATGCTGCGGCGCTGGAGAAGAAGAATCTGCCCGGCGTGCTTTTTGAGCAGGCCATGAAGCGCGTATATCCATACGGCAATCTGGCATCGCAGGTGCTGGGTGTAGTGAATGTAGACAACGACGGCTTGACGGGTCTCGAAAAGCAATACAACAAGCTTCTGACCGGCACGAACGGTTCTCTCGTACGCGAGCGCGCGAGGGACGGCAGCTATATCGCGGGCGGTGCCTATAAAAAGGTGGCTGCGGTCGACGGCGTTGATATCGTGACGACGCTCGACGTCAATATCCAGCGTGCGGCCGAGGATGCCCTGGCAGAGGCAGTTGAGAAGACTAAGGCCAAGAACGGCTCGGCGCTGGTCACCGATCCTACGACAGGCGAGATTTTGGCAGCCTGCTCGTACCCGACCTACGACCAGACCGATCTGGAGAATGCCAAGACCGAGGATATGAATCTGCGCCTGGTCACCGACGCCTACGAGCCCGGCTCGGTCTTTAAGACGCTCGTGGCGGGCGCCGGCTTCGACTTGGGCGTCGTGCGATCGAGTACGTCGTTTGAGGTGCCGGCGAGCATCAAGGTGGGCGACGATACCGTCACCGATGCCGACAAGCGCGACTATGCCATGACCATGGATGTGCGCGAGATGATGCGCCGTTCGTCCAACGTGGGCTTTGTCCTAGTGGGGCGCAAGATCGGTGCCGACGACTTTGCCGCCTATGTGGACAAGTGGGGCATCGGTCACAGCTCGGGTGTCGATTTTCCGGGAGAGAGCCTGGGTATCGTCAAGGAGCGTGACCAGTATGACGGCGCCACGCTGGGCTCGATGAGCTTTGGACAGGCACTGTCTGTCTCGCCGATTGAGATCGCACGTGCCGTGGGCGGCATCGCCAACGGCGGCGTGATGATGACACCGCACTTCTATAAGTCCAGCAAGGGCGACGAGAAGGACTGGGGCGAAGGCGAGCGCGCGATTTCGGAGGACGCCGCATCCCAGGTGACATCGTGCATGCAGACGGTCGTGTCCGAGGGAACGGGCGTTGGCGGCGCGGTTGACGGCTATGACGTGGCGGGTAAGACCGGTACGGCCGAACGTGCCGACGAGAACGGCGGCTACCTCAAGGAGAACTACATGTCGTCCTTTATGGGCTTTGCACCGGCACAATCGCCCAAGGTGCTGTGCTATATCACGCTCGACGGAACGCCGAGCGGCTCAGATGCCGCTGCGGTGCCGTTCCAGTCCATTATGGCCAACGCGCTCGACGTGCTGGGTATCCCGCACACGAAGTAGGGGGTTACAATCTTTGGGGCGTGGTTTGTTGTCCCATATGAGGGTGTTCACATGCCCTGCACCACGCATGGGCGGCGCTGGGATACAATACGCCGATAGCATTATTAGGTTTACAGGGGAGCTGCAATGATAGAGATCGCCGTCAACAACCTCGCGGCCGCAACAGGGGCCCGAACCGTGACGGGAGAAGCCGATCGGGTATGCCGCGGGTGCGTTATCGACTCGCGCCAGGTCGAGGAAGGGACGATTTTCGTCGCCTTTCCCGGTGAAAACGTCGACGGCAATGATTTTGCTTCCCGAGCCGTCCAGTCGGGTGCCGGCGCCGTCGTGATGACGCGTGAGCCCGAGGCCGAGCTGGTCTCGCTGGCGCAGGACAAGGGGTGCGCCATCCTGCTGACCGATGATCCCGAGGAGTTTCTGCTGCGTTTGGCGCACACGTATCGCCTGGAGCTTGGCTGCCTGGTCGTTGGTATTACCGGTTCCATCGGCAAGACGACGACCAAGGACGTGCTCGCCGCCGTGCTCGCCAAGCGCTATCGTGTCTGGGCCACCAAGGGCAATTTCAATAACCTGATCGGCATGCCGCTCACGGTGCTTTCCGCTCCGGCCGATACCGAGGTCCTGGTGCTCGAGATGGGCATGAACCATTTCCACGAGATTGAGCGCCTGTCCCAGTCCGCCAATCCCAACCTTGCCATCGTGAGCAAGATTGGTACCTCTCACATCGGCATTTTGGGCAGCCGCGAGAACATCGCCCGCGCTAAGGCCGAGATTGTCCAGGGTATGTGCGCCGCCGGCGACTTCTTGCCGCTGCTGGTTTTGGGCGGTGAGGACGACTTTACGCCGTTCATTCGCGATACGTTCGCCCAGCCTGCTGGTATCGATGTGATGCTGGCCGGCGTCTCGGACGATGATGAGGTCCGTGCCCGCGACATTCGTGTTGATGACGAGGGCCGTCCGGTCTTTACGCTCGATTTTGGCCAGGGTGAGACGACCGATACCATGCTTGCCATCCCCGGCGTGCAGTCCGTCCCAAATGCCGTTAAGGCCGCCGCAGTTGCCTATCGCCTGGGCGTGACGCCCGAGCAGATCGATGCTGCCTTTAGGGGCCTCACGATCACCGGGCACCGCCAGGAGATCAAGCGCGCCAAGAGCGGTGCCCGCGTCATCGACGATTCCTATAACGCCAGCGCCGAATCCATGGCTGCTGGTCTCGATCTGCTGTGCTCGCTTTCGTGCACGGGGTCTCGCATGGCGATCCTGGGCGAGATGGGCGAGATGGGCGATGAGGCTCCTCGCATGCATGAGCTCGTGGGCGCCTATGCCGCCGCCAAGAAGCTCGACATGCTGGCGTGCGTGGGTGGTGAGCTGGCCCAGCTTATGGCCGATGCCGCGCGCATGATGGGCATGGACGAGGACCGCATCCAGGTGTTCTCCGATTATCAGCAGGTGCTCGACCGCATGGGCGGCGCGCTTGAAAAACATGATGTTGTACTGGTCAAGGGTTCCCGCTTTGTTGAGCTCGACCGCTTTGTGGAAGGTGTGTGCTAGCCCATGTTCGGCAATCCCTCGTATCCAACGTATCAGGCTTTTTTGGGGCTTGGCATCGCCGCTGCCATTGCGCTGCTGCTCATGCCGTGGTGGATCAAGCTACTTAAGGTCGAGGGTATCGGCCAGCAGGTTCGTGCCGACGGCCCCAAGCGTCATTTGGTTAAGCAGGGAACGCCCACCATGGGTGGCGTTGTCATTCTCGTCGCGATTTCGCTGACCTGCCTGCTGATGGGCAAGCTCACCACCGAGCTCGTGCTCGTGCTGCTCGCCACGCTGGCGACCGGCGTGCTGGGCCTGATCGACGACCTGACCTCCGTTACGCATGGGCGCTCGCTCGGTCTGACGCCTCATGCCAAGATGATCGGCCTAACCATTATCTGTGTCACCTTTACGGTACTTGCCGTTAACTGGTGCGGCGTCGCCCCCGAGATTCGTTTTCCCGGCGGCCTGACGATTGACCTTGGCGTGCTTTCGACCACCATCTGCGGCCTTTCGTTCCCGTGGCTCTACATTGTCTTTTGCTGGCTGATGATCGCCGGTCTTTCTAATGCCGTGAACCTGACCGATGGCCTTGACGGTCTTGCTGGCGGCACCTCCATGATTGCCATGCTCGCCATGGCTGCCATGGCGTTTTTGCACGGAGACGTGAACCTGTCCATCTTCTGCACCGCGTGTGCCGGTGCCTGCTTGGGCTTTCTGTGGTTCAACTGCTATCCGGCGAGCATCTTTATGGGCGATACCGGCTCGCTTGCCCTGGGCGCCGCGTTTGCCTGCACGTCCATCATGACCAACACCGAGGTCGTCTCCCTCATCATCGGCGGCCTGTTTATCGTTGAGACCCTGTCGGTCATGATTCAGGTTGTCTACTTCCACTTTACGCACAAGCGCGTCTTCCTTATGGCGCCCATCCATCATCATTTCGAAAAGAAGGGCTGGGCCGAGACCAAGGTCGTCATCCGTTTTTGGATTATCGCTGCTGCCTTTGGTGCCGTTGGCCTTGCTCTGTTCTTCCAGTTGGGATAGTGGTCTTTCATGTCTCTTGCTGATGTCTTTAGCCTGCTCGTTTTGGGTCAGGGCAAATCCGGTCTCGATGTCGCCCGCTGGGCGCTGGCACATCCCGAGCGCGTAAGTGCCGTTACCGTGTATGGCGGTGGCACCTCTGAGCCCAATGACGCCACGCGTGCGCTCGAGGCTGCTGGTGCGTCGTTTGTCTATGGGACCGAACAGGTCGAGGGCGCCTATGACGTATGCGTGACGTGCCCGGGCATCTCGGAGTTCTCGGGCTTCTTTAAGGCTGGGCGCGAGCATGCCGCCCAGATTATGGGTGAGCCCGAGTTTGCCTATCGCCTGTCGCCCGATAACTGGATTGCCATCACGGGCACCAACGGCAAGACGACCACCACGTCGCTAACTGATTATCTGCTTAAGGCTGCCGGCGAGGCCAGCGTTGCTGTCGGCAACATCGGCGAGCCGCCGGTCAACGAGATTGACGGCCGAGCCCACAACGAGTGGTTTGTGGCTGAGCTCTCGAGCTATCAGATTGCTACGACAACCGAGCTCCACCCCCGCGTGGCGGTGCTGCTCAACATCACTCCCGACCACTTGGGCTGGCATAAGAGTCATAAGAACTATGCGCTTGCCAAGATCAAACTGTTTGACAATATGGTCGATGACGATCTGGTGGTTGTCGACGTCGAAGACGCCGGCATTCACGAGTTCGATGAGTACATCTACACGCCGGGTCGTCGCATCTGCAAGGTTGCCTTTGACGAGCCTGAGGGCGAGGATGCCGCCTTTGTGCGCGATGGCAAGATGATCGTGCGCCTGAAGGGCGTCGAGACCCCGCTCATCGCTACATCCGAGCTCAAGATCTCGGGCCATCACAATGTTATCAATGCCCTGTGCGCTGCCACGGCTGCCTTGGCAGTCGGTGCCGATGTCGACGGTGTCTGCCGCGGTCTGGCCTCGTTCCAGCCGCTCGAGCACCGCGTGGAGCCGTGTGGCGAGATTGACGGCGTGCGCTACGTCAACGATTCCAAGGCGACTAACACCGATGCGGTCGAGAAGGCACTGACGGCATTTCCCGATGACGACGTGATCTTGCTGCTCGGCGGCCACGATAAGGGCACTCCGCTCACGGACTTCGCGCGCGTCGTTATGGACAACGTGCGCTCGGTCGTCTGCTTTGGCGATGCGCGCGAGCGCTTCACCGCCGCTATGGACGAGGCTGATGTCGATGGCGATGTGGATATCGCCCAGGCGGATGACCTGCGCGACGCCGTGGACGTTGCCCGTTCGCTTTCGAGCCGTGGTGACGTGATCTTACTTTCTCCTGCCTGCTCTTCGTTCGATGAGTTCTCGGGCTATGAGGAGCGCGGCCGCGTGTTTAAGGACTACGTGGCTCAGCTTGCCGCTACAGCGAAATCACAAATGGAATAGGGGTTGCGGTGAGAGAGGAGAGCCCCCGACAAGGTATGAGGAGGCCCGACTCGGACCGTGCTTCCTCACGTCGCACCACACCGCGTTCCAGCCGCGGCGGGCAGTCGTTTAGCGAACGCTATATTGCCGGCGTTCCCGCCCGTATCATGCGCCCCCGTTTGATATTCATGGCCTGCTTGTTTACCTTGGTATGCTTTGGCCTGCTGATGGTGTACTCGGCGTCTTCGGTCGAGGCGCTGCACGAGAATGGCTCGGCGACGTTTTTTCTGGGTCGACAGGCCGCGTTTGCCGTGGTCGGTGTTCTGGCGCTGATTGCCATCGTGCGCGTTTTGCCGGACAGCTGGTTTGGGGAGGATGTGCTCAGGATCTTCCTTATCGGCATGATAGGGCTACTGCTTCTGGTGTTCTTGGTGGGCAGCGGCAGCCGCGGCGCCACGCGCTGGCTCAACATCGCCGGTATTCAGTTCCAGCCTTCCGAGTTTTTAAAGCCATTTGCCATTGCGTATTCGGCCATCATGCTTGATCGCTTCTTTTCGCCCGGTGGCAACATCAACGAATTCCTTCGCAAGATGGGCATCTACCTGGGCATTTCGCTCTTTCTGATCTTTATCCAGCCCGATTTCGGTACTGTCCTGATCATCCTGTTGACCCTCATGTGCATGGCGTTGTTTGCGGGTCTCGACCCCAGATTTATCATCGGCGTGCTAATCTTCGGCATTCTCGTGATCGTGATTGCGCTTGTCGCAGAGCCGTACCGTATGGTGCGTATTCAGGTTGCCTTGAACCCTTGGGCCGACGAGTATGGTGACGGCTATCAGGCCACGCTTGCCATTATGGCCTTTGCCTCGGGCGGTCTGTTCGGCCGTGGCATCGGCAACTCAACCATGAAGTACTCGTATCTGCCCGAGGCGCACAATGACTACATCCTGGCCATCATTGGCGAGGAAGTCGGTTTTGTCGGAACCGTGCTGTTCTTCTTGGTGTTTGCGATGCTGATCTACTCGGCGTTTCGCATTGCCGAGCAGGCGACCGATCGCCGGGGCGCGCTTATGGCGTCTGGCTCCGCGGGCATTCTCGCAGTGCAGTTTTTGATTAACGCGCTGGGCATCCTCAACGTGTTTCCCATGACAGGCAAACCGTTGCCGTTTATTAGCTACGGCGGTTCGTCGATTATTGTGTCGCTTATGCTTGCCGGGTTGATTCTGCGCGTTTCGTACGAGAGCGCCCGCCGCGATGAGTATGACCGCCGCCGTGAGAGCTTTGCCGTTATGGACGAGAGCGCCGCCGGCGTGGCCCATGTGCGCGGTGAACGACCTTCGCGTAGCGGCTTTACCGTTCTGGATGGTTCTGCATCCGAGCCGGCAGCCCGTCCACGCCCGCGAACGGCTCCGCAAGGTCGTCCGCAGCGCCCCAGCCCTCGCAACGCGGGCGGCGGATATAATCGAATCGATTTGAACTCGGACCCGTCGGCACGTCTGCGCACCGACGACCAGGGACCGCGTGTACGAAGGGACTACCATGACCGATAAAATGACCGTTGCTATTGCAGCCGGCGGCACGGCAGGACACATCAACCCCGCGCTCGCCTTGGCCGAAGAGCTGCGTGACCGTGGGCACCGCGTTGTGTTCGTGGGCCAGTCGCGCAAGCTCGAGGGTCGTCTGGTCCCCGAGGCTGGGTTTGATTTTGTGCCCATTACGGTCACGGGCTTCGACCGCTCCCGCCCTTGGACGGCGCTGACCTCGCTGTGGCGTGTCAACAAGGCCAAGCGTGCGATCGCCAGTCATTTCTCAAAGGTCGGCAAGCCCGATGCCGCCATCGGTTTTGGTGCCTATGTCGAGGTTCCACTGCTGGGGTGGTGCAAGGACGCAGGCGTGCCGTATCTGCTGCATGAGCAGAACTCTGTTCCGGGCCTGGCCAACAAGATGATGAACTCCCACGCCGCCCGCGTGTGCATCTCGGTGCCGGCAGCGCGCTCGGTCTTTGAGCGCGAAGGTGACCCTGACCACGTGCTCATGACCGGCAATCCCGTACGTCGCTCGGTGATCGAGGGAGATCGCGCTCGCGGCCGCAAGGCACTTGGCGTTCCCGAGGACGCTACGCTGCTGCTCGTCTTTGGCGGTTCACTTGGCGCCCAGCACCTCAACGAGCGCGTGGCTTCGCTCAAAAACGAGCTGCTTTCGCGCAAGAACCTCTATGTGTTGCATTCGACGGGTGCCGACGGCTTTGAGGAGACCGAGCGCGCTTTGGCGCTGACGCCCGAGGAGGCGAAGCGTTACCGCGTCCAGCCTTACATCGACAACATGGGCGATATGCTGGCTGCTGCCGATTTGGTGCTCTCGCGTTCGGGCGCATCGAGCGTGGCCGAGATCGCTGCGCTCGCCGTGCCTTCGGTGCTCGTGCCGTATCCGCATGCGACAGCCGACCACCAAACCACCAATGCTCGTTATCTGGTCGACGCCGGGGCCGGCGTGCTCTGCGCCGATGCCGATATCGACGGTTCTGCCTTTGCCGATGAGCTGCTGCACCTGGTCGATGACGCGGCGGCGCGCGACGCCATGCGTCAGGCGGCGCGTGGTCTGGCTCAGGATAGGGCCGCCGCTCTTCTGGCGGATGCGGTAGAGGGTTTGCGTTAGTTAGACGGGATATCGTCGGTCGCCCTCGCGCTGATGCGGTAGGTGCGGTACAGTTAACGGGTTACAGGCAGTGTTTACGCAAGGAGTACACGAGCACATGGCTGATTCCCAGACTGCAACCTCCGCGCCCGAGTTTAAGAGCGCCCACTTTATCGGTATCGGCGGCGCCGGCATGAGCGGCATCGCCCTCGTTCTGCACGAGCGCGGTTATGCCGTTACCGGCTCCGACCTTAAGACGTCACGTTATATCCGCCAGCTTACCCGCGCTGGTGTGAAGGTACATGTGGGCCATGAGGCCGCCACGATCGACGAGGTCAAGCCCGACGTGGTTGTTGTCTCCACCGCTATTCCGGAGTCCAACCCTGAACTCGTGCGCGCTCGCGAGCTTGGTATTCCCGTGTGGCCCCGTGCCAAGATGCTCTCTGCCTTGGGCCACGGCTACACTACCGTCGCTGTTGCCGGCACGCACGGCAAGACCACCACGTCTTCGATGTGCGCCACCATGCTCGACCGCATGGGTCTGGATCCGAGCTTCCTGATCGGTGGCATCGTCGAGGGCTATGACACGAACGGCAAGAACGGCTCGGGCGACTACTTTGTCGCCGAGGCCGACGAGTCCGACAGCTCCTTCCTGTTCCTGAACCCCAACGTGGTCATTGTGACCAACGTCGAGGCCGACCACCTCGATCACTACTCGGGTATCGAGGAGATCGAAGCGACTTTCGCCAAATTCATGAGCCTGGTGGGCGAGGACGGCACCGTCATCGTCTGCGGTGAGGACCCGCATCTGGTCGAGCTCGCCAAGTCGACGGGCCGTCACGTGCTTTCCTACGGCTTTGCCGAGAGCAACGACATCGTCTGCATGCACCCGGATGTCAAAGGCATCCAGAGTGACTTTATCGTTCGCTTTGAGGACGGCACTGAGCATGCCGTGGAGATCAAGAGCAATCCCGGTCGCCACAACATGCTCAACGCCACGGCGGTGCTCACCGTCGCCCATGTCCTGGGCCTTGACATCGACGCCGCCGCCAAGGCGCTCTCGAGCTTTGAGGGCGTCCGCCGTCGCTTTACCCACGTGGGCGATATCGATGGCATCACCGTGGTCGATGATTACGGCCATCACCCCACCGAGATCAAGGCGACGCTTGCTGCCGCTTCGTCGCTGGGCTACAAGCATGTCGACGTCGTGTTCCAGCCGCACCGTTATTCGCGCCTGCAGGCCCTGTGCGACGACTTTGCCGATGCATTTGCCAATGCCGATAAACTGCTGCTGATTGATGTGTTCTCGGCTGGCGAGATGCCCATTCCGGGTGTCACCTCTAAGATGCTCGCCGATACCGTGCGCGCCAAGCATCCTGGCAAGGAGGTCGTGTACTGCTCCAGCCGTCTTGAGCTCAATCAGGAGCTCGAGCAGATGGTGGGCGAGGGCGATCTGCTGCTCACTATGGGTGCCGGTGACGTTACGACCGTCGGTCCCGAGTTCATTGAGTATCTGACTGCCAAGAAAGACGCTTAAGTCTAATGGGTCTGTTTAACGCCGTCATGGCGCTCTCGGGCATGATCGACACGGATGTGATCGAGGACGAGCGCCTTGCGCGTCATACGAGCTATCGTATCGGCGGCAAGGCCGACCTCTTTGTGACGTGCCATAGCTATCATGCCCTCCGCCGCGCCGTGGCGGTGCTCGATCGCGAGCAGGTGCCGTGGGTCATCATCGGCAAGGGCTCCAATCTGCTGGTTGCCGATGGCGGTTATCGCGGCGCCGTCATTTCGCTCGGACGTGAGTTTCAGCGCACGGTTGTTGCCGATGACGGTTGTACGCTGACGGTCGGTGCGGGCGTGATGTTTGCGCGCCTGGTCAACGATGCCCTGTCGCGTAGCCTCTCGGGCCTTGAGTTTGCCGTTGGCATCCCTGGCTCGGTTGGCGGTGCGATATCTATGAATGCCGGCACACGGACCGAGTGGATTGGCTCGCTGGTTGAGGATGTCGTAACGTTTGACCCGGCATCCGGTATCAAGCATTATGCGGGGTCCGAGATCACTTGGGGCTACCGCGAATGTAGCCTTCCCCGCAATGAGATTATCCTCGAGTGCGTGCTCAAGCTTAAACCGGCGCCCAAGGCCGACATTCGCGAGCGCATGGAGCGGTACCTGACGAGGCGCAAGCGTACGCAGCCCATGGGTCGCGCATCCTGCGGGTCGGCCTTTCGCAACCCGCCCGATGCGAGTGTGGGCAAGCTTATCGAGGATTGTGGATTAAAGGGTTTTTCGATTGGCGGCGCGGAAGTTTCGCCCGTTCACGCTAATTTTATCGTTAATAACGGAACTGCCTCGGCCGATGACGTTGCCGCGGTTATCAGACATGTGCACGGAAAGGTGAGGGAGGCGTATGGCATCGAGCTCAGACCGGAAGTTAAATTCCTCGGCTTCTAGAGCATCGAAACCCACCTTCCGCCGCGCCGGAGGGCGTTCCGGCGCGCCTGCCAAACCTCAACGCAATACCGTCGCGCACTCTAAGTCTGTCGGGCATGCTCGACAGACCAGTCGTCCGGTTGTCGGCTCGCAGCTCGGTAATCGTCCGGCCGCAAAAAAGTCCTCGCGTCCCTCGGTGACGTCAAAGCCTGTTATGGGCGCCAAACCCGCCCGTCCCATGGCAACTCCTAAGCCCTCGACGGGAACTAAAGCGCCGCGTCCAGGTCGCACGCTGGGCGCATCGAAACCGCGCTCGCTGACATCGGTGCCGGCTACCGCCAAGAAGCCTTCGGGTAAAAAAAGCGTCAACCCGTTGTCTTCACTTGGGGCGATGGTAAATAAAACATCAGACGCCGCTTCTGTCGTTGCAGGCAAAGGCAAAATCGTGGGCGGCGTTCTGGCCGCCTTGGCCGTGCTCGTCGTCGTTGCCATCGTGGTGATCAACTCTGGATTGTTTACCGCCACTGATATTCAGATTCAAGGTAGCGAGCATGTGACGAAGCACGATGCTATCCAGCTGATCGATTTGCCCGAGGGAACGTCGCTTTTTAACGTCGATCCCGACCAGATTACCGAGGACCTCAAGCAGAATCCGTGGGTCTCGGGCGTGGATGTCCAGCGTCAGTTCCCGCATACGCTCATCATTACGCCGATGGAGCGCAAGGTCATCGCAATTGCCTATATCAGTTCCGATGACCTTGCCTGGGCCATCGGGGATGATGACACCTGGATCGCCCCACTGTCGACGTCGGTCGAAGTGAACGACCAAGGCAACGTCATCACGACAGGGCAGGGCTCAAATACCTTGACCGGAATCGATGCCGCGCTGGCGCTCGCTAAGCACTATGGCGCGGTGTTGTTGACTGATGTCTCGGCGGATGTCGCTCCGGTTTCCGGCCAGGCAGTGAGCTCCAAGGCCGTTAAGGCTGGCTTGGATTATGTGCGTGGTTTTTCGAGCGAGTTCTTGGGACAAGTCAAGGATATTTCCACGCCTTCGGTCGAAGCCATCTCGGCAAACCTCAATAACGGCATTGAGGTGTCGCTGGGCGATTCGAACGATATCGTCAAGAAGGAGCGCGTAGTCACCAAGCTGCTTTCGCAGGTAGAGGGCGTAACGTATATCAATGTGCGCTCTCCGGGTAACTATACATTTAGGAACGCTCCGACCTCGTAGCGCTGGTTGATGCTTTGTTGAGGGGCCATACCACGCCGTTTATCTGGTTTGTTTGGTTTTCACGGTCAATTATTTGACTGATACGTTCATAATGTGCAAACATAATACGGTTTACCTTTGCATTTACTTTCAACCTGAAGGTTAATGTGCGCAGGGGTCGACCCATGCTATGGCTATAACCTTTGTTCGGAGGACCGACATGCACGAGACAGAGATCAACAACTACCTTGCCGTCATTAAGGTGGTCGGCGTCGGCGGCGGCGGTACCAACGCGGTCAATCGAATGATCGAAGAGGGCATCCGCGGCGTCGAGTTTGTTGCCATCAACACCGATGCTCAGGCACTCGCGATCTCTGATGCCGATATCAAGGTGCACATCGGCACCGACCTTACCCGCGGCCTGGGCGCCGGCGCCAACCCCGAGGTTGGCCGCAAGGCTGCCGATGAGTCCCGCGACGACATTGCCGAGGCGCTCGCTGGCGCCGACATGGTGTTCATCACCTGCGGCGAGGGCGGTGGCACCGGTACCGGCGCTGCTCCCATCGTTGCCGATATCGCGATGAACGAGGTCGGTGCGCTGACCGTCGCCGTCGTGACCAAGCCCTTCACCTTCGAGGGCCGCAAGCGCAAGAAGAGCGCCGAGGAGGGCATTAAGACCCTCTCCGATTGCGTCGACACCATGATCGTCATCCCTAACGATAAGCTGCTCGACATCGCCGAGAAGAAGACCACCATGCTCGAGGCCTTCGCGATTGCCGATGGCGTCCTTTCCCAGGGCACCCAGGGCATCACCGACCTCATCACCGTCCCCGGTATCATCAACCTGGACTTCGCCGATGTTAAGACCATCATGAAGCAGGCCGGTACCGCCATGATGGGTATCGGTACCTCTTCTGGGGACACCCGTGCCGTCGACGCTGCCCAGCAGGCCATCTCCAGCCCGCTGCTCGAGAGCTCCATCGATGGTGCCACGCGCGTGCTGCTCTCCATCGCCGGTTCCAAGGACCTGGGCATCCAGGAGATCAGCGACGCCGCCGACGTTGTCGCCAACGCCGTCGACCCCGAGGCCAACATCATCTTCGGTACCGTTGTCGACGAGTCCCTGGGCGATCAGGTGCGTATCACCGTCATCGCTACGGGCTTCTCCGACTCCAACGTCAACCGTCAGGACGAGCTCTTTGCTGCTCAGCAGTCTCAGAGCAAGGCCGCTGCCTCCGCTGAGCCGCAGCGCACCGCTCCTGCCACGAGCCCGGCTCAGGCCGCTCCGACCCGCAACGTCGGTGGCACCGAGCTTCCTAACTTCGGCAACGATCAGTTCGAGCTTCCCGACTTCCTGAAGCGCGGTAGCTTCTAAGTCGTTCTTTGCATTGTTGTGCACAGGGGCGTGTCCGTATGGACGCGCCCTTTTTATTTCGACTTTGTAAACTAGAACCTCCAATCTCTTTACGTTCCCTTTACGATTGCCTCCAGCGCAGCAGGTATCCTTTTAGAGAAGTATGACAGCCGTATAAACGCGGGCTGTAGCGGCGATGCCGCGGTACTTGTGTTATTAGGAGGCTTTAGTATGGCAGCACGTGCGGACAAAGTTTCGCGTGTCGACCATGATGGAGTTACGTTGGTGGAGGGCGCGACATCCGATGTTCGCTTTGCCTTCACCGAGCGCGCCGGTGGCGTTTCCGAAGATGCGTACTCCTCACTCAACTTGGGCTCGCATGTTGGCGATGACCCCTTTGCTGTTCAAGAAAATCGTTGTCGTGCGCTCGAGGCTATGGGTGCCGCCGAGTGCGAGCACAACCTGCTCGTTCCCAATCAGGTCCATGGTGATCATATCGTTGCGGTGACCTCGAACGGCGCCGATGACCTTGAGGACGTTCGCGAGCAGATTGCCGAGGGCTGTGATGCCATCGTCTGCACGGCGCATAACGTGCCCGTGCTGCTCTGCTTTGCCGACTGCGTTCCCGTGGTGCTGGTGGCCCCCGGCGGATTTGCCGTGGTGCACTCCGGTTGGAAGGGCACGATTGCACGTATTTCCGCCAAGGCGTGCCAGGCGCTTTGCGATGCTGCCGGTTGCGATGCGAGCGACGTTTCCGCCTATATCGGCCCCCATATCTTGGGTGACGAATATGAGGTATCCCAGGAACTCATGGATCGCTTTGCCGCCGAGTTCTCTTGCATCGATGCGAATACCTCTCGCATGCTTGATCTTTCCGCTGCCATTCGCGAGGCGCTGGTAGATGTCGGTGTCGACGCGGATAATATCGTGGATACCCAGCTTTCGACCGTGCGTCAGAACGACCGCTTTTATTCCTACCGTAACGAGGACGGCACCTGTGGGCGCCATGCTGCGATCGGCGTGATGCTATGAGAAAGATCGTATCGGTCCTGAGCGCCGCTGTGCTTACGCTTACGCTGTGCGCCTGTTCTTCGGGATCTTCTACCTCTTCCATTACCGTGGCCGGCTCCACGACCTGCCTTCCTATCGCCGAGATTGCGGCCGAGGGCTTTAAGGAGGAGACCGGCATCGACGTGCTCGTTTCCGGTTTGGGTTCTTCCGCTGGGATCGAGGCCGTCAGCGCCGGCACGGCCGATATCGCCAGCTCCTCCCGTGGACTCAATGCCGACGAACAGGATCTGGGCCTGACTCCCATCGTCATTGCCCACGACGGTATTGCGGTCATCGTGAACGACGACAACCCCGTCGATAACCTCTCGACCGAGCAGCTCCGCGATATCTACGCCGGCAAGATTACCAATTGGAAAGAGGTCGGTGGCGAGGACCTGAGGATTCAGGTCATCAACCGAGACGAGGCGTCCGGTACGCGTGAGGCCTTTCGCACCATCGTGATGGATGGCACGCCGTTCGATCGCCGCTCGGCTGTTCTTTCGGGTACGGGCCAGGTGCGCGACGTGGTATCTCGTTCGCGTGGGGCCATCGGCTACATTTCGCTGGGCTTCGTCGATAGCCTCAACGCCAAGACCTCGGTCAAGGCCGTCTCGGTCAATCATGTTGAGGCGTCCGAGAAGACGGTCGCGAGTGGCGGCTATCCCATCTCGCGCGACCTTTACTTCTTTGTGAAGGGTGTGCCTTCGCAGCAGGCGCAGGATTACATCGACTATGTGACGTCCGAAAAGATGGACAAGCAGATTCGCGAGGCGGGCTTTATTCCCGTCACCAACGACGAGAAGGGGAGTGAGTAGCATGGAAGCACAGGAAAACTCCCAGACTGAGCAGAATGTTCAGACGCCCAAGAAGCGCGAGCTGGCGCTCGTATCGCGCAGTACCTATATCAAGGAGAAGGCGCTGCAGTGGATCTTCTTTGCCTGCGCGTTCTTGGCGGTCGTTACCGTCATCCTGATTTTTGTCTTTACCACGTACTCGGCGCTGCCCGTCTTTACTGACATCGGTCTGGCTGACTTCTTTAGCTTTACGTGGGCGCCTTCCGAGGGCCACTACGGCATCTTGTCGCTGCTTGCTGGCTCGGGTCTGGTGACCGTCGGTGCGCTCGCCATGGGCGTGCCGCTGGGCGTGGGTACGGCCGTTTACCTGGTCGAGATTGCCAGCAAGCGCGTGCGCAAGCTCATCAGCCCCGCCGTTGACCTGCTGGCGGGCATACCCTCCATCATCTACGGCTTCTTTGGCATGATCATCATCCGCCCGTTTATCGCACAACTGACCGGCGGCCTTGGTTTTGGTGCGCTGACGGCGTGGTTTGTGCTCGCCATCATGATCGTCCCTACCATCACCACGCTCACCATCGATGCTCTCAATTCCATTCCCATGGGCATTCGCGAGGCATCGTATGCCATGGGCGCCACAAAGTGGCAGACCATCTATAAGGTCGTGCTACCTGCCGCGAAGCTGGGTATCGTTGATGCCATCGTGCTGGGTATGGGCCGTGCCATCGGCGAGACCATGGCCGTGCTCATGGTCGTAGGTAACGCCCCGGTTATTCCCGACAGCATTGCGAGCCCCATCTCGACGCTCACGAGCCAGATTGCGCTCGACATGAGCTATTCCTCGGGTCTACACCGCTCGGCGCTGTTCGGCATGGGTGTGGTCCTGTTTATCATCTCCGCCACGCTGGTGGGTATCGTTCGTCTGATTTCCAAGAGGAAGAGGGGGTAGGCTATGTCCGATTCCGTTGACACGACGGTCGATACGACCTCGTCGCGCGAGCGCATCAAGCGTGCCCTTTCCCACGGCAAGAAGGGCCGCATCAACAAGGACCTGTCCAACAAGATCATGCTTGGCGTGTTTCGTGCCGCTGCCTACATCACCACGCTGGTGCTGGTCGCTATCATCGCCTACGTGGTCATCAACGGCCTGCCACACATCTCGCTCGACTTTATCTTCGGTTGGCCCCAGGGCGTCAACGCCGAGGGCGGAATTTGGCCCACGATCGTCTCGACCGTCTACGTGACGGCGCTCGCCATGCTTATCTGCACGCCGATCGCTGTGCTGGCAGCCGTCTATCTGGCCGAGTACGCCAAGCAGGGCAAGGTCGTCGAGCTCATTCGCTACGCTGCTGACGCTTTGGCCTCGGTGCCCTCCATCGTTATGGGCCTGTTTGGCTACGCCTTGTTTGTCGAGGCTATGGGCCTGGGCCTTTCGATGGTCTCGGCCGCTCTGGCGCTCGCGCTCTTGATGCTTCCCATCGTCATGCGCACCACCGAAGAAGCCATTCGTGCCGTTCCGCGCTATATCCGTTGGGGCGCGTACGGCCTGGGCGCTACCAAGTGGCAGGTCGTCTCCAAGATCGTGCTTCCTTCGGCCTTTGGCCGCATTGCCACGGGCATCGTCCTTGCCATCGGCCGTGCCATCGGCGAGACCGCCGTGGTGCTCTACACCATGGGCCAGGCCATCAATCTACCTATCTCGCCGCTCGATTCCGGCCGCCCCATGACCGTTCACCTGTACCTGCTTGCCAACGACGGCATCAACATGAACGCAGCCTACGGCACCGCGCTCTTGCTGATGGTGATCATTTTGGCCTTCAACCTGTTTGCGCGCTTCCTGTCGCGCAAGCGCCGCTAGTTAAGGAGTCCCATGTCCGTCTATCAGTCCGCTCCCACGCTGGAGCAAGCGGCCATCACGGCCAAGGATTTCAACTTTTGGTACGGTGACTTTCATGCGTTGACGGGGCTTGACCTCAACATCGCCAAAAACGCCATCACCTCCTTCATTGGCCCTTCGGGCTGCGGCAAGTCGACGTTTTTGCGCTGCATCAACCGCATGAATGACCTGATCGAGGGCACGCGCGTCGAGGGCACCATGACGCTCGACGGCAACGATATCTATGCCGAGGGTGTCGACCCGGTCGACCTCCGTCGTCGCGTGGGCATGATCTTTCAGCAGCCCAATCCGTTTCCCAAATCCATCTACGAGAATGTCGCCTTTGGCCCTCGTCTGCAGGGCGTGACTAGCAAAAGTGACCTCGATGACATCGTGGAAGAATCGCTCAAACGCGCCAACCTCTGGAAAGAGGTATCCAATCAGCTCAACAAGGATGGTTTGGCGCTCTCGGGCGGTCAGCAGCAGCGTCTGTGCATCGCGCGCGTGCTTGCGGTGCAACCCGATGTCCTTCTGATGGACGAGCCCTGCTCCGCCATCGACCCCACGTCCGTCTCTAAGGTCGAGGATCTGATGGCCGAGCTGGCGCCCGAGATGACGATCATCATCGTCACGCATTCTATGCAGCAGGCAGCTCGTATCAGCGACTACACCGCATTCTTCTTGCAGGAAGTTGCCGGCGAGCCCGCCACGCTCATCGAGTATGGTCAAACCGACGCGATCTTCACCAGTCCGGTGGACTCGCGGACGGAAGACTATATCACCGGCCGCTTTGGCTGATCGGTGCGACTAGTCCCAAGCTGATCGGACCTGGTCCGGTGTGTATTCACTGTGCGGGCGGCATGACCGCACCCAACTGATTGGAGTGAACCATGCGCAAACTGTTTTCCCGTCAGCTCATCGAGGCCCGTCACGAGATGCTGAGCATCTACGAGGCCGTCGATCTGGCCCTCCACGATGCCGTGAAGGCCTATGTGACCGACGACCGCAAGCTCGCCACCAAGACCAAGAAGCGCACGCTTTCGGTTGACGCACGCTGCGCCAACCTGGAGGCCGTCTGCTACAACCTGATTGCCACGCAGTCACCGGTCGCCTCCGACTTCCGCTTGCTGCAGACGATCATCTACGTCGACTTTAACCTGCAGCGCATGACCGATAAGGTTCGCCAGATTTGCCGCGCCACGCGTCATATGATCAAGGCCGACATCTCGCTGCCCAAGGAGCTTGTCGGCACGGTCGAGGCCGAGGCTGAGGCCGTCTACCAGGTGCTGGGCTCTTCGCTTTCCGCGCTCGTCACCAACGACATGTCCATCATCTGCAACTTGGCCGTCGAGGACGAGCCAGTGCACGCCGCCTACGAGAAGTTCTTCCGTACCTTCAACCGCATGGACGCGGGCGAGTTTATGGATGACGATAGCAACTATGACGACCTGCGCCGCGCCATCATGGTTTCGCGCTACCTCGATCGCATCGCCTCGATTTCCATCGATGCTGCCTGCCGTCTGACCTTCCTGTTGACCGGACAGCGTATGACTGCCGGCGATATCGCCCGCACTGATGAGGATGAGCTCGAGAGCATGCGCGTGCCTTCGGGCGAGGGTGTTATCATGAGGCCCGCCGTCGACGCTCGCTACGTTGCCAAGGTGCCCGCTAACGAGGTCAGCGAGGGTCTTCGCTACCTGCTCGATCATCTTGAGGATGAGGACGATGGCGAGGACGACGAGGAGTAAGTAACCCCGTTCGTCGAAAGATTGTAAATACCTAAGTGAGCGCGGCCTTGCACATGCGGGGCCGCGCTCTTGCGTTAGCATGGGACTACTTGTTTGGCTGTCAGCGGAGGCGATTAGCAATGGATAACTATTTGGACTTGATGCGCGCTCGCCGCGAGCAGATTCTGGAACGTTTTTATGCGGCGCTCGATCGCGCAGGCCGTCCCCACGACGCCGCGAGCCTCATTGCCGTGTCCAAGACCGTTGGTGTCGATGAGACCGTTGCCGCCATCCAGGCGGGGTATCGCCATTTTGCCGAGAACCGCCCGCAGGAGCTGGTTCGCAAGCTCACGGGTCTGGCGGAGCATCCGGAGCTGCCCGAGGTGCGCTTCGATATGATCGGCAACCTGCAGACCAATAAGATCAATGCGGTGCTGGGCTCAGCCGAGCTGATTCACTCGGTGGGTTCGCTGCATCTGGCGCAGGCGATCTCGAGCCGTGCTGTTCGCAAGATTGAGGCAGGCGAGCTCGTCGGCCCCCAGCGTGTGCTCATTGAGGTCAATGTGAGTGGTGAGGAGTCGAAGGGAGGCTTTTCACCCGATGAGATTCGCGCCGCCGCGGGTGAGCTTGCAGAACTTGAGGGAATTTGCGTACAGGGGCTTATGACTATGGCGCCCCGGGGGAATAAGGATGTGGCACGCCGCACCTTTGCGGGGCTTCGTGAGCTGAGGGATGAGCTGGAGGCGGCGCATCCCGATTTGAACCTGCCTGAGCTTTCCTGCGGTATGAGCGAGGACTTTGAGTCTGCCCTTGAGGAGGGCTCTACGCTCGTTCGCCTGGGCAGGGTAGTATTTAGCCCGGAGTTTGCAGTAAAATAAGGCTCTGAAGTGCGCACTGATTATCGGGGCGCCTGCACTAAACCGCGAGAGGACACAACCATGGGCTTCCTTGACGAGATTAAAAATAAGATGCACCTGGGCGGCCAGCAGGGTTACGACCAGGGTTATGGCCAAGACGACGACTACGGCTACGATGACGGCTACGACGATGGCTATCAGAACAACGGCTACAGCGGTGCTTCGGGCGAGGGCTTCTACACCCAAGACGAGCCGAGCAACGGCCTGCTGGGCCAGACGCGTCGCGGTGAGGCCGAGTCGGTCGCGGTGTACACGCGCTCCGGTCAGCTGGTCGGCGATGACTCCCGCCATGCCACGACGTATAACCCGCCTTCGCGCTCGCAGGACAGTGTTGCGAGCGGTTATCGTCCTGGTGCCTATGACACGCCGTCGAGCTACGCCGAGAACACCCGCGCCCGTGCCGCCGCTGCGCCTGCGCCTGCACCGAGCGATGCCTCGGCCTATGCGAGCAATATCATCAACGCCACACCGCAGCTGCCGGCCTATGTCCTGCGCCCCGAGAGCTATGACGACGTGGAGACCGTGGTACGCCGCGTTCGCACCAAGCAGCCTGTCGCACTGATTTTTGTGGGCGTACGCACCGAAGTCGCCAAGCGCGTCTTGGACTTTTCTTACGGCTTTGCCTGCGGTCTGGGTGCCACGGTCAAGGAGGTGGGCGACCGCGTGTTCATGGTGCTGCCCGCCGGTTGCGAGGTCAAAGATTCCGATCTCAAGAAGCTTCGTGCGGACGGCTACCTTAAGTAAAGACAAGACGAGGAGATTCCCATCAACATCTACACTATCGTCCAGCTGGTCAACACGCTGTTCAACTTCTATTCCACGCTCATTGTCGTCTACTGCTTTATGACGTGGATTCCCATGAAGCAGGGTGGTTTGCTTCAGGATATTGCCGCGGTGCTTGATAGCGTGTGCGGTCCGTGGCTCAACCTGTTCCGTCGTTTCATCCCGCCGATGGGCGGTATCGATTTTTCGCCGGTCGTTGCGATTATTGCGTTGCAGTTGGTGCAGAGGCTGGTTCTGCAGCTTCTTATAGGTATACTCGTATAGAACTGACTTAGTAACTTACGTCGGGCGTGTAGCGCCGAGGCGATGAAAAAGGAGACTTGTTATGGCTATTACCCCCGCAGACATCCAGGCTCAGACTTTCTCTGAGGCCAAGCGTGGCTACGATCCTGCCGAGGTCGACGTCTTCTTGGAGACGCTGTCTTCCGAGGTTGACGCTATGCTCGCTAAGATCGTTGACCTTAAGGGTCGTCTGACTGCTACCGAGCAGCAGCTTGCCGACGCACAGGCTCAGCTTGCCCAGGCTCAGGATACCGCCGACCAGGCCGTTCCTGCCGCCCCCGTGGCTGCTCCCGCCCCTGACTTCTCCGCTCAGGAGCGCCAGATTTCCGCTGCCCTGATCGCTGCCCAGCAGACCGCTGAGACCATCGTCAACGATGCCAATGAGAACGCTGAGCGTATCCGCAACGAGGCTGACGCCAAGGCACGCGAGGTTATCCGCCAAGCTCTGACCGAGAAGCAGGCCGAGCTCGAGGAGATCGATCGTCTCAAGGCTTCCCGTGAGGAGTTCAAGGCCGAGTATCTCAAGCTCATCCAGCACTTCATGGACGATGCCCAAAACTCCTTCCCGGCCGACCTCATGGCCTCCACGCCGGTCGGTTCTGCCGCTTCTCCTGCGGTGACTGTTCCCGCCGAGCCGCTGCCCGTCGCTGACCCGGTTGTCCCCGTGGCCGACCCCTTCGCCCCGATCGACAACTTTGCCGCCGACGACTTGGACTAACATTCGGCCTACAATTTAGTCCCTAGAAAGGACCCGCAGCTTGCGGGTCCTTTTTTATGACTGTGCCGGGGTGCGTAACATAAAAAACCGAGCCCTGCACATAATGGCGCAGAACTCGGCGAACGGGTGAGCGGTCAAGGGTAGGTTTTAAGGCATGTCCCAAAACCTACTTGAGGAGGAAGTCGGGGAGGGGAATGGTACGGGCCTCGCGATGCTCGGGATCGGCGATGTGGTCGGCAGGATATCCGCAGACGAGCATGTGATAGGGATAGATGCCCCCGGGCAGGTTGAACTGCTCCTGTGCCACCTCAGGCTTAAAATGGCATACCCAGCACGTTCCCAGGCCCTGCTCGGTGGCCTCCATCATCATCTGATCGCACACTATGGACGTATCGATTTCACTGGAATTCATCTGGTCATACGGGCGCACCCAAGCGTCTTCGGTAACGCTACAAATAAGGAAGATGAGCGGAGCGCCAAAGATAGACCCATCACGAGCAAACCGAGGCTGACAAGCAGCAGCCTTCTCCAGAAGCTCAGGCGTATCCAACACCATCACACGAGAAGGATGATTATTGCAAGCAGAAGGAGCAATACGCCCAGTCTCAACAATGGCATCCACCACAGCCTGCTCCACAGTCCGATCTTCAAACTCACGACAAGAATACCGACCCTGAGCCAGATCCAAATAAGACATACAAGCCCTCCAACAATTAAAAATCAAACAAACCCAAAGTAACCCAAACAGTACCCAAAGCAGCAATCAGCCAAACGCTCATCAAGGGCCAAAGTGTCCGAACGGATACCAAAGGTCCCTTCAGCCAAACCCCCATTGCGCTAAACCTATCAGCCAAAGTTCCCAATGGTGGTGCATAAGGGAGCGGGACCGGCCACTCATAACCTTTTGAACGACTCTGCTTGCAGCCGGAGTGAAAAAGGTTATTAGTGGCCGGGCCCGCGACCGGTGGGACATGTACCCCCAATTAACTGTTCTTCATGACAATCGAATCCACGACATCGGCTACATTCTCGCAGCAGTCGGCGCAGTACTCCAGGAAGGCGTAGACGTCACGCCAAGCGATGACCTCGAGCGGATCCTTGCCGTTAACGTGCAGGTTGCGCATGGCGTTGATGTAGAGCTCGTCGGCCTCGGACTCGATGGTGTTGATCTGGATGACCAGCTCGCGCAGCGTTTTGGACTTGCGGTAGTTGGGAAGCTCGACCATCAGGTCTTTCATGGCGCGGCAGGCGTCAGTCACCTTGTGGGCGATGACGATGGCGTCGGGATGGATGCTCTGAATGTTGGTGAAGTAGACGCGCTGCACGACGCCCTCAATACGGTCGAGCACGGTGTCGAGCGCGCAGCTCATCAGATCCAGATCCTCGCGCTCGAGCGGGGTGATAAAGGCGGTGAGCAGGGCGTCTTCGAGCTCGTGGTGCTTCTTGTCTGCCGCATGCTCAATCGCATGCATCTTATTGAGCATGTCGTGAATCTGCGCGGGATCGAAGTTCTCAAAAATCTTGGTGAGCAGCTCTGCGGCCTGGACGGCGAGGTCGGCGCAAGCGACGTAGTTGTCAAAGTAGAACGAATCGGGTTTCTTTGCCATGGGTGGGTCCTTTCGAGGCGAAGACGGGTGGGCGAAGTGTTGCGGTCCGGATGGACGTTCGGTTTGATTAGAGGAACATCATGAACAGCTTGGCCATGACAAAGCTGATGAGTCCGCAGGCGGGGAAGGTGAAGAACCAGGTGAACATCATGTCCTTGACGACTCCGAAGTTGATGGCCGAGAGGCGCTTGACGGCACCGACGCCCATGATGGCGCAGGTTTTGATGTGGGTGGAGGACACGGGGATGCCGGTAAGGGTGGCAAGCAGCAGGTTCGCGGCGCCCGCGAGGTCGGCGGAGAAGCCCTGATACTTCTCGAGCTTAACCATGCTCTGGCCGACGGACTTGATGATGCGCTCACCGCCCACGCTGGTACCGATACCCATAGTGGCCGAGCACAGCAGCATAATCCAGATGGGGATGCCGGCATCGCCGACGCTCGTCTGGCCGTTTGCGAAGGCTACGCCTAAAAAGAGCACGCCGATGAACTTCTGTCCATCCTGCGCGCCGTGCATGAAGCTCATGGCCGCGGCACTCGCGATCTGAGCGTATTTAAAGAAGACGTTGGCACGTCGCCTGTTGGCGGCGGCAAACAGAATCGAGACGAGTTTGCACAGGATCCAGCCCATGACAAAGCCCAGACCGATGGAGAGCGCCAGGCCGTAGATGACCTTCATCCATTCGTGGACGTTGACGCTGCTCGCGCCGCCGAGGGCGATAGCGGCACCGGTCAGGCCGGCGATAAGGCTGTGGCTTTGCGAGGTGGGGATACCAAAACGCGACGCTGTGGCGCCGTAGACGACGATGGAGAACAGCGCCGCGCAGAGGCACGCGAGCGCCATGGTGCTGTTTCCGCCAAAATCGACGATATGTGAGATGGTGTTGGCGACGCTCGCATTAAAGTGCGTCATGATGAGCACGCCGAGGAAGTTGAATGCGGCGCTCATGAGAATGGCGGCGCGGGCGGGCATGCAACGCGTAGTGACGCAGGTCGCGATGGCGTTGGGCGCGTCGGTCCATCCATTGACGAAGATGGCGCCCAACGCGAGGATCACGGTGACGGCAAGGACTGGGTTCGACACAATTTGGCCGAGGAAGGTTGAGAACGTTACGTCCATATATGGGCTTTCTCGAAGTTTGCAGACACGTTACAAAAACATGATAAATCGTATCACCTCC
>DBEZGO010000052.1:0-3119 GCA_048189345.1 Collinsella sp.
CCTTGTCGGCAAGCAGGATCTGCTCGGGACGCACGCCGGCCGTAATCTCCTTCACGTCGCCGCCGTCCCAGTTGAGGGCAAGCTGAGCGCAAGTCTCGGGGGCGAGCGCCACGTTCATATCCTCGGTCTTGACGGTAAAGCCGTTGCCCGAGCGCACCAGCTGGGCATCGAAGAAGTTCATCTGCGGCACGCCGATGAAGCCGGCGACGAAGATGTTCGCGGGATGGTTGAAGACCTCCTGCGGCGTGGCGATCTGCTGGACAACGCCGTCCTTCATGACCACGATACGGTCACCGAGGGTCATAGCCTCGGTCTGGTCGTGAGTAACATAAATGAACGTGCCCTTGATCTCGTGGCGCAGCTTAATGAGCTCGGCACGCATCTGGTTACGAAGCTTGGCGTCCAGGTTGGACAGCGGCTCGTCCATCAGGAAGACCTTAGGATCACGCACGATGGCGCGGCCGATAGCGACACGCTGGCGCTGGCCGCCCGAAAGCGCCTTGGGCTTACGGTCTAGGTACTCGGTGATACCCAAGATCTCGGCAGCAGAGCGAACCTTACGGTCGATCTCGTCCTTGGGGACCTTCTTGAGCTCAAGCGTAAACGCCATGTTCTCGTACACCGTCATATTGGGGTACAGAGCATAGCTCTGGAACACCATGGCAATGTCGCGGTCCTTGGGCGCCACGTCGTTGACGCGCTTGCCGTCGATGAGCACGTCGCCCGAAGTGATGTCCTCCAGGCCAGCGACCATGCGCATCGTCGTGGACTTGCCGCAGCCAGACGGGCCAACGAGAACGACAAACTCCTGGTCATGCACGGTGAGATTAAAGTCCTCCACCGCGAGCACGCCGTCCTCGGTAACCTTGAGGTTGTGCTTCTTCTCCTCGGTCTTCTTCTTTTTGCCAAAGAAGCCCTTCTTTTTGGACTCGTTGTTGGGATACACCTTCTGAACATGTTTGAGAACGATCTCGGCCATGTCTTTACCTTTCGATATGCGGCGCCGCGCTGAGGGGCGCCGCAGAAACTTGCAAAACAGTTACGGCATCAGCCCTTGACGGCACCCGCCACCACGCCGTCGATGATGTACTTCTGGCAGAGGATGTACATGATGACGATGGGGATAACGACCATCATGATGCAGGCCATCATGGGACCGAGCTCGACGTGGCCGTAGCCGCCGCGGAAGTACTGGATCAAGATAGGAATGGTCCTGTACTTGGTGGAGTCGAGGGTAAGGTAGGGCAGCAGATAGTCGTTCCAGACCCACATGGTCTCGAGAATGCCGACCGAAAGATAGGTGGGCTTCATGATGGGAAGGACGATCTTAAAGAACACCTGGACCGGATTGCAGCCGTCGATCATGGCCGCCTCTTCGATCTCGAGCGGAATGTTCTTTACAAAGCCGGCGAACATAAAGACCGCCAGGCCCGCGCCAAAGCCAAGATAGATAAAGCAGATGTTGAACGGCGTGTTGAAGCCGATGCGGTCCGCCAAATTGGACAGCGTGAACATGAGCATCTGGAAGGGCACGACCATCGAGAAGACGAACAGGTAATAGAAGAAGTTCGAGATCTTGTTGTTGACACGAACCACATACCAAGCGCACATGGAGCAGCACACCAAAATCAGCACGACCGACGTGACTGTGATGATGAGCGAGTACATAAATGCCGAGGCAAAGCCCTGCTCGTTAAGAGCGTGCAAGTAGTTTGCAAGGCCGTTGAACGTCTCGGGCGTGAGCAGATCGAACGCTGTGGTGGTGCTGATTGCGGTCGCTTTCTTAAAGGAATTGAGCGCGATCATGAACACGGGGTAGATCCACGCGAGCGACAGAATCGTAAAGAAGATTGAGAGCGCGCGGTTGATAACCTTATCGCGTTTCATTACTGCTGCACCTCCTTGGACCTCGTGGCCTTAAGCTGAATCATGGAGATGGCTACGACCAGGATGCAGAAGATGACTGCCTTGGCCTGGCCAATGCCCTGCCATGCGATACCGGCACGAGAATAGAACGTGTTGTAGATGTTCAGGGCGAGCATCTCAGTGGAGTGCGCGGGGGCACCGCCGGTAAGGGCGAGGTTCTGGTCGAACAGCTTAAAGCCGTTGGTGATGGACAGGAACAGGCAGATGGTGATGGTCGGCATCAGGTTAGGGATCTTAACCTTCCAAAACGTCTGCCATGCCGTGGCACCGTCGACCTTGGCGGCCTCGATGTAGTCGGACGGAATGGACTGCAGACCAGCGATGTAGATGATCATCATGTAGCCGACCTGCTGCCACAGGGTCAGGATGATAAGGCCCCAGAAGCCAGCAGCAGAGTTAAGGGCGATGAGCTGGGCACCCACGTTGGAGAGCAGGCAGTTGATCAGAATCTGCCAAATGTAGCCCAGCACGATGCCGCCGATCAGGTTAGGCATAAAGAAGATCGTACGGAAGATGTTGGTGCCCTTGAGCGCTTTGCGGGTGAGCGCCTGCGCGATGGCGAGGGCAATCACGTTGATGAGCACCGTCGACAGGAAGGCAAACGCCACGGTAAAGAAGAACGACGTGGCAAACTGCGGATCGGACAGTGCGCGCACGTAGTTCTCGATACCGACAAAGTGCGTGTTGTTGATGGTAATAAACTGGCAGAACGAGAGATAGAGACCCTGGATAAAGGGAATCACGAACCCGATCATAAACGCCAGACACGTGGGCAGCATAAAGAGCGGCCACCAGCGCTTGAGTGCTTTGCCCATAGAAGGGTCCTTTCAATATGCAGGGGGCGGGCAAACCAACGTCTGCCCGCCCCCTGTCGCTAATCAGATAGCTTGGGCAGCAACTACTTACTCGGAAGCAGCCTTCTCGGTCTTCCAACCATCGACGAAGGCGTTCTTGACGCCATCCCACTTGCTGTTGTCGGCAGCATAGGCGATCAGAGCCTGCTTGAGGTTCTTCTTCCACTCCTCAGAGGGGATGTAGACGAAGTCCCAAGCGACGGTCTTCTTGCCGTCCTTGGCCATGGCAACGGCCTGCTGCGAGAAGACGTTGGTGGTCTCCTTGGCGCTCTTGAACGGAGCGGTCAGACCCATCTTGTCGGCGATGATGCTGGTCGGGGTGTCAGCGGTGACGCACCA
>DBEZGO010000053.1:0-20947 GCA_048189345.1 Collinsella sp.
AGTCACCCTTTAGGCGGAACTCTCCTAATTATTTGGATGAGTCGTTTACTTACTTGTGCTGTTACCGTCTTCCCGCTGTTGTTGGGGTATGCTTTGTTCGTATGTAAACGTATGACATGTTGATGGGGGAGGGTGCTATGGCTCGCGAGAGTGCTCGTTCTAAGGATACGGCTAAGCCTGGCATCAAGGAAGTTGCGGCGGTGGCGGGGGTTTCGCCTACTACGGTATCTCGTGTGCTTAATAATCGTGGCTATATTAGCCAAGAGACCCGCGATAAGGTCCATGCCGCGATGAAGCGCATCAACTATACGCCCAACGATATCGCTCGTGCCATGCTCAACGGTCGCCTGAATCTTATCGGTATGATCGTCCCCTATGTCAGCAGTCCGTTTCATGCCCAAGTGGTTCAAGTCATTGAGCATACCCTGGCCGAAAACGGTTTTAAGATGCTGCTGTGCAATAGCGCCAATCGACCCGAGCTTGAGCGCTCTTATATCGACATGCTTCGACGCAATATGGTTGATGGCGTCATCGTCAACTCGCTTAATATCGGTGCCGAGGCGTATGCCGAGATGGGCTTGAGTCTGGTTGGTATCGACTGCGACCTTGGCGAAGCCTCTGTTCAGATTGCGAGCGACAGCTATAGCATCGGCGAACTTGCCACGCGTCGCCTGATCGATGACGGATGTTCACGCATCCTGTGCCTGCGCAGCAATAGCCGCATGCGCATGCCTGCCAATAAGCGTACCGATGCCTACCTCGATGTTGTTGAGCAGGCCGGTTTGCCCGCGCTTGTCCGTGAGGTCGAGTTCGTTAAGCCCGACGACGAAAAGAGTGCGGTCGTTGCGAAGATCCTCGATGAGAACCCCGATATTGACGGCATCTTTGCGGGAGACGACACGATGGCGGCTATCTGTCTTAACGTGATGAAGCAGCGCGGCTTGAGTGCTCCGGGCGATATTAAGGTCGTGGGCGCGGATGGTGCCCGCCGCACTATGACGTTTATGCCTGACTTAACAACCGTTCGCCAAGATATCGATCGCATCGGAGAGCTCGCGGCGCAATCCATCATTGCTCTTATTAACGGCGAAAAGCCCGAATCGAATATCAAGCTCCCCGTTGAACTCATTGAGGGTAAAACCGCGTAGTTCATCCCGTGCCAAAAGAATTCCTCAAACACCTCTGATGACCGTTCGCCGGCATATGTCAACCGTTTGCCGACGACTGGAACTGCGAAAAGACGTATTGGTGTGAAAACGTTTGACATATGAAAACGATTGACATATCTTGCAGTTGTACCGAGTTAGTATCTCGTGAGAAAGGAAGTCTCGGATGCACAAGGTGTATTACCAGCCTGAGGGAATTTGGGTAGGCGACATCATGCCGTACGGCGAGGACGGCACGTTCTATCTCTATCATCAGCGTGACACGCGAAACCCCGGACCTTTCGGAGAGCCGTTTGGCTGGGCACTCGCGACAACCAAGGACTTCGTCAATTACAAAGACTTTGGCGAGAGCCTTGAGCGTGGCGGCGACGAGGAAGTCGACCAGTATGTTTATGCCGGCACGGTGTTTAAGGTGGGCGACAAGTACCATGCGCTCTACACTGGTTGCAATCGCGATAAGGTCAAGGCACGCTTGATGAAGCAGGTTCTTCTTCACGCAACGAGTGACGACGCCGTCAAGTGGGAGAAGAACATCGCCGAGACGCTGCTTCCGCCCCAGGAGGGTTACGATGACCGCAACTGGCGCGATCCCTTTGTGCTTTGGGATGAGGAGAACGAAGAGTACATGCTCATCCTCGGCACGCGTGTGGGCGAGGACAAGCGTCTGATGACCGGTCGTCTGGTCAAGTTCACCTCCAAGGACCTGGATACCTGGGAGTTCCAGGGCGACTGGTGGAATCCGGGCCTGTACACCATGTTTGAGATGCCTGATCTTTTTAAGATGGGCGACTGGTGGTATCTGGTGTTCTCTGAGTACAGTGATGGCAACAAGACCCGTTACCGCATGTCTCGCTCTATCAACGGTCCCTGGATCACTCCTGCGGACGATTCCTTCGATGGCCGTGCGTACTATGCCGCGCGTACCGCATTTGATGGCGAGCGCCGCGTTCTCTTTGGTTGGGTTCCTACACGTGACGAGGGCGGTGACCCCAGCTCTTACCTGTGGGGCGGCACCTTTATGCCCCTCGAGATCGTTCAACGTGCCGACGGAACGCTTGGCACCAAACTCCCCGACAGCATGCTTGGCGCCTTTGGCGAGGCCAAAACAGTCGAGGCCTTTGAGCTTTCCTGCGAGTCGGGCAAGGTCGAGCAGGTGCTCGCCGCGGATGCCGGTTCCACCTATATGCTCGACGCTGACATCGAGCTCACCGGTGACGCTGCCGGCTTCTCGGTGAAGCTTGCCGAGGACGCCGAGTCCGGTCTTGCCTATGAGTTCCGCGCCAACCTGCGTGAGGGCAAGCTCGAGTTTACGGCTGCCCCCCAGTATCCATGGTTCCAGGTCAACAACATGGGCCTCGAGCGTCCGTTGTTCTTTAAGGGCGAGGGCACTCACCATGTGCGCCTGGTCGTTGACGACGATATCGCGACCATCTTTGTCGATGATGTTGCGCTCAACGCTCGCTTCTGCAATAAGCAGGGCCAGGGTGTGGCGCTGACGGTCACCGACGGTACGCTCAAGTGCGCAAACGCAACGATTGCGTCTCTGTAATGGTGGCAAAACGTCCTATGATTTCGTAAGGGAATGGAGAGGAACATGGACTACAAAGTAGTGTCTCAGCAAGTCGTCGATAACGTCGGCGGTCTGGAGAACATCGAGGGTGCCACGCATTGCGTTACGCGTCTGCGTTTGGTGCTCAAGGATACGAGCAAGTACAACAAGGCCGAGCTCGAAAACATCGATGGCGTCAAGGGCGTGCTGTACAACAGCGGCCAGCTCATGATCATCTTCGGTACCGGTACCGTCAACAAGGTCTACGATGAGTTTATGGCTCTGACGGGCGTTAAGGAGATCAGCGCTTCCGAGGTCAAGGGCGCCGAGGCGGACAAGAAAGGCAAGTTCTTCTCTGTCCTCAAGGTGTTCTCGGACATCTTTATCCCCATCATTCCCGCCTTCGTCGGTGCCGCTATCATCATCGGCCTTAAGTCGCTGATCGTTGCCAACGGCCTCTTTGGCATGGAGGGCAGCCTCGCCGACCACAGCGAGTTCCTCAAGAACCTCGCAAGCTTCTTTGCCATTATTGCCACCACCTTTGACTACCTGCCTGTCCTGGTTATGTATAGCGCGGTCAAGCGTTTTGGCGGCAACCCGATCCTGGGTATCCTCGTCGGTATCGTCATGGTTCACCCGAGCCTTATGAACCGTAACGCGTTCGTTATGGATCCGTCGGGTGCTGAGTACTGGAACTTTGGTCCGCTCTCCATCCCCATGGTTGCTTTCCAGGGCGGCGTGTTCCCTGCAATCCTGACTGCCTGGTTTATGGCCAAGGTCGAGAAGATTGCCCAGAAGTACATCCCCGAGGTCGTCTCGTTTGTCTTTGTCCCGACCGTTACCCTGATTCTTGCTAACGTTGCCCTGTTCACCGTGTTCGGCCCGCTCGGCAACCTGATCGGCGACGTCCTCGCTGGCGTAATCGATGTCCTGTACAACAGGATGGGCGTCTTTGGCGCCTTTGTCTTCGCTGCGTTCCTGCAGCCGCTCGTCGTTACCGGTACGCATCAGTTCATCCAGGGTATTGAGGCCAACCTCGTTGCCACGACCGGCTTCAACTACATCCAGGCCATCTGGTCGGTTTCCATCATCGCCCAGGGCGGCGGCGCCATCGGCATGTATCTCATTCACAAGAAGCACTCCAAAGAGCGCAACATCTGCATGTCGTCCTTTATCCCGACGCTAGTCGGTATCTCCGAGCCCGCAATCTTTGCTGCAAACATGCGCTACTCGATCATTCCGTTCGTCTGCGCTTGCATCGGTGCAGGCTGCGGCGGTGCCTTCGTGAAGCTCTTTGAGGTGCGCGCCATCGGTCAGGGTCTGACCGGAGTACTTGGCCTGCTCATCGTCACACCCGAGACGCTCGTGTGGTATGTGGCTGGCAATCTCATCGCCTTCATCGTGCCGATCGTCTTGATCTTTGCCTACAACAAGGCAAAGGGCGTGCCGACCACCGATGAAGAGGGCGCTGGCGCTGGCTTCGACGTTAGCTTCTAGTTGAGCCGTTCAGCGTAATCTGAGGGTAAGTCCATTTGGGGAAGGGCGTTCGGCTCGTGTGAGCCGAGCGTCCTTCCCCATAGACGAGAAAGTCAACGGCGATGTTTAATCAAAAAAATAAGGTGACACGCGCGGACTATGAGCAATGGCGTGCCGGACAGGATGAGACGGCGGGTCGCATCGCGTCCGACCCCGATAGGCTCCTGTTCCATGTGGAGCCTGAGCTTGGCTGGCTCAACGATCCCAACGGTTTGGTGCAGATCGGTGATACGTATCACATCTATCACCAATACGATCCATTCGATGCTGCGCATGGCGGTCCAGTGCTTTGGAATCATCTGACAACAAAGGATTTTGTGACGTACGAGAATTGCGGCCCTGTGCTGTTCCCCGATTCCGATTTGGATTCGAGCGGAGCGTATTCTGGTTCTGCCTTTGTACACGACGGCAAGATTCACTACTTCTATACCGGCAACGTCAAGCATTTTGACCGCGATGATTACGACTACGTGTTGACGGGCCGTGAGCAAAACCAAATTCATATGGTTGCCGAGAATCCCGACGAATTGGGCAAGAAGCGTGTGGCTGTTGGGCCGGTCGATTACCCCGACGATATCGGTACGCACGTACGCGACCCCAAGATCCTTGAACACGATGGTATCTACTACATGGTTCTGGGCGCTCGTACGAAAGACGACCGCGGCTGCGTGCTTGTCTATACCTCGAGCGATCTAGAGGACTGGAGCTATGCGACGCGCATTGAGTTGGGCGAGAAGTTTGGCTTTATGTGGGAGTGCCCCGATCTGTTTGAGCTCGATGGTGAGCTTATTCTCGTTTGCTGTCCGCAGGGTGTGTCCGCCGATGGTTGGCGTTACCGCAATCCGCACCAGTGCGTGTGGTTTCCCATCGAGGCCGATTGGGAGGCGCCGAGTTTTAAGATCACCGGGCAGGGCATGCCCCCGATGGTCGATGCCGGCTTTGATTTCTACGCACCGCAGTCCTTTGAGGATGCTGCGGGTCGGCGTTTGATGATCGGATGGTCGGGATGCCCCGATGCGACGGCAGAAAGCCCGACGGTGGCACGCGGGTGGCAGTGCGCGTTGACGGTGCCGAGAGAGCTGAACATGCGCGATGGTAAGCTCTGTCAGCAGCCGGCGCACGAGATTGAGGGGATGCGCGGCGACTGCGTTCGCGCGACAGGCGGTGAAACCGTTGAGGAGCCGGGCCGCCTGTTTGATCTTGTGGTTTCCTGTGAGGGCGCCCAGGTGATCGAGCTCGAAATCCGCAAGGGTGTCTTTGTGCGTTATACGGACGGGATGCTTACCCTCGATATGGGTGACGAAGGCTATGGGCGCGACCAGAGGTCGATTGAGCTCGGCGAGCTTCGCGACCTACGCGCGCTTTCGGACACTACGATGGTCGAGATTTTTGCAAATGGCGGCGAGGCGGCACTTACGAGCCGTACCTATTCGCCGGCGGTTCCGGCGATGGAGCTGCACGCCGAGGGTGCGGCATCGATGAATTTCTACCGCCTCGTGCATTAACCGTGCGTGGAGCACGATTGGATTTGCTGGACGGAATGTGTCGCAGTTGTCGCGGCCAACTACCGCTTACCGCATATAGTGACCGTTTGCGGAATAAGTAACACTCCTTAATAAACCGTGTAGAATCTCAGATAAGCACGGAGTTTTCCAGGGAGACGCTGTCCTTTGTTATGTGCAAAGGGCGGCGTCTCTTTGGCGCTTGGGGGTCGTTCTGTAGCAGGACGGCGGGCGTGTGTCACATATTAAAAAGCCAACGTCGAGATGGGTCGTGATAATAATGGGCAAGTACATAATCGTGGTTGAATCTGGTTCGGATGTGACGCCAGAGCTCTGCGAGCGCTACGGCATCGTGCGCGTGCCTATGCATGTCACGATTGGTGACGAGACCGTCGAGGACGGCTCGATCGATCCGCTCGAGATTTATTCGCGCTGCAACGAGTTTGGCGTGATGCCCAAGACCAGCGGCTGTGCGCCGGCAGATTTTGCGCATGTGTACGACCGCATCCATGCCGAGCAACCCGACGCGACCATTCTGCATCTTGCATATTCCGAGGCCACGACCTGCTCGCATCAATCATCGAAGATCGCCGCCAAGGGTCGCGACTACGTCTACTCCATGGACACGCGTTTTGTCTCGGTGGGCCAGTCGCTTGTTGTCGTCGAGACCGCCAAATACATCGAGGCTCACCCCGATGCCACCGTCGACGAGATCTTCGCCTTCGCGAACTCCGTCATGGACCGCGTGCTGCTGGGCTTTGTTCCTACCGATCTTGCCTTCCTTAAGGCGGGCGGTCGCTTGTCCAACGTCGCATTCCTTGGCGCACATCTGCTCAAGATTAAGCCCTGCATTGAGGTGACGGGCGGCAAGTTCGTGGCGACCAAGAAGTTCCGCGGCTCTATGCTCAAGTGCGCCCGCGCCTTTATTGACCACATGGTTGCGAAGGGCGAGATCGACTACTCGCACATTGGCCTGGCGTATTCGGTAGGCCTTTCCCAGGAGCTGCGCGACGACATGGAAGTCTATGCGCACGACCTGGGCTTTAAGGACATTACCTGGACTCAGGTCGGCGGCGTCATCTCGAGCCACTGCGGCCCGACCGCCTTCGGTGCGGTGCTCACGCTTAAAGCGTAAAGGCCGCAGGCGAGCGTTCTTCAGCCTGACATCTCGACGTAGACCCCAGCCATGGTGATGGGGGATAGATTAAAACGTGCCATTCTAGCCCGAGACGTTTAAACGCAAGCACATGGGCTAGAATGGCTCTGGCATTTTAATTGGTTGCATCCAAGGAGAGGCAAGGTAGCGCGAATGGCAGAAATGACGCTTGAGGGTGTGGACGCTCGTCCCGAGGACTCTGCGTTTGCCCTTGGCCGCGTGCATTCGATCGAGACGATGGGGACGGTCGACGGACCCGGCATCCGCTTCGTAGTGTTTGTCCAAGGCTGCCCCATGCGCTGTGCGTATTGCCACAACCCCGATACCTGGTCGGTTAACGGCGGCACGATGGTGACCGTCGAGCACCTTATGGACGAGTTCCAGAGTAACCATGAGTTTTACCGCAGCGGTGGTATTACGGTGTCCGGCGGCGAGCCGCTCCTGCAGCCTGAGTTTTTGGCCGACCTGTTCCACGCCATGCACAATAACCACGATGGTCGTGTGCACACCTGCTTGGATAGCTGCGGCTATGCGTTCGATCCCGCGCATCCCGAGAAGTTCGATGCCGTGCTCAACGAGACCGACATGGTACTGCTCGATATTAAGCATGCCGACCCGGTCGAGCATAAAAAGCTGACTGGGTGCGATCCCGCACGCATTCTGGCGTTTGGCGATGAGCTTGCACGTCGCAAGATCAAGGTCGTTATCCGCCACGTGGTGGTGCCGGGCATTACCGACACGGTGGAGGAGTGCGAGAAGCTCGGTCGCCTCATCGCTCCATGGCACAACGTGGTGGGCCTGGAAATGCTGCCGTATCACACGATGGGTGTCGTCAAGTACGAGCAACTGGGCATTCCCTATAAGCTCGAGGGCGTGCCCCAGATGGATACCGCGCGCATGCCCGAGTTGCGTAATGCCGTTATGACCGGCATGAAAAAGCGCCGCGCGGAGCTAAAAAACGCCATCGGCTAGCAAGTCTTTTGCTCCTCTACGATACCCGCGCTGCGGTGGTCTAGCGACTTCGTATTGCGCGGTTGAGTCAAAATGCTGGTACCATACCGTGGATAGCAGTTTTCACGGGTTTGGGGGATGGTATGCCTACCATCGCAATCATCGGTGCACTCGAAAAAGAGGTTGCGCAGATTAAAGAAGAACTGAACGGCGCTCGTGTGGCACAAGAGGCGGGCTTGACCGTTGTCAACGGCGAGCTCGACGGTTTGTCCGTTGTTGCTACGACCGCTGGCATGGGAACCGTAAACGCCGCGGCGGCAACGCAGCATCTCATCAGCAAATATGCCCCGCAGGCCGTTGTGTTTTCGGGCATTGCGGGTGGCCTAAACCCTAAGCTCCATATTAACGACGTGGTTATAGGCAAGTGCCTGCGCTATCTCGATACTGACACGGCGCTCATCGCCGAGTCGGCGCCGGGACTCGAGGAGTTTGTCTCGACGCCGGCGTTGGCTGATGTTGCCGCCGCCGTGCTTGCCGAGCATGGATTTGTGGATGCCTCGGCGGATGAGAATTCTGCGGAGAAGGACCCCAAGCAGTTCCTGTGTGGCACTATCGCCACGGGTGACCGCTTTGTTACGGGTGACGCCATGCGTAACGCTGCGATTGAGGCCACGCATGCCGATTGCGTCGAGATGGAGGGCGCGGCAATTGCGCACATCGCGGCCAAGAATGGTGTCGATTGCCTGGTGCTGCGCGCTATCAGCGATAATTGTGACGAGGCATATGACGCGTTTTGCGAGCGCGAGTTCGATCTGGATGAGTACGCTCGCACCGCGAGCGGCATCACGCTTGACATCGTTCGTCGTATCGCCGCCGCGCAATAGCACACCCGTTTTGTAAAAATCTACGACCAAGGAGTATCCATGGCCGATTCCATTAACTATCAGCTTGCCAAGTTTGTTGCCAGCTACGGCAAGGTTTCGCAGATCCCCGAGTCCACCTGTCCCGAGGTGAGCTTTGTGGGCCGCTCCAATGTGGGCAAGTCGTCTATCATGAACAAACTCTTTGGCCGCAAGAACCTGGTCAAGGTTTCGAGCACGCCGGGCAAGACGAGCAACATCAATTTCTTCGAGGCCGACGACGTGCACTTTGTGGACCTGCCGGGCTACGGTTTCGCCCGTCGTTCCAAGGCCGAGCGCGACCGCTGGGCCGAGCTTATCGGCGACTTCTTCGACTCAGAGCGCAGCTTTAACCTGGTTGTGTCGCTGGTGGACATTCGCCACGACCCCAGTAAACTCGACCATGACATGATCGACTACCTGCAGGGCAACGAGTTCAACTTTATCGTCTGCCTCACCAAAGCCGACAAGCTCAGCCGCACCCAGCAGGCCCGCCAGGCAGCAGCCATCAAAAAACAGCTCAACGTTCCGGCCGAGAACGTGATCATCACAAGCTCCCAGACCGGTATCGGCATCGATGAACTAAAAAAGCGCATCGCCGAGGCCTGCCTCTAGCAAGTGCTCCTTACCAGCAAGAGCCCCTGCCAATAAAAATCAACTATCAGCTCGGCGCCCCTTCAAAGCGTGGGTCCCTGTAGACATCCTCAGCAAGGTAGGCGCAGGGACGGTCGGGATGTTCCCTCAAAATCATTCCGCAGCGCGAAGGCCCCTTGTCCGTCGCTCCGTAGGAGCAGGGCAAGGGGCCTTCATGCGCGAGGACGATTTTGAGGGAACATCCCGACCGTCCCGGACAGGTATATGGGGAGGATGTCTACAGGTACTCGATTTGAGCGCCCTCGGTGTCGCACGTCAGAATATGCGTGTCACACTTGGGGAACTGCTCGCGCAGCTTGACCTGCAGGAACTTCGCCACGATGGTGTCGTCAGTCACGGCCATGAGGGTCGAGCCGGAGCCACTGATCCAGATGGTCTTGGCGCCTCCGTTAAGGCAGGTGTCGCGCACGGCGTTGTAGTCGGGGATGAGGCGGCGGCGATAGGGCTCCTGGATGCGGTCGTCGTTGGCGGCGGCAATCAGGTCGAGGTCACCAGTCTCCAGGCCGCGCGTCATGCCGGCGATGCGGCCCATTTGCCATACGGCGGTGGAGAGTGGAATCTCCTGTGGCACAACCTTGCGGGCCTCGCTCGTATGCACCTCGTAGGGCGGAATCACGGTAATAAAACGCAAGCGATCGCTCACCTCATAGCGCAGGCACTGGGGGAGCGAATCAGTCGGCGTAAAGGAGCAGACGGCGCCGCCCAGGATGGCGGGGGCGACGTTATCGGGATGGCCCTCGACCTCGGTGGCGATGCGGACGAGTTCGGCGCGGTCGACGGTGTGGCCTGTCAGCGCGGCGGCAGCCATGATGCCGGCGACGACGCAGGTGGAGCTGGAACCCAGGCCGCGGGCGACGGGCACGTCGGTCTGAATGTCGATAGCGACGGGGAAGGCCGGCTCGCCCCAGGCGGCCAGAGCATCGACAAAGCTCACATAGACCAGGTTATTCTCGTTTTGAAACTCCTCGGGGCAGCCCGTGATGGTGAGCTTGTCGGCACGCTCAAAGGTAAAGTGCGAGTAGAGGCTGACGGCCATGCCGAGGGTATCGTATCCAATGCCCAAGTTGGCGCTGGTTGCTGGGACGGTGATTTTGATCATGTGGGTCCTCCTGGGCGGGTCTGGCCGTTTAGTTCGCTGCTCGGGCAGTCCTGGCTCGCTCGGAAAGCACATTAAGTGCTTTCCGGCTCGTGCGGAACTCGCGACGAACTAAACGGCCAGACCCGCTCGCATGCTCGTCATTATCCCGAAAGCTAAATAAAAAGAAGGTGCGCCGGCTTTCGCCGGCGCTTAATAAGGGATCTAGTCGGTGCTCATTCGTTTTGCTGCAGACTCGACGTAGCTGGCCATCTCATCGACGTCGCAGACGTCTTCGAAGCGGACGGGTTTGGATTCGAGTTCGGCGAGCTGGGTCGGGGCGACCGTGTTGGTGGCCTGCTCGAGTACGCGCATAGCCTCAAAATCATCCTCGGGAACGTCGAGGCCCAGGGCGTCGCAGCAGGCGCGCGGGAACTTGTAGGGGCTGGCGGTCGAAAGCAGCACGCGAGCCTTGGCGCCCTCGGCGGGAGCGACCTTTTCAAAGACGTGATAGCCGCAAGCGGTGTGCGGGTCGATCACGTAGCCGTTGGCGTCCCAGCAACTCTTGATGGCAGCGCGGACCTCGTCCTCGCTGGCCCAGCCGCAGCCAAAGACGCTCTGAATCTTGGCCAGCAGCTCGGCGGGTACCTCGTAGCGACCGGTCTGTGCCAACTGCTCCATAAGGCCGGCAACGAGTTCGCAGTCGCCATCGGACAGGAAGTACAGCATGCGCTCCAGGTTAGAGCTGATGAGGATGTCCATCGACGGCGAGATGGTCGTGAAGAACGGGCGGTTACGGTCGTAGACGCCGGTGGTCAGGAAGTCGGCAAGCACGTTGTTCTTGTCGCTCGCGACGATGAGCTTGGCGACGGGCAGGCCCATGCGCTTGGCGTAGTAGCCGGCCAAGATATCGCCAAAGTTGCCGGTGGGCACACAGAACTCTACGGCGTCGCCAGCCTCGATAGCGCCGGCGCGCAGCAGCTGCGTATAGGCGGCAAAGTAGTAGACGACCTGCGGTACCAGACGGCCGACATTGATAGAGTTGGCGCTCGAAAGCACCGTGCCGGCGGCTTCCAGGCGCTCGGCAAGCTCCTTATCGGCAAAGATGCGCTTGACGGCGCTCTGGGCGTCGTCAAAGTTGCCGCGGATGCCGCAGACGGCGACGTTGTCGCCCTCCTGCGTGGACATCTGCAGGTTCTGGACGCGGCTAACCTTGCCCTCGGGATAAAAGACGGTGATGCCTGTGCCCGGAGCGTCGGCAAAACCGGCGAGTGCGGCCTTGCCGGTGTCGCCCGACGTGGCAGTGACGATCATGATGCGCTCGGAGCCGCCGTCCTTGGCGGAAGTGCGGGCCATGAGACGGGGAAGCATTTGCAGGGCGACATCCTTAAAGGCGCTCGTGGGGCCGCCAAAGAGCTCCATCACATAGGTCTGAGGGGCGTCAGCGCCCGGCGCAGCGTCGAGTTTGACGAGCGGCGTAACCTCTTCACTCGCGAACGTGCCGCGGTATGCTTCGTCGACACACGCCGAAATTTCTTCGGCCGTGTAATCATTCAGTAACATTCCCAACACATCTTGAGCGATTTCAAAGTACGATTTATCTGCAAGCGAGCTGATATCGACCTGCTGGGTGCCGAGCTCGTCCGAGACAAACAGACCCCCGTCGGGAGCGATGCCGGTACGGATTGCCACCTTACTTGAGCACGATAAAGTGCGTCCTCGTGTACTATGATAAGTTCCCATATAACACTGCTCCTCGGATGCCTTGGTCCCAATCGGTGAAACCATGGTATCAGAGCGTGCAAAATAGGTTCGCAGAGGCTTTTTAGAAAGGTAACCTCCAGCCCATGATTAAGATTGCCAAGTTTGGCGGCTCGTCGGTCGCCGACGCCGAACACTTCAAGAAGATCAAGGCCATCGTCGATGCCGACCCGGCTCGCCGTTTTGTGGTGGTTTCCGCCTGCGGTCGCCGTTTTAAGGGTGACACCAAGGTGACCGACCTGCTCTATCTGGTCAATGCGCACGTTAAGTACCACGTGTCGTGTGAGGAGCTGCTTGAGGACATTGGCCAGCGCTATTTTGATATCGCTGACGAGCTGGAGCTCACCTATCCCATCCGTGAGGAGTTCGCGGCCTTTGCCGAGCGCGCCCGCTCGGGCGGTTACTCCACCGAGGAGCTCGTGAGCCGCGGTGAGTACTTCACCGCTCGCCTGATGGCCGAGTACCTGGGCCTGCCGTTCCTGGATGCCGCGACGGTCGTTGCGTTCCATCACGACGGTACGCTCAGCATGAACCGCACCTCCGAGCTGGTGCAGGAGTACGGTCAGCAGGGCGGCTTTGTTATGCCCGGTTTCTACGGCGCGACGCGTGAGGGCCAGATCAAGCTGCTCGATCGTGGCGGCGGCGATATCTCGGGCTCGATTTTGGCTAAGTGCCTGGGCGCCGACCTATACGAGAACTGGACCGACGTCTCGGGTTTCTATTCTGCGGATCCGCGTATTGTTCCGGAGGCTCAGCCCATTGCGCGCGTTACCTACGAGGAGCTGCGCGAGCTTTCGTACATGGGCGCAAGCGTCCTGCACGAGGAAGCCGTGTTTCCCGTGCGCGAGGCAGGCATTCCGCTGGTCATCAAGAACACCAACGCGCCGCAGGACCCCGGCACCATCATTAGCGAGACGGCTGACGAGGGCGAGGCGGAGCCCATCATTACCGGTGTGACCGGCAAGCGCGGTTTTGTCGCCATCAACGTTGCCCGCGACCGCACCAAACCCCGTGTCGGTTTTATGCGCCGCGCGCTTTCGGTCTTCGAGCGCTATGACGTTTCCGTCGAGCACATGCCCACCGGTGTCGACCGCTTTGGCGCCGTGGTGCAGGAGCGGGACGTTCACGATTCACTGTACTCGCTCGTGGGCGACATCCAGCAGGAGGTCGAGCCGCTCGAGATCGAGGTTGTCGAGGGTCTGGCACTTATCGCGACCGTCGGCCGCAACCTGCGCGGTCGTGCCGGCATCTCGGGCCATCTGTTTGGCATGCTTGGTCAGGCCGGCGTGAGTGTGCGTATGATTTCGCAGAGCTGCGACGAGATCAACATCATTATCGGTGTCGAGGAGAAGGACTTCGACCTAGCGATTCGGACCATTTACCGTGCCTTCTCCGACGAGAACGGCATTGTGAAGGTCTCTGACCTGGAGGCTCCCGCGCCGGTCGATCCCGCCCTGGCTTCGCTCCACAAGTAGCTGCTATCCCGGTGGCTTTTTGGGACAAGTGCCAAAAATCTAGCGCGGGGCGTTTCGTTTCGGTTTAGTTTCGACGGGGCGGGTTTCGTGCCCGCCCCGTTCTTGTATACACTGGCAACAATAATCGGCCTGCTCGGCGTGCGGGCAAAAGCCACAACCTTTAAAGGGGGAAGCATGAAACAGTACACGGTTGCTATTTTGGGCGCGACGGGAGCCGTGGGCACCCAGATGCTCGAGTGCTTAAACGAGCAGGAGTTCCCGGTCGGCAAGCTCAAGCTGCTGGCAAGTGCACGCTCCGCGGGCAAGACCGTCGAGTTCCGCGGCGAGCAGATCGTGATCGAAGAAGCTTGCCCCGAGGCCTTTGAGGGCTGTGACATTGTGCTTGGAGCCGCCGGCGACGACATTGCGAAGGAGCTACTGCCCGAGGCCGTCAAGCGCGGCGCCGTCGTGGTCGACAACAGCCATGCCTTCCGTATGGATCCCGAGGTACCGCTGGTCGTGCCCGAGATCAATGCCGACGACATCAAGTGGCATCACGGCCTTATCGCCAACCCCAACTGCGCGACCATTATCGGCCTGGTTCCCACGTGGCCGCTGCATCAGCTCGCCGGCGTGAAGCGCATGATCGTCTCGACGTACCAGGCGGCTTCGGGTGCTGGCGCTCCCGGTATGGCCGAGCTCGAGGCTCAGCTGGCCGCTCTGGGCCGTGGCGAGGAGATTCCCGAGCCGCGCGCATTTGCCGCCCAGCTCGCGAGTAACCTGATTCCGCAGATTGGCGGCGTCAAGGAGGAGGGCTTTACCTCCGAGGAAATGAAGCTGCAGAACGAGGGCCGCAAGATCATGCATCTGCCCGAACTGCGCGTGAACTGCACCTGCGTGCGCGTGCCCGTGCTGCGTTCGCACTCCGAGAGCATTACGCTCGAGTTTGAGCGCGACATTACGGTTGACGAGGCCCGTGCTGCGCTGGCCGCCGCTCCGGGCGTGAAGCTGGTTGACAACATGAGCGCCGAGGATGCGCACGATCGCTTCCCCATGCCGATGGACACTTCCGACCAGGACCTGATTTGGGTTGGCCGTGTGCGCCGCGACATCTCGAACCCCGAGGCTGCGCGCGGCATCACCTTCTGGTGCTGCGGCGACCAAATCCGTAAGGGCGCGGCAACCAACGCCGTCCAGATCGCTAAGCTGCTCTGCGAGTAGTGTGACCTGTCCGGCGGGGCCGGGCTTAGTTTTCAGAACGTCCTCGACCATGTGTGGCGCCTTGTCCTGCTCCTTCGGAGCCACGGACAAGGCGCCACACTGGTCTGCGGAGTGTTCTGAAAACTAAGCCCGGCCCCGCCTGCGGTGACGCTGCTGTAAGCGGCCTGCGATGGGGTCGTTGTTGGTTGGGGCCGCTGGGTTGATGTGGGGGCGCGTGGCTGTTGCGGGCCCTGGTCCCGGCGGCGGCCTCGGCGCTTTGCGTCTGCCGCCTTGGGGGGACTGTGGGGCGCGGCCGGCAGCTGCGGCGCGTTGCGCTTGCTGCCTGGGGTGACTGTGGGGCCGTGACGGCAGCCGCGGCGCTGTCGCGCCTGCTGCCTGGGGCGACTTTGGGGTTGGGGTGAATCGGGGTCTAATACTTTCCCGTGAAGTGAACGAGCTTATTTGGACCCCCGAAGCATTGGCATATTTTGACCGCTATTTCCTGCGGTTTTACAGCGTGAATCCTGCGGTTTTTTGGGCTAAAGGTGTGGATGCTCCGGGGCTTCGTTTTTACTCGTTCACTTCTCGGGAAAGTATTAGAGCTCAGCTGATAGAGGTACCTCTCTGGCGTCGAAGCCCTGCGTCTTCTTCGCTTGATTGGGGAAAACAGCTTCGCTTAAGCAATTGCGAGCCCGCCCAGACGTATCTGTGGGGTTGTCTGCACAATTCGCGGTATTATGTTGCGGAGTTTTGAAAGGAGCCGCTGGTGGTCACGACGACGTTTGCTTCGCCTTTGGGCGAAATCCTGCTTGCCGCTGATGGCCGCGGTTTGACGGGGCTTTGGTTTGAGGGGCAGGAGCACTTTGGCTCCACGCTTCTCAAAGAAGATCCCGAACATGTTGAAGGCGCCGATGCGGTTTCTGGTACCGGTGGGATGTCTTCGGTGAGTCCGGCAAATGGCGCGGCTTCTTCGGTGCTTGAGCGTTCTTGGGCTTGGCTGAATGCTTATTTTGCGGGGCAGGAGCCTCGGTTTACGCCGCCGTTGCATATGATTGGCACGGCGTTTCAGCGTGAGGTTTGGTTTGAGCTGCTTTCTATCCCGCGTGGCGAGGTCGCTACGTATGGTGAGATCGCCCAGCGTGTTGCGGCTCGACATCGTGTACCGGGAAACGAAGCACCTGTTGTGTCTCCCCGTGCCGTGGGGGCCGCGGTCGCGCGGAATCCTATTTCGATCATTGTGCCGTGCCATCGCGTGGTTGCCGCCGACGGCTCGCTTAACGGATATGCCGGCGGGCTTGACCGCAAGGAGTGGCTGCTTCGGCTCGAGGGCGCGTACGAGGAATAACGTTTGAGCACTTTGCATAGCCAAGACGCCGTGAAAGAACGGGATGCGCTTTCCGAATGGCGTCCCAAACGGAAACCGTGTCCCGGAATACAGCCTTAGAGTGGGATGCCGTTTCCGGTTGAGACCACTTGCTTGGACATCTTTCTACGCCCGCTTCTGCAGGGCATAGATCGACTTATCCATGTTGAACAGGTAAGCCGCGACGCAGACGATGAAGAATGCCGGCAGATTACCGAAACCGAAGACTTCGCAGCCAATCAGGATGGGTGGAGCAGCGTATTGGTTGCGCCGCCAAAGACGGCTGCGTAGCCCAGCGCGGCGCAAAGCGCGATGGACATGCCGAGTTGAGCCTCGTTATGGCGACATCTGGGTAACAGAAAGGCCCGCGTTCCTCAGAGGCAAGATAGGCAATTCTGCTTTTGAGGTAGATCTCAATTCTGCCGACCGCATCAAACATTAACTGCCGGAGGGCTCGGTCAAATTCATACGTGTAGATGATGGTTTCGAATGTTGTGCCTTCGCGAAAGATGGTAATCCCGGACTTGCATTTGGTTTTGTAGGGAAACCAGTAGGCCGACAGTCTGTAGTGGCCGACTTCGACCAAAGCTCGCTCGAGTTCGCTTTGATCAGAGCACTTAAGACCCCTGTATTCTGTCAATAGTGCTATTTGTTCGTTGATGGATATCCGCGACTTCCGGTATTTCATTTAAGCCTCTTGATAGAAAAAGAGCTGGAGTTGCGCATCGTTGAGAGGCTTTCCAGCTTTAGCAAAACAAACTTATAAGATGCGACGGGCCGCGTCAAGATAATTACCGGACGGCCTAGGAGGCGGCTGGTTGGCTGGCTTAAAACCTAGCGCGTGAGATGACGCTCCACGCTATTCAGCGCGCTTGATAGGATGACGAACCACAGTCTTAAGTTTCTCCGGTGCACATTTGCGTGGATCGGAGAGATAGATTTCGTGATGTAAACGGGTGTCTGAGAGGTCGGGGACATAGCCCAGCTCGGTCGCGTATTCATGCATAGCGTCTACGGTCGCCGGTTCGTTGTCGTAGGGCCCGGTGTGCATGCATTGAACGCAGAGACCCTCGTCAACTTTAAGCAGCTCGACGGCGGAAAAGTCCAGTTTCTTTTTGGTCGTGGCCTCCGCGACTGCCCAGTCAAAGTCATCTTGGGTGACGAAATCGGGCAGGCGGATGCACGAGATAAAGTTGAAATCGTCCTTGCGTACATAATCGATGTCGCCGCTCGGGGAGTCTTGCCACCAGAATCCCTCGAGCGGCGGTACCACAAAGTCGAAATAGCCCTCGATACTCCTTGAGCCTTTCTTCGACATCTTAACGATATAGGCGATGCCGTAAAGCAGCGGCAGGGCGTTTTGATATTCGCCACCTTCGGTATTTGGGTCGCCCTTTCCGTGAACAGCAACGTAGCTCATAGGCGGGACAGTTACGATACTCGGCTTGCTTGCAGGTTTGTAGAGCTCCTTGCATTCCTTCTTAAAGTCGAACGCCATGTTGGCCGCCTTTCTGCGTATTGGCCTGCTTAGATAGCGGAATCATATCATAGAAACGAACAGCTGTTCGAATGATTTGGCTGACAGATAGAGATGCGTGCGTTGTGTTTGGCGGTCGGCCTGACCCCGTCGATGATTTCCCTGCCTCCTCGTAGCCTCATCTATAGCTGCCGTTTCCCCATATAAAACCTGCCAAAATAAACCTGTCCCTTTTTGGTCGGTGGGAAATGGGTAATACTAAAGAGTTATCCGACCAGATGGGAATTAATCGATGGCCTATATCGAATTCAAAGACGTCATCAAAGCATACGGCGAGGGCGACGCCCGCATTCATGCGCTCGACGGCGCGAGCTTTACGGTCGAGCGCGGCGAGCTCGCCATCATTCTGGGTGCTTCGGGTGCCGGCAAGACCACGGCACTCAACATTCTGGGCGGCATGGATACGGCGACCTCCGGCACCGTGACGGTGGACGGGCGCGACGTGAGCTCCGCCAACGAGGCGCAGCTCGTGGAATACCGCCGTGCCGACGTCGGCTTTGTCTTCCAGTTCTACAATCTGGTCCCCAACCTGACGGCGCTCGAAAATGTCGAGCTTGCGGCGCAGATTTGCCCCGATTCGCTCGATGCCGAACAGACGCTTCGCCAGGTTGGCCTGGGCGAGCGCCTGGGCAACTTTCCGGCACAGCTTTCGGGTGGCGAGCAGCAGCGCGTGTCCATCGCCCGCGCACTGGCTAAGAACCCCAAGCTGCTTTTGTGCGACGAGCCTACGGGTGCGCTCGACTACAAAACCGGCAAGCAGATCTTGCAGTTGCTGCAGGACACTTGCCGCAAGCAGGGCATTACGGTCATTATCATCACCCACAACTCCGCACTGGCGCCCATGGCCGATCGCCTGATCCGCTTTAAGAGCGGCCGCGTGGAGAGCGAGACGGTCCAGCAAAATCCCGTGCCGATCGAGACGATCGAGTGGTAGCGCCCATGGACCAGGATCGCCAAAACAGCCAAAACCACGATACGGAGCACACGGGTCGCGATCGGGAGTTCGCGACCTACCGTACTGCCCAAAGCTCAAACGATATGGTGCCGACGGTTTTTCGCCGTGGCATCTACCGCACGATTCGCGGCAGCCTCAAACGTTTCTTGTCTATCGTCGTGATCACCGCGCTCGGCGTGAGCGTGATGTGCGGCCTCAAGGCGGGCTGCGAGGACCTGTGCGATTCGGTCGACGCCTATTTTGATCAGCAGAATGTCTATGACATCAACGTGCAGTCGACCTATGGCCTTACGCGCGACGATCTTGCGGCTATCCAAGAGGTCGACGGCGTCGAGACGGCCGAGGGCATCTACACCGAGACCGCCTACACCGCCGTGGGCACAACGCGCGAACGCGTGGTCGTGCAGAGTCTCTCCAAGGAGAACATCGATCAACCGGTGTTGGTGAGCGGCGATTTGCCCGAGAGCGCCGATGAAGTCGCGGTGACTTCGAAGTTCCTGAAGGCTTCGGGCAAAAAGCTCGGCGATACGGTGAGTTTTGCCGCCAATGACGCGAGCTCGTCCAACCAAAGTGCCAAGGATCAGTTTGCCGCGGGCGATTACACCATTACGGCCGAGGTCCTCGATCCTACCGACGTGAGCTCCGACTCGACAGTCAACGCCTTTCGCGCTGCTTCGGCTGCGGACTATAAGTTCTATGTGAGCGAGGATGCCGCGACATCTTCTTCCTACTCCGCAGTCCACGTGATCGTCGAGGGAGCCAAGAGTCTTAACTCCTATTCAGATGCCTACACGACAAAGATCAACGAGGTCAAGGGCAATATCGAGAAGATCCGCGAGGAGCGTGAGAAGGCGCGCGCTCAGGAACTGACGGTCGACACGCCGGCAAGCTTGGATGCGGCCGAGCGCCAGGCGAATATGCTCTTTGGGATTGAGCAGGACAACATCAATCGCATGGCGGAGGGCAGCGACGAGCGTGCGCAGGCGCAAGCCGACCTGGACCAGCGCCGTGCCGCCGCCGACCAGCAGTTTGCCGATGCCCGCGCCGAGCTCTCTGACCTTGGTGAATGCACCTGGTACATTCAGGACCGCGGTAACATCGCAAGCTACTCGAGCGTCGAGAGCGACAGTTCTTCGATCGAGGCCATCGCCACGGTTTTCCCATTTATCTTCTTTGTCGTCGCTGTGCTCATCAGTCTTACCACTGCCACGCGCATGGTCGAGGAGGAGCGCACGCTTATTGGCCTGTACAAGGCGCTTGGCTATTCACGCGAGCGCATCCTGTCCAAATACGTGGACTATGCGCTGTGGGCATGTCTGATCGGCGGCGTGCTCGGCAACATCATCGGATTTGTGGGCCTGCCGCTGTTCCTGTTTACGGTGTTCGACGACATGTACTCGCTGCCCCAGATGCTGCTCTCGTACGACATCGTGTCGTCGCTCGTGTCGGTGGCGCTGTTTGCCGTGGGCGTGGTGGGTGCCACGATTATCGCCTGCCGCCACGAGATGGCCGAGACCCCAGCCTCGCTCATGCGTCCCAAGGCCCCGCGCGCCGGCTCGCGCATTCTGCTCGAGCGTATCGGATTTATCTGGCGCCGCATGGGCTTCTTAAACAAGGTGGCGGCGCGTAACCTGTTCCGCTACAAAAAGCGCGCCTTTATGACCATCTTCGGTATCGCCGGCTGCACGGCGCTCGTGATCTGCGGTATGGGCATCCGCGATACGTCGGTGGCGCTTTCGCCCAAACAGTACGGGCATATCACGCGCTACGACCTGCTGGCGGTCGCCAATCCCGACGATTTTTCGCAGACGTGCGCGGCATTGGATGAGCGCAGCGCGGCCAATGATTTCAACGTGACCGTGACCTCGACCCTGCCGATTATGACCGACAACGTCACCTTTACGTTTGGCGGCAAGAGCGAGACCGTGCAGCTGATCGTGGTGCCCGATGACCGCACGAGTGACTTGGGCGATTACGTGCGTCTGGAGGATGAGTCCAAAGAACCGCTGCCTTTGCGTGACGGAGACGTGTATCTGAGTAAAAGTTCACAGCTGGTGCTGGGGATTCAGCCGGGCGATACGGCTCACGTCCAGGATTCGTCGCTCAATGTTGCCAAGGTCAAAGTCAGCGACATTTCGCTTAACTATCTGGGCAACACGCTTTACATGACGCAGGGCACCTATGAGCGC
>DBEZGO010000054.1:0-6694 GCA_048189345.1 Collinsella sp.
ACCTGGTCGTAGTAATACGACGTGGCCTCGGCGCCCATGCCGCCGATAACTCCCAGCTTTTCCATCGCCGCCTCCTTGGTGACGCTTGCGCAATTGCGCGTATCATACCCGCGCCCGCCCGATGCAAACCGGACGGGCGCCGCGCTCATCTACTTGTAATACGTCTTGAACAGCTTAAAGTGGCGCAGCTTGGTGTGCCACATGCGCAGCCAGCGGTTAAAGACAAAGTCGCCCTTCATAAACGAAGGGTCGGCGCCCTTGCCTTCCTTGTCCAGGCGATGCACCTTAGCGCGCAGCTCGGGATCCTTGACGTACTTGTCGACGACGCCCATGGGGACGACCATCCACAGGGCCTCGTCCTGAGCCGTCACAAACTCCGGCTCAAACGGACGGTTGAACACATACTCGTCCACCACATACTTGGCAACGTTAAAGCCGCTGTTGGTAACGTAGTAGTTGCTGCGGCCCTGGCGCGTGTTGAAATCGAAGAACTTAAACGAGCCGTCGCGCTCGTCGTACTTTACGTCAAAGTTGGAATAGCCCACAAAGTGAAGGTCCTCGAGCAACTTACGCACGCCGCCCATGAGCTCGTCGTTGGGCTCGGTAATGATACAGGCATGGTTGCCGACACCGTGGGGCTGATGCTCCTCGAGTAGCACATGGCCCAGGCACATCATGCGGACCTTACCGTTGCGGTCGGAATAGCTGGTGAGCACGCGCATGTACTCGTCGTTGCCGGGCACGCGATCCTGCAAGATCAGGTCGTCGGTGTAGCCGCTGGCATACGAGTCGCGAATGACCTGTTCCAGCTCGGCGCGGTCGGCAATCTCATAGGCCTTCTTCTGGCCCTCGAACTCATGCTGCCACCACATGATGCCGTCAGAAGGCTTCAGAATCATCGGGTAAGGAAAATCAATCTGGTCGAGCACTTCGGCAGGCGCCTCACCCTGGGCATTGAGCATCGCCTTGGTAAAGGTAAACGTGTGCGGATAGGGCACGCCATGCTTCTCGCACAGCTCGTAGAAGATCTCCTTCTTCTGGCACTGCTCGAGCATGCTGTAGGGCGCGTAGGGAGCGACGATGTTATCCGCCAGCTCATGAGCATCCTTGGCTTGAGCCACGAGAGCGACATAGTTGTCGCCGCAGCCCACAAGGACAATAGTCTTGTCGGCATGCGCTTGGGCAATGCCGTTGACGGTTTTGAGCATCACGGGCATGGTGTCGATATCCACGTTGGGCGTGTAGTCGATAATCTGGCTGCGGTACGCGGGACCCGTCTGATACTTGCCAAAGACCAGACTCTTGACCTGGTACTCCTCGTAGAAGGCGCGCGCCACCGAATAGGCGTTGATGTCGCCACCAAGCAGCACGGGAATGAACTCGCGCTCTGTAAATTGCAATGCCATGGAAACTTCCTATCATGAACTGCCCACACAACGGGCGGTCTTTGCGCAACTGATTTATTCTAGCGTGCCAAGCCGCCGGCGCCCAAAGCTCCACCGTATCTATGGCAATCGACGTAATCGTCCAGCACGAAGGCCAGCACGAAGACGGCGCTCACCGTTGTATGACAACGGGCAATGAACCTACCATTGTTGTAGGATTCAGTGTATTGACATCCTCGAGCGAAAGGCGCGCACGTGCCCCAAGACCATCCGACCGATAATCCCATCCTCAATGCCGCGAGGCGCGAGCTGGCGGAACGTGCGAAAGCGACCGCTCCCCTGTGCACGGCAAACGACGCCTACAACGGACCCGCCCGCATCGTCTCGATCAACACGTCGGCACACAAGGGCACGCGCAAGTCGCCCGTCGCCGACGGGCACGACACCGTTATAGAGCAATTTGGCCTCGCCTCCGACGCACACGCCGGGCATTGGCACCGCCAGGTTTCCTTTTTAGCTGCAGAGTCTATCCAGACGGCGCAGGCGCGCGGGCTCGATGTGCACGAGGGCGACTTCGGAGAGAACTTCACAACCCGGGGCATCAACCTGCTCTCGCTCCCCTTGGGCACACAGCTCAAGCTTGGCAGCGAGGTGCTTGTCGAAATCAGCCAAATCGGCAAGGTCTGCCACACACGCTGTGCCATCTACTATCTCGCCGGCGACTGCATCTTTCCCCACGAGGGCGTTTTTGGCGTGGCACTAAAGGGCGGAGAGGTCTACGTCGGCGACGATATCCAGGTAATCAAACTCGGCGACGGCACCTGTTCGTTCACCCCCGCCGAGGCCCTCGAAGAGATTGAGCAGGCTCGCCAGAAGGGCACGCTGTAGTTATAAAACCCCACGTTGAGATGGCTTTTACAGCCCAAAACTCCTCTCAAACAGAGCTCTGTAACGTTAAAGTTGAACTCTATGGTTTCTCAACAATTCATCATAACTGCAGGTCAAAGCCAAAGCCTCAAGTTCAACTTGACCCTTTGGAACCTTTAAGGTTCAAGTTGAGGTCGAAAGCAGTAGTAGAATACCGTTCGAACCATAACCTACGATTGATTGCAGAGGGACTGGATGCAGCATTCGAATCATCGCACCGCAGCGCTCATTGCGTCGAAGCCGGCTCGCATCATCACGAGTGCCGCGCTCGCCGTTGCGCTGACGGCCACGCCGATGCTCTCCCCCGTTGCGGCGTATGCCGCCTCGCAGGCAACGCAGGACCAGCTTTCCGCAGCCCAGCAGAAGATCGAAGCCGCCACGAGCGCCTACAACGACGCCCGCACCAAACTCGATGACCTGCAAAAGCAGATTGACTCCAATGAGGCAAGCATCGAGGAAATCGAGGCCAAGCTTCCCGAGCAGCAGGCCAAGGCAAGCTCCGCCATGCGCGATCTGTACAAGTATCAGAAGGGCACCAATCCCATCGTGAGCTTCCTGGTCAACGCGCAGAGCCTGGGTGAGTTCATCACGACCTGCAAATACACCAACCAGATCACGAGCTCGAGCGTCGACGAGATCGAACAGCTCAATAACATGCAAACCGAACTCGAGAAGAACAAGGCTGAGCTCCAGCAGGCCAAGTCTCAGCTTGAGGCAGAGCAGAAAAACGCCGAGGATGCGCTGGCGCAGGCCCAGCAGCTCCGCAGCGAGGCACAGGCAAAAGCCGAGCAGGAAAATGCCGCCGAGCTTGCCAAGCTTGAGGCCGATAAGGCCGCTGCCGCCGAGAAGCTCTCGGGCGAGGGCGTGAGCGGCAGCAATTCCAGCAGCCAGGCCACTAACACCAACACCACCATCGACACCACGGTGAACAACGCCAATACCGGTAGCTCCGATTACGATTCGTTCATTAATGAGTGGACGAGCCGCATCGACAATTATCTCGCCGGCTCCCCCATGGCAGGCCAGGGCTATAACTTTGCCGTCGCCGCTTGGAATACCGGTGTCGATCCCCGTTGGTCCCCCGCCATCGCCTGCATCGAGAGCACCAAGGGTGCTTATTGCGCCAATTCTTACAACGCCTGGGGCTGGAGTGCCCGTGGCGGCGGTTGGCGCAGCTTTGGCAGCTGGAGCGAGGGCATCTCCGCTCACGTTGCCTATCTGGGCGCCAACTACGGCTCCACCCTTACCCCGGCAGCGGCCAAAAAGTACTGCCCGCCCACGTGGCAGGACTGGTACAACAAAGTCGCCGCTCAGATGAACCGCATCTAAGTGCAACTGCAAAGGGCCCCAATGGGGCCCTTTTCTTTTAGGTAGCGGAGGTATCGACGACGCCAGTCGCATTGGCAACCGCGACTATGACGATCATGCACAGGAGCAGCACGCCCAATGCCTTGAGCCAGAGTTTCGCGAGTTTCTTGCCGCGATAGCTGTCGAGCAGCGCGAATCGCCGACGAAGACGGCGCTTATCGAGCAGCGCAAAATGCATAAGCACCATAAGGCCATCGACAAAGAAAAAATACTCGATTATGAGAAGCCATGTCGGGTAGCTTTGGTTTGCTCCGGTGGGATGAAAGACGGCAAAGTGACTTCCGGCAAAGAACACAAGCAGCGAGAAGCAGACGAGCGTATTCCAAATGCGCCCCAGAGACTCCGGAACGCGAGAGAGCAGACCGCATGCAGCGGAGGCGGCAGGCCTAGGAAGCCCTGCGGGGTTCTGGAGCCCTTGGGGCGTCAACGCCGTCTCCGAGGCCGGAGTACGGACAGGCGCAGGCGCAGGAGGCCGCACGGGACGACTTAGATCGTATGCCGCGCGCGTCGCCCGTCCCAACGCTTCCGCACTCGCAAAACGTTTGGCCGGGTCGAGCGCCATCGACATGCAGACGGCATCGGTAAGTGGAGTGGGAATGCCGCGCGCCTCGCATTGCTCGCGCATGTCGAGCCCTGGTTTAGGGTCGACTCCCGTCAAGCAGAAGAACAACAGGGCACCAAGCGCGTAGACGTCGCTGCGCACACTCGTCTGCCCAAACCCATACTGCTCGGGCGGCGCATAGGGTCGTGTCCCAAACTTGACGGTGTCGGCATCGGCGCCATCGCGCCATACGCGCGCGATCCCCAAGTCGATAATCACCAGCGATGAAAACGTCAGGCCGTCATCAGGCATATAGTTGGCACCCGTCACGATGATATTCGACGGCTTGAGGTCGCGATGGATCTCCGGCGCCGACGTCTCCCCCGCCATTGCAAAACCGGCGTGGAGCTCGCCCACGGCATCGCATAGGGCAGGATACAATTCACGCGCATAATCGGGGGTGGCTCCCAGACGGTACACCAGCGCCCTGAGCGTCTCCCCTTCGATGTATTCCATAACCACGTTGAGCTCGTCGCCCACACGACGACAATCGACGATTCTGGGCAGGTGCTCAAAACGCCTGCCTGCCCGCTGAGCGGCAAACAAACGCCCGTATGCCCCGCCGATTTGAGCCGAAGCATCGATGCGTTTACGGACAAAGGGGCCGAGCGAACCACCGCCGGTTCCTTCAAAGTACACAAGCTCGGTTGTTTCAACGGGCGAGCGCTTAAGTACACGCTCCACGCGATAGCTATCGTCACGATCGAGCGACGCCAGGTGCTCGGCAAGCGCTGCGGTCAACTCATCATCGGAATATGTTGGGGTCTGAGTATCCATAGCCTCCATCATAGCGCAGGGCGCAGACACCCCATGGCATCCGCGCCCCGTTCGTTTGCATCGCTGTTCGACAGCTCCGCCGGCTCAGATATCAGCCGCTAACTCACCGTCTCCTCGCCAAAGCGATACAGCTCCTCGTTGACCTTTTGGAGGCTGCACCCGCGATCGATGCAAAAGATGATAATCGCATCGCGGCGGTCCTTGCAGTTAAGAACGCTTACCCCGGCAGCCGTCAGCGCACGGTTGGTCTCTTTGAGCGTCAGCGCCATCGCAAAGGCAATCTGCAGCACCTTATTGCGACTCGGATGACGCGCACCGGTAAAGATCTGATAGCCAAAGGTCTCATTGAGATCGGCCATACGAACCACGTGCGAGCGCTCCAAGCCCTTTTCCTGCAGCAGCTGCTTCAGGTAGTCCGAAAGCGACGGGGCGGCAAAGTCGTGTTCTTTGATATAGCCATCGATGTTTGGCGCGTCGAGAAGCTCATTGAGCAACTCGTCAGTCAGCTTTTTATCGGGCATACGACCTCACCTCCCCCTGTGCATGCAACATGCTAGAAACCGCTCACATCCGAGCGCTCCCAACTGACGACCTGATCGGGAGACACCGTACCCAGCGCCTCGAACTTCCAGGAGCCGCCCGCCTTCAGATGATTGGTGTTTGCAAGAGCCGTTCCAACCTGGTTGCCATCGGCATCGTACAGAACATATTCAATCTGAATGTAGCTCTTTTCCTTGTCCGTGTTATTGGTCAGCGTGCCCGTGATCTTATAGGTAAACTGATTGGAAGTGTCTTCAGCCTCGTCAGCAATGGTATACGGTTCTTGCGGTTCTTTTCGCTCCTCAGCCTGCTGTGTCGTCTCGGCAGGTTTTGCCGAATCGCTCGCAGACGAATCGGTTAAGTTGTCGCCCATAGAGCCCACGGCACCGACAATAACCAGCACCACGATGATGCCTAGGACAATCTTGCCGATCGGCTTCTTTCCCTCTTTTGCCATTATTCATCCTTCCTACGATCCGGCTACCGTGCCGGCACACAGCACATCGTAGGAAGGATTGAACTTGAATTCATTAGCTGAGAGCTAAGGTTGCGGTAAACGACCAATGCAGTTATCCAAACGCCGAGCAAACGCACTTTGCGCGACCGTCTGCCAGCAGTGATCAACCCACCGTGACGGATTCCCCGGTAAAAGCACTGATCATCAACAGGACAAAGAAAACAAGGTAGCTGACACTCAGCAGGTACGCAATGATCAGAAAGACGACCCAGCCGACATTGGTTTTACCGTCGGCACGGCGTTGCTCGCGATTGCGGCAGAGCCAAATCGTCACGCCGATGGCAGTGATAAACAGCACGAGCGCCGCCGCGGCAAGCCCAGCAAGCGCAAACATCACGCCAATGCTCACAGCAATAACCGGAAGCAGCAGCAGGCCGCACCCGCACCCACCAGGACTATACACGGCAGTCTGTCGGCGCCTCATCATCACTCCAAGTCAAGCAATCGTTTGTAGACATCGAGGCCTTTGAGAAGGATTTCCTCGTCGAAGAGCATGCTATCGGTATGCAGAGCGCTTGTGGCATAGGCGGGACAGCCATCCGAATCACTCGGGTTGTCTTGGTCCTCTGGCATACCCGT
>DBEZGO010000055.1:0-30040 GCA_048189345.1 Collinsella sp.
GGTGCCGACGATGGCGCTCATGACCGAAGACGGCGAACACTATTACGTCAACGTGGCGACTGATGACGAGGGCAAGCAAACCCGTCGCGTGAAGGTGACCGTCGTGACGCAAAACGACAACGAAGCCGTAGTCGGCAAGACACAGGTCAAGCGCGACGACCAGGGCAACGAGATCAACCCCAACGTGCCGGTTACCAAGCTGCGCGATGGCGACACCCTCGTCATGGACACCGGAGCGAACGCAACGGCTGACGGCGGCTACAGCGCGGATTCGGGCAGTATGTCTGACGATGAGGGCATGTAATGCGTCCCGTTATCGACATCCGCAACGTACACCGCATCTTTGAGAGCGAGGCGGGTTGCGCCCACATCCTGCACAACGTGAGCCTGGCGGTAGAACCCGGCGAATTCGTCGCTATCACCGGCCCCTCGGGCTCGGGCAAATCAACGCTCATGAACATCCTAGGCTGCCTGGACAAACCGACGGCGGGCGACTACTACCTGCAAGGGCTCAACGTGGCCGAGCTTGACGATGACGAGCTCACCGAAGTCCGCGCCCTGAGCATTGGCTTTGTCTTTCAGAGCTTCAACCTGCTGCCGCGCCTGTCGGTTATCGAAAACGTGATGCTGCCGCTGGCCTACACCAATGTGCCCCGTAGCCAGCGCGAGATGCGCGCCGTGCACGCGCTGCAGGCCGTCACGCTGCCGGTCGACCACTGGGACCACCGCATATCCGAGCTCTCGGGCGGCCAGATGCAGCGTGTCGCAATCGCGCGCGCCCTCGTCAATGACCCGCCCATCATCCTAGCCGATGAGCCGACGGGAAACCTGGACTCCGCTACCGGAGCGCTTGTGATGGAGACCTTCCATAAGCTCCAGAAGCGCGGCAAAACCATCGTGCTTATCACACACGACCCCAGCATCGCCGCCGAGGCCGACCGTGCCGTGACCATCCGCGACGGTCGCATTCACGACGGCGCGTATATTCCACATGCACCGCGAACCCTGCGCAGCGCCGTAGATAGCCTGCCCATGATTTCCGCCTGCGTCAACCCGACGAAAGGAGTGGTGGCATGAGCGCCCGCGATCTCATCCAGGAAGCCCTTCACTCGCTCGAAGCCAACAAGGGGCGCAGCCTGCTCACCATCCTGGGCATTGTCATCGGCATCGCCTCGGTAATCGCCATGACTTCGCTCATCGGCGGCATCCAAAACAGCCTGGTCAACAGTCTGGGTCTCAATGCGGCACGCATGGTGCAAATCTATTCGTCGCAAGAACTCACCGAGTCGGACATCGAGAAGCTTCAAAAACTGGTGCCGCAGATAGAGCAGATCGGCATTGTCGACAGCGCGTATACCGAGTATAAGACCGGCGATAAAAGCTATACCGTCATGGCACAGGGTGTCGATAGCGACATGCTCGGCGCCGTGGGGGCCAGCAAGCTCGTTGCGGGGCGCACCTATTCCCAGGCCGAGTCCCAATCAGGCTCGCGCGTGGCGCTCATCAGCCGCAACGGCGCCGATCAGCTTTACGGCAACGAACAGGATGCGCTGGGGAAAACCATCAAGGTGTCCAACGGCGAGGTGCAGATTGTAGGCGTGATTGATGGCGGCAGCGACTCCATGGGCTCGCTCACGCTGTATATGCCACGCGAAACTATCTCCGGACTGTTTGGCGACGAGAATCCTTCATTCCCCAGCGTGACGGCACTTGCCGCCGAGGGCACGGACATGGATGAGCTCTGCAAAACCATCGAGTCCAAGGTGCGCGCGATGAAGGGCATCGAGGAGGAGGACGAGTACGACAGTGTATCGGCAACCTCCATGAAAAGCGCTATCGATGCACTCAACTCCTTTATGGGCGCATTCTCGCTCATCATGGGTGCTGTCGCCAGCATCTCGCTGCTTGTCGGCGGTATCGGCATTATGAATATGATGCTCACCAACGTATCTGAACGCATCCGCGAGATCGGCATCCGCCGTGCTCTGGGCGCCAGTCGTCGCGATATCACCGCGCAGTTTTTGGCCGAGTCCTCGGCGCTGTGCGTCACCGGCGGACTATTGGGTGTCCTGATTGGCTATCTGCTGGCATGGGGACTCACGTTCTTTGCCGCAAGCTCGGGTATCATGAGCGAGTTTGGAGCTACCGGGACGATCACGCCAAGCTTCTCCATTACGACAGTGTTGATCGCGTTTGCCGTATCGGTCGGCATCGGCGTAATCTTTGGCTTCTATCCCGCTCGACGCGCGGCAAAGCTCGACCCGGTGGAGTGCCTACGCTACCAGTAAGCCACCACCAACAAGTTGCGGTGAATTAGGGACTGAATGTGCTATCTAGCAGCAAAAACAAACACTATTTCACCGCAACTTATTGAAGGGCTGCTTGCGCCAGTTCCGGGCATCGTCCTCGAGCTATTGGCGGATGACGGTCTTGTACGGTTCGAGCTTGCTCGGGGCGCTCCTCCTCGCAGGCGGGAGGGCACGCATGCGCGGCGAGCGCCTAGCGCGCGAACTCCCGTAAGAGCGCGTCTTTCACTTCCCGAAGCGAAAGGGCCCCGCCTCCCTCGGCGGGACGGGCGACCACGATACAGCGCGCTCCCACGTCGTGCGCGGAGGCGATCTTCTCGGCCGTGCCGCCTACGGTTCCCGAGTCCTTGGTCACAAGCCACTGGGCGCCCACCTGCCGAAGCATCGCCTCGTTGAGCTCGCGGGTGAAGGGCCCCTGCATGCCGATGACGTGCGACGGCGAAAACCCCGCGTCGATGCACTTCGTTATAGCACCGGGCAGCGGGAGCACACGCACGAAGAAGCGCTCCGCAAAATCGGCGACGCGCGTGTAGGGAGCAAGCTCCTTGCTCCCCGTCGTGAGAAGCGCGCGACCCGGGTTCTCGGAGAGAAAGCGCGCCGCGCAGGCGATCGACGCGACCGAGACGACGCCTTTGGGCAGCGCCTCGACCGGGCGCGCAAGGCGCAGGCATCGTGCACCCACGGCGAGCGAAGCGGCCCGGATGTTGCCGCTTGCGAGCGTAGCGAAGGGGTGCGTGGCGTCGACGACGATGCGCGCGCCGGAAAGCTCGCGCTCCATGTCGGCCTCGTCGAGCCTGCCCGCATGCACCTCGATGCCCGGAAGCTCGCCCAAAAGCTCACCTCCGTACTCGGTTGCCGCGTAGGCACGGGCGGGGATGCCCGCCCCGCTCGCCCATTCGCACAGAAGGCGGCCCTCGGTGGTGCCGGCGAAGATGCGCAGCGCCGGCGCGGATGCGGGCGCCGTCACTTCGGGCCGCCTGGGCGCGTGATCTGGTAGAGCAGCGCGTTCATAATGGCGGCCGCCACGGTCGAGCCACCCTTGCGACCCCTCGCGACGATGGCCGGCACGCGTCGCGCGAGTAGCTCCTCTTTCGCCTCGACCACGTTCACAAACCCGACCGGCACCCCAACGACGAGCGCGGGCGCGATCTTCCCCGCGTCCATGAGCTCGGCGAGGCGCAGAAGTGCTGTGGGAGCGTTGCCGACGGCCACGATGAGCGGACCCTCGATGTCGCAAGCTTTGTCCATGCTCGCAACGGCGCGAGTCGTACCCGCGGCGCGCGCAGCCGCGGCGACATCAGGGTCGGCCATGTAGCACACGGCCTTGCAGCCGAGCTTCGCGAGCGCGGGCTTGCTTATGCCTGCGAGCGCCATGTTCGTGTCGGTGAGCACCGTGGCCCCTGCGCGCAGTGCGTCGAGCGCACAGTGCGCGGCGTCATGGGTGAACACGAGGGAATCGGCGTACGAGAAGTCGGCAGTGGTGTGGATGACGCGCTTCACGACGGGCTCTTCGAGCGGCGGGAACGAGCGGCCGCCGAGCTCTTCGGTGATGATCTCGAAGCTGCGCCGCTCGATGTCGCCAGGCGCCATCTCCTTGGAATCCATCTAGTACTCCACTCCTTCCCTTGCACATATCCCCTGAGCGTAGGGGTGTTTCTCGCACTGCATCTCGGTTATGTAGTCGGCCTTCTCCACGATCTTGCGGGAAGGCGCGCGCCCGGTGAGCGCTACTTCGACGCCGCGCGCGGACATATCGAGCGCGCGGTCCACGAGCTCCTCGTCGACAAGCCCCTTCGAAAGCGCGTCGAGCGCCTCGTCGAGCACGAGCAGCCCCTCCTGCGCGCCCTTGAGCTCGGCGAGCGCGGAAGCAAGGTTCCCATCGTGCAGCTCGCACGTCGCGGCAAGTTCTTCCGACGTCATGGACCAGGTAAACTTTTCCGACACCTTCCCCGCGAACACGGGCACGCCGAAATGCTCGGCGAGCAGTCGCGCCTCCCCGCTTTCGCCGTCTTTCAGGAACTGCACGACGACGACGCGGCGGCCTGCGGCGAGCATGCGAAGGGCGAGGCCCATCGCCGCCGTGGTCTTGCCTTTGCCGTCGCCATGATACACGTGGATCATACGCCCTCCTCGATAATGCGGTAGACATACTCCATGTCGAGCGCCCCGCGCACGCCGTCGGCCAGGCGGTCGAACTCGCGCGCACGGTGATCGGCCGCGGACGCCGCGCCCGCAGCACCCACGACGCTCTCGGGCAGGCCGCGTATACGCGCAAGCGAGCGCGCGAGGGCGAGCGCCACCCCCGGTTCGTCGAACAGGCCGTGGAGATAGGTTCCGAACACGTTTCCGCAGGCCGCGCCTTCTGGTTTGCCGCCAATCGTGCCCGCAGGGGCGCAGGAGACGGTCGTTTCGCCGTCGTGAATCTCGTACCCGCGCGCCGTCATGCCGTTCCACACCGAGAACGCGCCTTGGGCGCCCGTGATGCGCAGCTCCGACTGGGCGAGGCGCTTTTCCTCCTTGAACACCGTACTTGCAGGGATGAGCCCGAGCCCGCGCGCGGTGCCAGCGCCTTCCCTGCCGTGCGGATCGGAAAGCTCGTCTCCCAAGAGCTGGTAGCCTCCGCATATGCCGAGCACCGGTGTGCCCGCGCCCGAAAGCGCGCGTACACAGGCTCCGATGCCGCTAGCCGCAAGCCAGCGCGCGGCGTCGAGCGTGGTCTTTGAGCCGGGAAGCACCACCAGGTCGGGTCGGCCCAGATCGGTCGTCGAGGAAACATAGCGCACGCCCACGCCGGGCACGCGCGAAAGCGGGTCGAAGTCGGTGAAGTTCGACAGATGCGGAAGACGCACGACGGCGACGTCGATGACACCGCGCGCCTCGCGGGCAGATAGGCGCGGCGCGAGCGAGTCCTCGTCGTCCAGGTCGAGCGTAAGATACGGCACGACACCCACGACGGGAACCCCGCACATCTTCTCGAGCGGGGCCAAACCCGGGCGCAGGATTTCCACATCGCCGCGGAACGTGTTCACCACAAGTCCCCGCAAAAGCGCGCGATCCTCGGGCGCAAAGAGCGCGACCGTACCGTAGAGCTGGGCAAACACCCCGCCTGGGTCGATGTCGCCCGCGAGCAACACGGGGGAGGACACGGCGCGCGCGAGCCCCATGTTGACGATGTCGTTTTCGGAAAGGTTGATTTCGGCGGGGCTGCCGGCGCCCTCGATAACGATGACGTCGTTATCCTCCGCGAGCGAATCGAACGCCTCCAAAATCTGCGGCATGAGCGCCTTCTTTCGCGCGAAGTAGTCCCTCGCAGCGAAGGCTCCCTGCGCCTTGCCGGCCACGATGAGCTGGCTTCGGTGGTCGCTTTCGGGCTTGAGCAGAATGGGGTTCATGCGCACGTCGGGCGCGATGCCGCACGCCTCGGCCTGCATGATCTGGGCGCGCCCCATCTCTAGCCCGTCGGCCGTGACACCGCTGTTGAGCGCCATGTTCTGGCTCTTGAAGGGAGCCACGCGCAGGCCGTCCTGCGAAAGCACACGGCACAGTCCCGCCGCAAGCAGGCTCTTCCCCGCGTTCGACATGGTGCCCTGGATCATGATGGGCTTCGCCCTACCCACGGGTATCGACCTCCTTCGCCGAGCCTCGGCCATCCGCGCCCGCCATAGCGCCGCTGCAAGAAGCGCCGCCCCGTTCGTCGGGTTCGCCTTCGCCCGATGCGCCTTCCGCCCGAAGCACGCGGCTGAACGCCATCGCAAGCCGGGCATTCTCCTTGCGCGTGCGCACCGCGACGCGGCACCAGAAACGGGACAGTACCGAAAACGAGTCGCACGTGCGGACCAAAACCCCCTGTTTATACAGGCGCTCGGGGATGTCTTTCGCCGGCGTGCGGACTAAAAGGAAGTTCGCATCCGACGGCACGACGGAAAGCCCGAGCGAGGAGAGCTCGTGGGAAAGCCACGCTCGCTCGCCCGCCAATACATCGCGCGTGCGCGAGACGTATTCGACGTCTTCCAGGGCGGCGATGCCCGCGGCCTCGGCGACCGAGGAGACGGGCCACGCCTGCCCCGCCCGGCGAATCCCCTCGATGAGTTGGGCGTTTCCGCTGATCAGATATCCCAACCGCAACCCCGCCATTCCGTAGAGCTTGGTGAACGCGGAGAGCACGGCCACATGGTGCGAACACGCGGCGCGTGCGGCCACGCTCCTTTCGCGGGCGTCGGGCGCAAATCCGAGGAAGCACTCGTCCACGACGAGCAGCGCGCCCACCTGCTCGCAGCGGCAAGCCGCGGCATCGATCACGCGGGGGTCGACGAGGCGCCCCGTCGGGTTGTTCGGATTGCAGAGGTACGCCACGTCTCCCGGCCCCTCGATCGCGCGGGCGAAGGAGGCGGGCACGTCGAAGTCATCCGCCTCGGAGAGCGGGAACTCCTGCACGCATGCACCGTAGTACGATGCCGCCTCCGCATATTCAGAGAACGTCGGCGCGCACACGACGATGCGTTTCGGGCGTACCGCCGCGGCGAGCCGCCAGATGATGTCAGACGCGCCCGCGCCGCAGACGATAGTATCTTCGGGAATGCCCTGGGCGCGCCCTAGGGCGCGAACGAGTGCGAGGCTTTCCCTATCGGGGTAGGCGTCGATTCGAGAAAGCGCCTTGCAAGCTGCGGCGACGGCGCGCGGCGAGGGGCCTGCCGGATTCACGTTCACCGAGAAGTCAATGAGGTCGGAGGCGCCCCCTTCGCAAGCGATGCCGAGCGATTGCGAGCTGCCCCCATGCGTACGGGCGCGCAGGATTCCCCCGGCAGCCTGGGGCGCGGCGTGGTCTTCCCTCATGCCATCGCCCCCACGGCGAGCACGACCGCCGCGCGCGCGGCGCCGAAGACGACGAGCGCGCATACGGACGCGGCGAGCATGAGCCTTGTCGCCCGTGCGATGTCGCCCCACTCGATTTCGCGGGACGCGTCGCCTATCGTCGGTTTCTCAACGAGCTTGCCGAAATACACCGCGGGTCCCGCCAGGCGCAGCCCGAGCGCGCCCGCGCACGCTGACTCGGTCTGCGCCGAGTTGGGGCTCGCATGGCGACGCCTGTCGCGGCGCCAGATGCGCGCCGCCCCGCGCGCGTCGAGCCCGACGATCGGGCACACGGCGATCATGAGCAGGGCCGATAAGCGCGAGGGAATCCAGTTCACCGCATCGTCGAGGCGCGCCGAGGCGCAGCCGAAGTCGATGTAGCGCTCATTTTTGTAGCCCACCATGCTGTCGAGCGTGTTCACCGCCTTGTACGCCATGCCCAAGGGCGCACCCCCGATCATAAGGTAGAAAAGCGGCGCGATGACGCCGTCGCTCGCGTTCTCCGCCACCGTTTCCACGGCGGCGCGCGCAACGCCCTGCTCGTCGAGAACAGACGTGTCGCGTCCCACGATGAGCCCGACGGCTTCGCGAGCCGCGACAAGGCCGCCCTTCGAGAACGCGCGGGCCACGGCCAGGCTCTGGCGGCGAAGCTCGCATGCCGCGAGAATCTGATAGCTTGCCCATGCCTCGGCCACGAAGCGCAAGCCGGAGTGAACCATGCCGCAAAGATGCAGGATTCCCATGGTCAAAAGCCCACACGCAAGCGGAAGCGCCACGGCGAGCACAAGCCCTGCGGCGCGCGTGCCCGCGGACGTTTGCGGGAATGCGCCCCGCAGGCGGCCTTCGGCCCACGTGATCGCGCGCCCCATGGCAACGACGGGATGGGGAAGCCAGCGCGGGTCGCCGAAGGCAAGGTCGGCCGCGAACCCGACGGCGACGGCAAGAATCGTCATCACCGGGCATCGCCCCCCGAAGCGGGGCGAACGTCGCGAAGGCAGCGCCCATCCCAGGTGGCGGCCCATGCACCACCCGGCTCGGTATGCACGTCGAAGTATCCCATTTTCGGGACAGCTAGCTCGGAGAGCAGCGCTTTCACGGTACCCGCGTGAACGACGAAGACGGCGCGCCCACTCCCCTGGGCGCGCTCCGATTCGCACGCCTCCCGAAACGCCGCGACGACGCGGCGGGTGAAATCGCTCTTGCCCTCGCCATGCGGGCAGCGCGACTCGCACCAGGAGTCTACCCAGGCGCGGTAGCGCGCATCCTCTTTAAGCTCGGCGGCGCTTCGCCCCTCGAAGTCGCCGAAATCCATCTCGCGCAGACCGGGGCACGCCATAAGCTCCGCGTTCGGGAAGAGGATGCGCGCCGTCTGGTCGGTGCGGGCCATGCCGCTCGTGATAACACGGAACACGTCACGATAGCACGCGAGGTCGCGCAAAGCGCGCTCGCCCGCGCTCGACAGGGGCTCGTCGGTGCCCGCCCCGCTGTAGCGATGGTCTTCCGTGCCCGCCGTGGCACCATGGCGCACGAAGATGACTTCCAAAGGCGCGCCCGCGCCCAGCGTCCCTCGAGGCGCATCGGCAAGGTTTCCTTTGATGACCTGGGGTATCCCGCACGTCATGCGCACGACGACGTCGGCGCGCGCAGCGAGCGCGCATCCCAGGCGCCCCGCGCGCTCGCGCCATTGGGCGTCTTCCGCACGCATAGGGACGACCCCCGAGCCGACCAAGGTCAGAATCACTGCGTCGAAGCCAATCAGCCGCTCGAGCGCCCGGTCAGCGTCGAGCGTGCGTACGAGTTCCTCAGCACGGTACGCGACACGGCCGGCAAAAACCGCGGGCACGACGCCCTCCGCAAGCTGCGCCGCGTCGACGAAATCGTCCGCCGCGAACCCGAGCTTTTCGCGCACGAAGGTCCTCTTCCCCGAATGCGCGCCACCTACCACGAGCATCATAGGAGCATGCCCCCCGCCACCAGCATGGCAAGCATCGCGAGCTCGGCCCATTGCAGAAACCATCCGGCCAAATCCCCCGTCACCCCGCCGAAGCGGGACAGGGCAACATGGCGGTACCACGCGAGCGCCAAAAGCCCCGCCACCGCCATAAGGGCGCCGACGGCCTGAGCGCACGCGACCATCCCTGCAGCCGAAGCCGCAGCGAAAGCGCAAAGCGGCACAACGATCGCCGCGCGCTTCTTCGAAGGCGAGAGCCCCGCGGCCATGCCGTCCGCCCGCGCGGCAGGCCAGCATTCAACGGCGAGCCCCGAAAGCGCGCGGGAGAACACGAGCGAGCACAGAAGCGCGAGGAACGTCCCCGCCGTAAGCGGCAGCGCGGTGAACAGGGAAAACTGCAGAATAAGGTACACGACAACACCGATGACCCCGAAGGCGCCCGCCCGCGGGTCGTGCATGATCTCGAGCTTTCGTTCGCGCGGGGCCCAACTTGCAAGCGCATCGGAGGTGTCGCAGAGCCCGTCTAGGTGGATGCCTCCCGTCACCGCCACAGGCAGCGCCACGAGCACAGCCGCGACGATGGTCGCGGGCACGCCGAGCAGGTTCGCCACGTGCCCCCACGCCGTCATGAGTAAGCCTTCCGCAAGGCCCACCAGGGGAAACGCGGCAAGAGCATGGGTTGACCCGAAATCGGTCCAAGCCGATTTCGGGACGGGGATGCGCGAGAACGTTCCGAACGCCGCGCAGATTGCCTCTACTATCTTCACCTTGTAGGTCCTTCGCCTTTCATCCACACGGGAATCCCGCATACCACTTCGACTGCGCGGTCTGCCAGCGCCGCCACGCCCGCGTTCACGCGCGCGAGCGCGCGCCTCCATGCCTCGGTCCCTTCATCGTAGCGCATCCCATCGGCGAACACGTCGACGGTGACCACCACCGTATACGCAGCGGCCTGAGCGAGCCGTTCGATGCCTCCGAGCACCTCGCGCGCCGCAGCGTCGGGGTCACGTGGGGACAAGCCGCCTTCCGCGAAGAGCTCGTTCGCAACCAGGTTGCCCACGTCCTCCAAAAGAAGCGTGCAGCCGCGCGGAAGCCCGGACACTGCGGCGCCCACGTCACGCGTGCGCTCGAGGGTGGAAAACCCCTTGCCCTCGCGCAGCGCCCGATGGCGCGCGATGCGGCGGGCGCCCTCTTCCCAGAAGGACTCCATCGTTGCCAGGTACACGCGAGGGCCGTCGTGCCCGAGGCACAGGGACTCAGCGTAGGCGCTCTTGCCGCTCGCGGCGGCGCCGATAACGAGCGTCACCGTCATATCCCGGCCTCGAAATGTTCGTAAGCAGCCATGCCAGTCGCCGTGAACGTCTTCCCATCCCGGTACACGCGCAGCGCCGAATCCAGAAGGGGCAGATACGCCATGGCGCCCGCGCCCTCGCCCAAGTGCATGCCTGCGACGAGGGGTGCCTTTATGCCGAGCTCGCGAAGGAGCTCCTGGCTAGCGGGTTCGCTTGATGCGTGGGTGCCCACAAGGTAGCCCAAGGCGTTGGGGCACAGGCGCGCCGCGCACAGGGCCGCCGTGCAGGATATGACCCCGTCGAGGAGCGCCGGCGCCTTCGAGGCCGCGGCCCCCAGGTAGAAGCCGCATATCGCCGCGATGTCGAATCCGCCCACCTTCGAGAGCACGTCGATCGGGTCGGCGGGATCGGGCGAGTTCGCGTCGATAGCGCGCTCGACCACGTCGCGCTTGCGCGCGAGCGAGGCGTCCGAGAGCCCCGCGCCGCGGCCGACGAGGCTCCGCGCGTCCGCCCGGATGAGCACTGCGGCCACCGCCGCCGAGGTGGTCGTGTTGCCGATGCCCATCTCGCCCGCGGCGAGAAGGCGCACGCCGGCGCGGGCAAGCCCGCACGCGACGGCGATTCCGACCTCGATCGCGCGCACGGCCCCATCGCGAGACATAGCGGGGCCGTACGCGATGTTGCCGCTCCCCCGCCGCACGTTCGCGCGCACCATGCGCGCGTCTTCTATGCCCCGGGCCATACCCACGTCGACGGGCACGACCTCGGCACCCGCGAACGCCGCCATGCGGCAGGCGCTCGTGGCCCCCTCGCACATGTTGTGCGCGACGGCTCGCGTCACGTCTTGCCCGCTTTGCGACACGCCTTCGGCAACGACCCCGTTGTCGGAGAAGAATACCGCGAGCGCGCGGGGGAACTCGGCCACCTCGGCGCTCCCCTGAGCTGCGGCGATACGCGCGACGGCGTCTTCAAAGTCGCCCAATCCCCCCAAGGGGTGCGCGATGGAGTCCCACGCGGCGTACGCGGCGGCGCGGGCGCATTCGTCTGCAGGCGCGATCCGGGAAAGCGCGGCTTCGAGCACGGCGCCCGGCGCCGACGAGAACGCGCGCTCAACTTCCTCGCGAATGCAGGCAAGCGCGGTTTCGATTGTTTCAGCCATGCCGTCTCCTCTCTGCGAACGACGCCGCGGCAGATGCGAACGCGCGCACAACGTCGGGGTTCGCGGGATAGTACACATGCGGGAAGCCCGCCACCAGGGACGGGATGGTCGTCATGCACGGCCAGCCCTTGTCGCGCCGGGGCTTCTGCGCCCAGAAGTCGCCGCCCGGGCAGGTGGACTGCCAGTAGTGGAACTCGTGCGCGCGGATGCGTGTGCCGCGCGGCCCGTAGAGCCCGTCGCGTTGGGAAGTGAGCTCCACGTACCCGAAATGGGACAGCCTTCCCCCGTTCTCGCTTGCGCCCTCAAGGGCGCCCGCAACAGGCCAGCGCCGCCCCTCGCTATCGGCGATTTCGCGCTGCAGGTACAGAAACCCACCGCATTCGGCGACCGTCGGCATGCCGGATTCCACCGCGCGCCGCACCGCCTCGCGCATCGGCGCGTTCTCGGAGAGCTGCCGCGCATGGAGCTCCGGGTAGCCGCCCCCCAGATAGAGGGCGCTTGTCCCCCGGGGCAACTCGCTATCACACAGGGGGCTGAAAAAGGCCAGCTCGCAACCAAGGTCCTCGAGCGCGCGCAGGTTCTCCTCGTAGTAGAACGAGAACGCCTCGTCACGCGCGACGCCGACGATGGGCCGCGCTCCCGCGATCGGCTCCAACCGGTAAGGTTCCTCGCGGATATCGGGGGCCGTCGCAGCTATTTCGAGCAAGCGGTCGACGTCGACGCTCTTTTCCACCAGCTCGGCCATCTTGTCGATGCGCGCGGAGAGCTGCTCGACCTCGTCGGCGGTCACAAGCCCCAGATGCCGGCTTTCGAGCGAGAACGCCTCGGCGGCGGGGATATTCCCCAAAACCGCGACGCCCGTGTGCTTCTCGATCGCAGGCGCCGCGTAGGCGCAGGCAGCGGCGCTCGTCTTGTTCAGCACGACGCCGCGCACGTTCGCACAAGGCAGGAACTCGGCGATGCCGTGGATTACGGCGGCGAGCGATAAAGACGCCCCGCGCCCGTTCACCACTAAAACGACCGGCGTTTCCGTGTCGCGCGCAACCTGGTAGCTACTCGCGTCGGCCACGCCGGGCGCCATGCCGTCGTAGAAGCCCATAACCCCCTCGAGTACCGCGACATCCGCGCCCGCGGCGCCGCGTGCGAGCAGGGCGCGCAGCGTCGGGGCGTCGGTGAAGAAGCCGTCTAAGTTGCCCGAGCGCGCACCCACGACGCGGCGGTGAAAGAGCGGGTCGATGTAGTCGGGGCCGCATTTGAAGGCCGCGCATGCGAGGCCGCGGCGCGCGAGCGCGCGCAGGAGCGCGCACGTAACGACCGTCTTGCCGCTCCCGCTCGAGGGCGCAGCGATCATGAAGCGCGGGATGGACGTGCTCACCGGGCGCCGCCTTCCCAACCTGTACCATGCGCACTGACGAGGAACACGGGGTTTTGCGCCTTCATAAGATGGTGCGAGCCTACAGCCTCGGCACGGGCGGCCGACACCTGGCACGCCTCGAACCCCTTAAAGCGCGAACTCGAGAGGAGCGCGCACGCCTCGGTGAGCGTCTCAACGGTGACGCATGGCACGCACAGGCGAACCTGCGAGTTCTTCTCGAGCGCCGCCTCCACGATGGAGGGAAGCTCGCCCGCGCTCCCGCCGACGAACACGGCGTCGGGGACGGGCAGTTTCGCGAGCGCTTCGGGGGCGACACCGGGGACAGCATGCACGTTGCCGCACCCGAATGCATCCGCGTTCTCTCGGATGAGCCGCACGCCGGCCGCGTTGCGCTCGACCGCCCATACCGACCCCGCTCGCGCGACGAGCGCCGCCTCGATCGACACGCTCCCCGTGCCGGCGCCGACGTCCCACACGGTGTCGGTTGCGGTAAGGCGCAGCTTTGCGAGCGCGACGGCGCGCACCTCCAGCTTGGTCATGGGAACGTCGCCGCGGATGAAGAGCTCGTCGGGAATGCCCGAGGAAGCGTACGGCCAGCGGGAGCTCGCGGCGCCGCCTGCGAACTCGATAAGCATCACGTTCAAGTCGTCGAACGTCTGACCTGCAATTTCACTTGCGGTCGCGCAGGTGATGCGCTCGTCGGGGTACGACAGGCGCTCGGCCACCGTCACGCGCGCGTCCCCGAAGCCCGCCTGCACAAGCTCGCCCGAAAGCCGCGAGGGGTCTTCCCCGCCCGACGTGACGAGAAAGAGCTCACCTGCGCGCTCGGCCTCGGCCACGATGTCGCACGCCACGCCGTGAGCGCTCGCGAAGCGCCAATCCTGCCATGGACGCGCGAGGCGCGCGGCGAGATACGACGCTGAGCTTATGCCGGGAATGATGCGCACGTCCACCTGCGCGCCGCCGGAGAGCGCCTCCACCAGGCGGCGCGCGCCGCTGAACAGCCCCACATCGCCCGTCATCACGACCACGGCGCGCTGCCACGACGCCGCATCGGTGAGCGCGGCGACGATGTCCGCCGTCTTCACGAGCTCGCATCTCACCACGTCGGGCGGCACGTCGATGCCGACAAGCGCGCGATGAGCGCCGATGACCACGTCGGCGATGTCGATCGCGTCGAGCGCCGCGCGCGAGAGCAAGTCGGGGTTTCCGGGACCCGCCCCGATGATCGTTACCTTTCGCATGGAATCTCCCGATACCCGCGCGGCGTGACCATACGGCCGCCTACGCGCTTCGTGCCCGCGTTGCCGACGAACACGGTGGTGAACATGTCAGCATCGAGCTCCCCCAGCTCGGAGAGCCTGCACATGCCCGACTGCTGCCCCTCGCGCCCGATGTTGCGTACCCAGCCGCAGAGCGTGTCGGGGGCCTTCCATTCGAGCATAATCTTCGCCGCGCGCGAGAGCCTGTCGGCGCGCTTTCTGCTGCGTGGGTTGTACAAACAGATGCAGAAGTCGGCGCTCGCCACGGCGGCGAGTCTGCGCTCGATGACCTCCCACGGCGTGAGCAAGTCGGAGAGCGACACGACCGCGAAGTCGTGGGCAAGCGGGGCGCCGAGCACCGCCGACCCGCTCTGAGCCGCGGTGGCCCCGGCGATAACTTCCACGTCTACATCGGGGTAGTCCTCCGCAAGCTCCAGCACGGGGCTCGCCATGCCGTACACGCCCGCGTCACCGCTGCACACGAGTGCCACGGCTTCTCCGCTCTGCGCGCGCGAAAGCGCCAGGCGGCACCGTTCGACCTCGTGCATCATCGGCGTCGCGAGATGCGCCGCGTCGGGCACGGCGGCGAGCGCGAGCTCCACGTATTTCGTGTACCCCACAACGATGTCGGCCGCCTCGAGCGCGCGCCGAGCCGCAATCGTCATGCCGTCGGGGCCGCCCGGGCCGATCCCCACCACGAAGAGCTTTCCCATCACCGCTCCTTAAACGAAAGTTTGATAGTTACCTTGGAAAACGCGACGGTCACGCCGCCGTGAGCGAGCTTCGGGAAGATAAGTTTGCCCCCGTCCGCGAGCGCCGCACGCTCGCACACGTTGTCGACCCCCACCGTCGCGCGCACGAAATCAGATGGCGAAACGCTGCCTTCGACCTGCGACAACTCCTCTGCGGAATACGTCGCGAGCGGGATATTCCGCGCGCGGCAGAAAGCGAGCAGACCCTCCTCGTGCGCCTTCACGTCGATCGTCGCCGCCTCGCGCACGGCCGAAGGCGAGATATCCGCCTGCCCGCACGCGAGAAAAAACGCCTCCTCAATCGCTTCGGCGCACGCACCGCGACGGCACCCTATACCCGCAACGATGCAGGGCACGACAAGGCGAAGTGGCTCGGGCGCAGGCGCCTGCGCTCGCACGCCCGCCGGCTTCCCCGTCTCAGCGGCGGGCACAACCTTGCCCGTTGTCTCCGCCGCGCGAACGGACGCACCTGCATTCGCGCCAGCAAACGGCGAAACGACGATATCGGCCCGAGCGCGGTCGGACGCAATGTCAACCCCCTCAGGCGGCTGTCCCGAAATCGGCATGTCGGAATAGAGCGTCACGCGCCCGCCCGAAAGCAGCCGCGCCGACACTCGCTTGATGGCCTCGGGATTCGAAACGGCGAGCCCCGCACGGCGCGCCCACGTATCTACCGCCCACACGCCGCGGACGTCGGTCGCCGTGGTGATGACGGGGATGGCGCCTACCGCGCGTGCCACAGTTTGCGCAAGCTCGTTCGCACCACCCAAATGCCCCGACAAAAGCGGGACGGCAAAGCGCCCCGCCTCGTCGATCGCCACAACCGCGGGATCGTTTGTCTTCGAGGCGACATGCGGCGCGATCGCCCGCACGGCGATGCCCGCCGCGCCCACGAACAGAAGCGCGTCCGACGCTTCCCACGCGTGCGCCGTCCATGCGCGCAGGTCGGCCTTCCCCTCGCCGAATCCGCGCGAAACGGAAACGTCCCAGCCAGGGTCATCTTCACCTGTCTGCGCGCAATCGGAAAGCGCGCGTGCGGTGCGCTCAGCCAACGCATACCCCCTCTCAGTGAACGCTATGCAGGAAACCCTCATCTAGCGCACCACCATCGTCGAGAAGTAGCTACCCCGATCGGGCACATCGTCGAGCGAGCGGTACACGCGCTCGCCCGGAAGCCCACAATCCTCTACGAGCTCGGCACCGTCGAAGGCGCCCTCCTCGCGAAGGATGCGCTTCGTGTCCGCAAGCGAGCGGCGCGCCTTCATGACCACCTTCGTCCCCGGCCAGCCGATTGCGCGGCGCACGTCGTCGTAACCGCCGGGCACGATGTGCAGAGGCGACGACATCTCGGGCGTGAGGTCGCGCTCGAGCGCCGCGGCGACCGCGCAGAAGCTCGGCACGCCGGGAATGGCGCGCGCCTCGAACCCGTGGGCGCGCACGTCGGGCGCCATGCGCTGGAAGGTGGCGTAGATGCTCGGGTCCCCCAGGTTCAGCAGCGCGACGTCGCGGGCCGCATCCAGGTGCGCGACAAGCTCGCGAACAAGCGAGGCATGCTCGGCCGCGCGGCGCTCGAGATCGCGCGTCATCGAGAATCGCACGGGGATCACCGTCTTGCCTGTAAAGTCGACGGCGCCGCGCACGATGTCGAGCGCGACCATGGCCCCGTCCGCCGTCTGCGGTGCGGCGATGACCGGACACGATTCGATTGTGCGGACGGCCTTGATCGTGAGAAGCTCGGGGTCGCCAGGCCCCGTACCCACCCCGTGCAGCACGCCTTTACTCATACGTCGCCCCCAATTCCCCGATGACTGCATCGGCGCCCGACGTGCGGAAAAGCTCGCGGCGCTCGGCGTCGAACACGACCGCGGCGATGTCGCATGCGCCCGCCGCGCGGCGGCGCAACCTGTCCTCGATTGCCGCGGCGAGCGAGGCGCGCGCAGCGTCCCCCACGCCGGCGGCCTCGATTACCTCGAGCGCCGCCGTGGTCGTGACCGACGACATGATCTCGCGCACGGTCTTCGCGCCCACGCCGGCCAAGGCCGCGTGGGCGGCCAGAATCTCCGCGCGGCAGTCGGCGGTACGCGAATGGGTGTCCATGATGCCGCCAGCGACCTTCACCAGCTTGCCGATGTGTCCCACAAGAAGGACATTGGTGAATCCCTCGCGAACGCAGCAATCAATCGCATCGCCCACAAAGTTGGAGATGAAGACCACCGGCGCACCGTTTAGGTGGAAATGCCCCGAGATGAACTGCCCGCCGTAGTTGCCGGGCGTGAGCACGACTCCGCGCCGCCCCATAGCCGCATGCTGCCGGATCTCGAGCTCGATGCTGTCGCGCAAGGCAGCGAGGCTGCGCGGCTCGACGATGCCCGTCGTGCCCAGGATGGAGATGCCGCCCTCTATCCCCAGGTGCGGGTTGAAGGTCTTTTCGGCAAGGGAAACGCCCTCGGGTACCGAAATCGTCACAGCAATATTTCCAGAAAAGCCGTGCGCGGCGCACACCTCGCGCACCGCCGAAGTGATCATCGCGCGCGGCGTCGCGTTGATGGCGGCCGCCCCAACCGGCTGCTCGAGCCCGGGCAACGTCACGCGCCCCACGCCCACGCCGCCATCGACGGAAACTTCCGATTCGCGCGCGGGCACGTCCTTGCCGCCCGCAGCACCCGTGCCCGACCCCGCATGTTCCACGCGCGCGTACACAAGCACGCCGTCGGTCACATCGGCATCGTCGCCTGCGTCCTTTCGCACGGCGCACTGGGCGCACCCCTCGCCGATGCATGCGTCGATCACGTTCGCCTCGACGGGCAGCCCGCCGGGGGTGACGATCGACACGAGGCCGACAGGCTTTCGTGACAAGAGCATCTCGCAGGCTGCCTTCGCCGCGAGCGCGGCGCAGCTCCCCGTGGTGTAGCCGCAGCGCAGGCGGGTCGTCCCGGTATAAATGTAATGCTCGAAGGCCACGCTAGCTGCTCGCCTTCCGATACCCCGTGGCAAACGAAGGGTCGTAAAGCTTGCTGCGCTCGTACGACTCCGTTTGCGCGCCGTCGTGCGAAAGCCCGCCGCGAGCTCCGAGCACGCGGCCCACCACCACGAGCGCCGTGCGGTCGATGCCCTCTCGCGCGCCCGCGTCGGCGAGCGTGCCCACTGTGCATCGCACCACGCGCTCCTCAGGCCAGGTCGCCTTGTACACGAGCGCCGCCGGCTCGTCGGAGCTGCGGCCCGCGGCCAAAAGCTCGGCGGAAAGCTCGGCGAGCATACCCGAGCTCAGGAAGATGACCATAGTCGAGCCACTTTCCGCCATGGTGCGCATGCCCTCGCCCGCGGGCATGGGGGTGCGCCCGGAAAGCCGCGTGATCACGACCGACTGGCTGATTCCCGGCAGCGTGTATTCCTGGCGAAGCGCCGCCGCGGCACCGCAAAAGCTCGACACGCCGGGCACCACCTCGTAGTCCACGCCGCGCGCGTCGAGCGCGTCCATCTGCTCCTGGATGGCGCCGTACAGGCACGGGTCGCCCGTGTGCAGGCGCACCACTTCCTCGCCCCGCGCATCTGCCGCGCACATCACGTCGAGCACTTCCTCCAAGGTCATGTGCGCGCTGTCGTAGACGATGCAGGATTCCTTGCACTCAGCGAGCAGCTCGGGGTTCACAAGGCTTCCCGCCCAAACGACCACGTCGGCTGCGCGCAGAAGGCGCGCCCCGCGCAGCGTGATAAGGTCGGCGGCGCCCGAGCCTGCGCCAACGATATGAATCATCCGAGCCTTCCCTTCCCGTTTCTCATCGCAACCGTTTACGCCGCCATTCGCGCAGCGGGCAAAACACGGCGCCTGCGGCGGCAATCGGCGCAAATACGCAGGCAGGAGGCGCAATGCCGCCCGCCCTGGCTTTGACACGTTCACAAGTGCCCACTATCATAGTAAAAGTTTCGGCAACGAGCATATGACAATCGGATAAAAGGAAATGACCGGCGCGGCGCCTGCACAGCCCGTGCTGGCTTGCGGAGGGAACCAGGTGGGAATCCTGGGCAAGGGACATTACTGTATAGGACGCGCGGGCGAACCGCCTCGCGCCCCAAGCCAGACTGCTTCGCCTTTTCCTCACGGCATCGCCGTGGCGTTAGCTCCTTGTGAACCCCGAGGGGTGCGCTTTTCTTTCGCTTGTGCCGACAAGCAACTGTCGCCGGGGGACCGGCAAACCGAGGAAAGGAAAAACCATGTCCGACCAGATGTCACGCCGCGGCTTCATGGGCGCCGCAGCAACCGGAGCCGTCGCGCTCGCCGGATTCGCGCTCGCGGGCTGCTCCAACACCTCCGCGAGTTCCGAGAAATCGAGTGAAAAGGAGAAGGCCGTGAAGCCGGTCATCCTCGTCACGAGCTTCGGCACGAGCTACAACGACTCGCGCCACATCACCATCGGCGCCATCGAAGACGCTATCCGCGAGAAGTACTGGCAGGACTACGACATCCGCCGCGCCTTCACCGCGCAGATCATCATCGACAAGCTGAAGAAGCGCGACGGCATCACGATTGACAACATGACCGAGGCGCTCGACCGCTGTGTGGAAGACGGCGTGAAGGAAATCGTCGTGCAGCCGACGCATCTCATGGCTGGCCTGGAATACGCCGACGTGAAAGACGAGCTCGACAAGTACGCCGACAAGTTCGACAAGATCTCGCTCGGCGACCCGCTGCTCACCTCCGACGACGACTACAAGAAGGTGGCCGCAGCCATTAAGGAGAACATGGCGTCCTTCGACGACGGCAAGACGGCGCTGTGCCTCATGGGCCACGGCACCGAAGCCGATTCCAACGCCGACTATGCCAAGATGCAGGAAGTGTTCAAGAACGAGGGCTTGACGCAGTTCTTCGTCGGCACTGTCGAGGCTGAACCGACCTGCGAGGATGTTATCGCCGCCGCGAGCGCCGCAGGGTACAAGAAGGCCGTGCTCGCGCCGTTCATGGTGGTCGCGGGCGACCACGCGAACAACGACATGGCAGACGAGACCGACCCCGACAGCTGGGCTGCGAAGTTCGTGGCCGCCGGCTTCGAAGTGACGTGCCTGCTCCAGGGTCTGGGACAGAACGCCGCGGTCGATGACATCTACGTCTCGCACGTGGACGACGCCATCGCCAAGCTGTAAACTCGCCGCGCACGGGGGCGCCAGTCGCGTCCCCGTGCAACGGGCATGCGCCTTCCCCGACTGACGGCGCATGCCCGTTGCATTCGCATCCCGCCCGCCCACCGCACGGCGCGGGCGGTCGAAGCGATTGAAAGGAACCACTCCATGTTGAAGAAAACCCTCGCCTTCGCCTTGTCGGCGGCGCTTTTCGCGTTCTCGCTCGCCGGCTGCGGCGGAAATTCAATCGACAGCGCAAAGGCAAGCGATGCCGATTCCCAGGAAAAGACCGAACAGGCGGCCGATGCGCCCGAGGGCGCAAGCGCTGCCCCCATCACCGCCGACAAGGTGGCCGACGGCACCTATCCGATCACCGTAGATTCCAGCTCGAACATGTTCAGGATTGTGGACGCCCAGCTCATCGTGGAAAACGGCTCCATGCACTGCGTGATGACACTTTCCGGCACGGGCTACGGCAAGCTCTTCATGGGCACGGGCGACGAGGCTGCCGCCGCGAGCGAGGCCGACTTCATCCCCTATGTGGAAAACGCGGAAGGCAAGTACACCTACGACGTACCCGTTGAAGCGCTCGACGAGGACACCGCCTGCGCCGCGTGGAGCATTAGAAAAGGGCAGTGGTACGACCGCACGCTCGTGTTCGAATCCGCCGGCGTCGATCTGCGCGCCGACGCGCTGAAGTAACGCCATGAGGTCGATTCTTCCCAAGAAGGAAAGCAGGAAGCGCCGCAGCATCGCGGCGCGCGCGATCACCTGCGTTCTCGTCGCCCTGCTCGCGCTTTCCTTCGCGGGGTGCAGTGCGAGCCCGAACACGACCGGTGGCACGGCGGGCTCTCAGGAATACACTGTGAATGTCTCGCTTTCCGGCGGGTCAGGGCGCGCAAGCATCGCCTCACCCACCACAATTGTGAAGGATGGCGACGCCTACACCGCGACCATCACCTGGTCGAGTTCGAACTACGACAAGATGACCGTCGACGGCGTGGACTACGCGCCCGTAAACGACGGCGGCAACTCCACATTCGAGATACCCGTCACGCTCGACGAGGACATCGCCGTGTCGGCCGAGACCGTCGCCATGTCGACGCCGCATACCATCGACTACACGCTCCACTTCGACTCATCCACCATGAAGGAGAAATCGGGCGACGATGCAAGCGGCGGTTCCCCTGCGGGAACGGCTTCAAGCGCCGCGGCCGACTTCCACAACGCCGATTTGGGCTGCGGCTGGGAGCCGACGGGGGCGCTTCAGCTTGAATACGCCAAGCACTTCACTGTCGACGAGTTCGAAGGCGGCTTGCGGCTTATCTGCGTTTCGAACGGGGAGCGCTTCCTCGTGGTGCCGCAAGATGCGAAGGCACCTGACGGGTTGAGCTCCGACATCGCGGTCATAAGGCGCCCCGCCGACAAGGTGTACCTCGTGTCGTCGGCAACGATGTGCCTGGTCGACGCGCTCGATGCGAACGACAATATCTTAATGTCGGGCACGAAGGCCGACGATTGCTCGGTCGCAGGCTTCAAAAGCGCGCTCGAAAGTGGGGCGATCGCCTACGGTGGCAAGTACAGCGCGCCCGACTACGAGCGAATATCGGCCTCGGGCTGCACGCTCGCCATCGAAAACACCATGATCAACCACACGCCCGATGTGAAGGAAAAGCTGCAGAAGCTCGGACTCGTCGTGCTCACCGAACAGTCGTCGAGCGAGCCCGAAGCACTCGGGCGCGTCGAGTGGATTAAGCTTTTCGGCGTCCTGTTCGACAAGGAAGACGAGGCCACGCACCTGTTCAACGAGCAGAAGGCCCGCGTCGAGCAAACGTCGGGGCTCGCGTCGTCAGGTAAAACCGTGGCGTATTTCTACATTAACTCGAACGGGGCCGCCGTCACGCGGCGGGCGGGCGACTACGTGGCGCAGATGATCGAGCTTGCAGGCGGCAGCTACGCGCTCGATGACGCACAGACGGCGTCGACGTCAGGTTCGTCAGTAACGCTCGAAATGGAGCGCTTCTACGCGACGGCGAAGGATGCCGACATCATCGTCTACAACGGAACCATCGACGAATCGGTTGCCACCTTGAACGACTTCGTAGGCAAAAACGCGCTATTGTCGCAGTTCAAAGCCGTGAAGAACGGCAACGTCTGGGTCACATGCGCCGACATGTACCAGCAGATGACTTCTACCGCCGACATTATCGACGAGCTGCACGGGGCGTTCACCGGCGATGACGCGAGTGACTTCCATTATCTGAGGAAGCTTGGCTAGCGTCATGAGAAGCCGGCTTTCCATGACATACGACGAATCGGGGCGTGCCGCGCGGTGTCGCGTCGTGACGGCGCTGCTCGCTGTTGCCCTCATCGTGCTCGTCGGGGCCAACCTGTGCATCGGGAGTGTGCTTGTGCCCGCAGACCACATCCCCGGCATCCTTTCGGGCGGCGAGGCCAATTCCATGGAAAGCCAAGTCATCTGGGAGATTCGCCTGCCGCGCGTGCTTTCAGCCGTGCTTCTCGGCGGGGCACTTTCGCTCTCCGGGTTCCTGCTGCAGACGTTTTTCAACAACCCCATCGCCGACCCGTTCATCTTGGGCGTCTCCTCGGGCGCAAAGTTCGTCGTCGCGCTTACGATGATCGTGCTTCTGGGCGCGAACCAGGCCATGTCCTCGCCGGCCATGGTGGCCGCAGCGTTTCTGGGATCGCTTATCACCATCGGCTTCGTGCTCCTCATCGCACGGCGCATAAGTTCCATGGCCATGCTCATCGTGGCGGGCGTCATGGTGGGATACATCTGCTCGGCGGCGACGAACTTTCTCATCGCCTTCGCCGACGACCAGTCCATCGTGAACCTGCACAACTGGTCTTTGGGTAGCTTCTCGGGTTCGAGCTGGGACGACATCGCGGTCATCGCGGTCGTGGTGATCACCGTGAGCGCATGCGTATTCGCGATATCGAAGCCCCTTTCCGCCTTCCAGCTGGGAGAAGCCTACGCGAAAAGCGTCGGCGTGAACGTCGCACGCTTCCGCGTGGTGCTCGTCCTTCTAGCGAGCATGCTCTCCGCCTGCGTGACCGCGTTCGCTGGTCCGGTGTCGTTCGTAGGCATCGCGGTTCCGCATCTCGTGAAGTCGGCGCTGAAGTCGTCGAAGCCCATCCGCGTGATTCCTGCGTGCTTCTTGGGAGGCGCCATCTTCTGCGCGGGTTGCGATTTGATCGCGCGCACGCTGTTCTCTCCCGTCGAGCTTTCCATCAGCGCCGTCACCGCCATCTTCGGTGCGCCGGTGGTTATCGCGCTCATGCTGAAGAAGCGGGTGAGGTAGATGGGGGAATTCGTGCCGCGGCCCAAAACGCTCGGAGGGGAGTCGAACCTCGAAACCCCGGTAAAAACGCAGGCTGACGGAGCGCCGCTTTTCCGCATAAGCGACCTGTCGGCGGGCTACGACAAGAAGGTCGTAGTCGAAGGCGTCGAGCTGGAGGTTCGCGCGGGCGACGTCGTGGCGCTCATCGGGCCGAACGGCTCGGGCAAGTCGACCATCTTGAAAACCATCACACGCCATCTGGTACCGCTTGCCGGCGCGGTCGAGCTCGACGGGCGGGAGATTTCCCGATGGAAGACGGCGGAGTTCGCAAGGAACCTTGCCGTTATGCTGACAGATCGACCCCGGACCGAGCTCCTCACCTGCCGCGATATCGTAGAGGCGGGAAGGCATCCCTACACCGGGCGAATGGGCACACTCTCGCCCGACGACCATAGTCGGGTCGACGAGGCCATGAAAACCGCACATGTGGAAGAGCTCGCCGAGCGCGACTTCATGCAGATAAGCGACGGGCAACGCCAGCGCGTCATGCTCGCACGAGCCATCGCGCAGGATCCGCGTGTGCTCGTGCTCGACGAGCCCACGTCGTATCTCGATATCCGCTACCAGATCGACCTGCTGCGAATACTTCGCCACCTTTCGAAATCGCGGAATGTGGCTGTCATCATGTCCATCCACGAACTCGAGCTCGCGCAGAAAAGCGCCGACAAGGTGATTTGCGTGAAGGACGGCCGGGTCTTCCGCGCCGGCGCACCCGAGGACATATTCACGCGCGAGACGATTGGCGAGCTCTACGGCCTTCAACATGGCACCTTCAACGAGAGCTTCGGCAGCGTGGAAATTGGGCGCCCACACGGCGATGCGCACACGTTCGTCATCGCCGGCGCAGGTACGGGGTCGGCTGTGTTTCGCCAGCTCATCCGGCAGGGCAAGGCGTTCTACGCGGGCGTTCTGCACGAAGGGGACATCGACTGCGAGCTCGCGCGCGACCTAGCGACGGAATGCGTGGCCGAGCGCGCCTTCGAGCCAATCGGGGATAAAACCATAGCCCGCGCCAAAGAGCTCCTCGTCCACTGCGCACGCCTTATCGTGTGCCCCGCCGCCTTCGGCACCATAAACGCCCGCAACGCAGAGCTCGTCGAGTTCGCACGCTCGCATGGTATCGAGGTCATGCGAGCGTGCGAAGGCGCATCGGAGGATTCCAATGGATACGCCTAGGCGCGGCCCAAGAAATCGTCCGCATCCCCATCTGACACTATTTCACCGCAACTTAGAAGGTGTCGGCGTATAACGCTTCACCCCAAATTAAATTGATTCGTTGAATAGACACATTACAAATCTTTAGACTTCGTTTAATCTACAAGTGGGTATTATCACACATTAAGCACACGTGAAAGGATATACCCATGTCGCTTACACAGTCAGCAGAGCGTGCAGCGCTTAACAAGCTCATCGATTATCTCGACGACAACCCGCAAGAAAACATCGACAAAATCATGGACCTCGTGAACAAGCTGGTCCCCAATCGCGTATTTCCTGTACAGCGAGAGGCATTCACCAATGTCATCAAGAGCCGCGGCAATTGGTATGATCTGATCATGCGTGTGTTCAGCCTTAATCCCCAGATGCGAACCAAGCTGCTTAAGACCCTCATTGTCGACGCCAACCTGCTTGCTTGGCCAGAGCAGGAAAAGAACCGCGAAAAGTACCAGTGCAACGTTCCGTGGGCCATCCTGCTCGATCCCACGAGCGCCTGCAACCTGCATTGCACGGGCTGCTGGGCCGCTGAGTACGGCTACAAGCAGAATCTCTCGTTCGAAGACATCGACTCTATCGTTACGCAGGGCAAAGAGCTCGGTACGCATATCTACATCTATACCGGCGGCGAGCCGCTCGTCCGCAAGCACGACCTGATCAGAATTTGCGAAAAACATCAGGACTGCGTGTTTCTCTGCTTTACCAACTCCACGCTGATCGACGAGGCCTTCTGCGACGATATGATTCGCGTAGGTAATTTTGTCCCCGCCATCAGCGCCGAGGGCAATGAGCACACCACCGACGCCCGTCGCGGCGAGGGTACCTACGCAAAGATCGAGCACGCAATGAAACTCCTGCGCGAGCGCGACTTGCCATTTGGTATCTCCACCTGTTGGACCAGCGCCAATGCCGATACGGTTGCTACCGAGGAGAACATGGACTGGATGATCGGCGAGGGAGCACTCTTCTGCTGGTACTTCCACTTTATGCCGGTTGGCCGCAATGCAACCTCCGAGCTCATGCCCACGCCCGAGCAGCGCGAGCACATGTATCACTTTATCCGCGAAATGCGTGAGAAGAAGCCGCTGTTTACGCTCGACTTCCAAAACGACGGCGAGTTTGTAGGCGGATGTATCGCCGGCGGCCGCCGCTACCTGCACATCAACGCCGCCGGAGACGTGGAGCCGTGCGTGTTCATCCACTACTCAAACGCCAACATCCACGATGTGAGCTTACTCGACGCGCTGCGCTCTCCCCTCTTTATGAAGTACTACGAGAACATGCCGTTCAACGACAACTACCTCAAGCCATGCCCCATGCTCGAGAATCCCGACGTGCTGCCCAAACTGATCGCCGAGAGTGGCGCAATGAGCACCGACCTAATCGAGAAGGAGTCACCCGAGCAACTGCGCGAAAAGACCCAGGCTGCCGCCGAGGCATGGTCACCTGTCGCCGACCGCATCTGGAACGACTCCGAAGATCCGTTATACGCCAAGCGTCACGAGGACAAGTCGCAGGGCATGGCCGATAGCGACATGCACAAGTTCGAAAAGCAGGGCCGCACGCTCAAAAACGGCGATTAATGCTGTTCTACACGGCAAACGCTCAGAAATGAAGCGGAGCAGTCTCGAGGCTCATCTTCGAGGCTGCTCCGCCTTACCATCAAAACAGTTTTACTAAGTTGCGGTGAAATAGGGACTAGATCGGCCTTCCAATAACCAAAACAATCCCTATTCCACCGCAACTTCTTTAAGTTGTTGAATTATCGATGCTATTCGAAGCGAGATTCCAGACTCGACAGGCCGTTGAGAGTCAGGTCGTTGGCGACCTCAGAGACGCGCTCAATAGGAACCGAGCCGTCAGACAGCGCCCACGTGCGATAGATACCGATAATACCTGACAGCAAAAACGCCAGATAGTAGTCGAACATCTCGTCCTTGAGACCTTGGGGCAGCAGATCGCGCTCGGCAATCTCGTGCTCGAGCGGTGCACGAAGACGAGCCATAAAATCATCGAGCGGAATGTTCTCGATCAGCTGACGATTGAGCACCAGGTTGTTGCACAGTGCCTCGTTAACGGTTTTAAAGAAGGTCGCCGCCGCGCCCAGGGCGCGCTCGTTGGTGTCGCCGTCCATGGAGGCAAGCGTTTTCTCGACCGAGTCGACAATCATCTCCACCACATCGACGGCAATGGCATCGAGCAGGCCGTCAACCGTGCCAAAGTGCACGTAGAAGGTTTTGCGGTCGACATTGGCCTCGCGTGCGATGGCACTCACCGTAATGTCTGCCAGCGGCTTTTCCATGAGCAGGCGCTCGAAAGCCGAAAGGATGGCATTACGGCTGCGAACAATGCGGCGGTCAAGACGCGGTTTGCTGGTTGCCATGGGCGTGTCCCTTCGATATGCGAGCATTCATCAACAGATGAGAGATAATCTACGTAAGAGGATTATCCCCCATACAGCACAAATATGCCCCGCATCATGAAGAACGCACGACTGTCCTACTGCGACTTAGGGTGCTTCTTCTTATTGAGTGCCGACGGAGATACGCGAATACCATCGCCTGTCTGGCGCACATAGGCTTTATGAGCCGGCTTAGCGGTCCCAGAAGCCTTCTGAGCGTGCTTCTTGGGATCAACGGTAACAGCATTCGTGGGGTGCGGCTTAGTGGGCGCAGAGGGCGTCTGAGGCGTGCGGCCGAGCTTGCGCATCACGCGATCCCAGCGCGCATGGATGCTCTCGTTGTGGGCACTCTTAAGTCCCAACAGGGGCGCAGCCAAAATGGTCGGCGCAATAAACGTAATGAGGCGCCACAGCAGATAGCCGGCGGTCGAAGCCGACCCAAAGAAATGACCCAAGAACAATGCAAAGCCGCCCTCAGCGCCACCAGTTCCACCGGGCAAGGGAACCGCAGAGCTCAGCAGCTGGACAAAAGCGCTCGCGGCCATGACCGAGAAAAAGTCGACTTCGTGGTGGCCAAAGGCAAGCATCAGGAAATACGGCACCAGATAGAAAAACGCGAGCTGCAACATGGTGATGACCACCGTGAGCAGCATGGACGAAAAGTGGCCGGCTGAAAGCTTGAACTTCTCGGAGAAAGAGTAGATCTCACCATCGACAAACGTGCGCCATCCCTCGATCTTAGTGGCCGAGACACCAATGCGCTCGAGCCAATTGATGATGCAATGGGCGACGCGCGTGACGGTCTTAGGCATGAGCGCGACGGCGAAGATGCCAAGCAAGATGCAGCAGTGCCCACCAAAGCTAAAGACACACAGCAGCGTCATGTCGCCATAGCGCTCGGCGAAAAACGGCATGCGAGCAAGCAGTAGGATAGCGCCCCAGGCAACGAGGCCAAACTGATACACGATAAAGCGCGTGAATTGCGTGGCTCCGGCCTCGCCGACATTTTGGCCTGCCTTGGTCAGGCGGTAAATCTGGGCGGGCGTAGAGCCCATCATCATGGGCGTCAGGTTGCCAAAGAAGATACCGCTCGCCTCGACCGAGATCAGGTCGCGAATGCCGACGGGCGAATTAGGATCGAGCCAGACGGCGATCGCATAGGCCACAATGCCAAAGAACAGATACATGAACATGCAAAGACAGGCGACAACGAGCCAGGGCGCCTGGACGCTCGACATGGCAGCCCAGAACTGTCCCATCTGACCGGTCACAATCAGATAAACGATATAACCCACCAGCACGACGCCGATAAAGATGGCGCCGCGGCGTGCGCTCTTATTGTCATCTCCGCCCGAGGCCTCAACCTCGACCTGGGGCTTAGACGTATGCTGAGAGGACTCCGTCATGAGACTCCTTCTAACAGTCAAAATATCTTGGATATTGTACCCGCAACGACCATAAGCAGAACGCAAAGCTCTGGTTCAAACGGGAATTGCAGACGGTTGTTTGAAAATAAAAAACCCGGCCTTCCATGGGAAGTCCGGGTATCAGATGCGTGGTAGCCCGTACCAGATTCGAACTGGTGATCTCCGCCTTGAGAGGGCGGCGTCCTAAACCGCTAGACGAACGGGCCACATGACATCTGCACTGCCGTGCTGCGTGGAAATATATTACGGGACAAAAAACGACAGCGCAAGAAGAAATTCCAAATTGCCGACAAATTGTCGGCAGGTTATGGAACACGCAGGTAAACTGGGTGGCTAATTCAAGTTGAGATGGACCAAAAGAGCTTCGCGCTCGTTGGGAATGTTGTCTTCGATCACGGCGTCGAGGGCGGAGTTGAGAAGCTGCCCCAGTTCCGGCCCGGGCTTGACTCCAGCACGGATCAAGTCGCCGCCGTTGATGGCGAGCATCTTGAGCGTATAGGGCTCCCCCGCCTTCAGCAGCTCGTGCGACATCGCGCGCATCTCCTCAATCGTCTCAACGTAATAGAAGCACGACGGGGCCTTGCCGAGCGTGTCGGCACGTTTAAGATCCATGAGCTCGTCCATCAAACGCGGCGTGTCGACGCCCTCGCCCGAAAGCGCGCGCATCATATTGAGCAGGCAGGAGCGCTCGGGGCGCAGCGGCTTGTCGTGATATTTGATGAGCAGGCACACGTCGCGCACCAGGTCGTGCGAGAGCGCCAGGCGATCCATAATGACGCGCGCTTTCTTGGCGCCGAGCTCGGGATGACCGTAGAAGTGTCCGCTGCCGGCGTGATCGACCGTGAAACACTCGGGCTTGGACACATCGTGCAAAAACGCCGCCCACATAAGGCTCGACGAGGGCGCGACGCCGTCGCACAGCGCAAGCTCCCCTGCCACCGTCAGCACACGGGCGATATGCTCGTAAACGTTAAACGCATGATAGACACTTCGCTGATCAAAGCCGCGACCCGCTGCCAACTCGGGCACGGCGGCGCAGATGAGCTCGGGGTAGCGCAGCATGGCGTCTCCCCCATGACCGGTCGAAAGAATGCCCTCGAGCTCAATACCCACGCGCTCGCGCGCCACGGCGTCGAGCAGCGGCGCGCACTCGGCAAGCGCGCGCTTAGTCTCGGGCTCAATCATAAAGTCCAGGCGGCAGGCAAAGCGCACCGCACGCAACATGCGCAGGGCGTCCTCGTTAAAGCGACGCTTGGGATCGCCGACAGCGCGAATCAGCTTGCGCTCCAAGTCACCCTGGCCGTCGTAGCGGTCGACAAGCCCGCGCTCGGGATGCCAGGCCATAGCGTTGACGGTAAAGTCGCGGCGCGCCAGATCGTCCTCGAGCGAGGCGGCACGCTCCACACTCTGGGGATGGCGACCATCGGTGTAAAAGCCATCCAGACGGTACGTGGTGACCTCGATACGCTCGCCATCGGAAATAGCCGTGATTCCGCCAAATTTAATGCCCGACTCCACAACCGCGATGCCGGCGGCCTCGAGCGCCGCTTTGGACTCCTGCCACAGGCCGCT
>DBEZGO010000056.1:0-25713 GCA_048189345.1 Collinsella sp.
GCTATCACGCTCTCCGGCGTGCCGGTGGCCCTGCTGCTCATGGGGCCGGCCGCATCGTCGCTCGTGACAGTGCTTGCCGTCTGCGCACTGTGGGGTTGCTGCGCCACGGCCTTTAACGTGGCGTTTCAGGCCGAGCTCATCAAGCACACGCCGGCAGATTCGTCGGCCGTTGCCATGTCGATCTTCTCGGGCCTGTTCAACCTCGGTATCGGCACGGGTACCGCGATCGGCGGAGCCGTGGTTTCGGGTCCCGGTATCGCCTGGATCGGCTTCGCGGGCGGTGCGATCGCTGCCGTGGGCGTCATCCTCGCTATCACGGTGATGTTCCCGGCCATTCGTCGCGCAAAGCCTGTCGCCTAATCACGTTTCCTCATCAGTTGCGGTGGAATAGTTCCTGTTTAAGGCCTCTGAAGGCCCAAGCAGGAACTATTCCACCGCAACTTATTTTGGGGAAGAGGATACAAGCCGGGCATACAATGGATGTCGTTGTGTTGCGCTTACCGGGAGGTTGCTATGTGGGCATACGAGACGACGTTCTATCAGATCTATCCGCTGGGCTTTTGCGGAGCTCCGCGCGAAAACGCCGCCCCCGTCGCCGAGGATGAACTCGCCCAGGCTGCCAACGCCGCGCCCAACCCCGATGCGCCCATCATGAAGATTGCCAAATGGGCCGACTACCTGCAGGAACTCGGCGTTGGCGCTGTGCTCATCAACCCGCCGCTCGAATCCGACAGCCATGGTTACGACACGCGCAGTCTGCGCCATATCGACCGCCGCCTGGGTGGGGACGCCGACTTTGCCGCCGTGTGCGAGACGCTGCACGCCCATGGCATCCGTGTGGTGCTCGATGCTGTCTTTAACCACGTCGGCCGCGGCTTTTGGGCCTTCCGCGATGTGCAGGAGCGCAAGTGGGATTCGCCGTACAAGGATTGGTTCCACATTAGCTTTGACGGCGACTCCTGCTATGGCGATGGCTTTTGGTATGAGGGCTGGGAAGGCCATTTTGAGCTTGTGAAGCTCAACCTGCAAAATCCCGCTGTGGTCGATTACCTGCTCGAGTCCGTGCGCCGTTGGGCCGATGTCTTTGGCGTCGACGGTCTGCGCCTGGACGTTGCCTATATGCTCGACCGCGATTTCATGCGTCGTCTGCATGGCTTTGCCCGTGAGCTCAAGCCCGACTTTGTGCTGATTGGCGAGACGCTCCACGGCGACTACAACCAGATCGTCAACGACGAGATGCTCGACTCCTGTACCAACTACGAGTGCTACAAGGGCCTGTACTCCAGCTTTAACTCGGTTAATATGTTCGAGATCGCGCACTCGCTGCACCGTCAGTTTGGCGGCGACCCCTGGTGCATCTATCGCGGCAAGCATCTGCTGTCGTTTGTCGACAACCACGACGTGCCGCGCCTGGCGAGCATCCTGACGGACAAGTCCTGCCTGCGCCCCGCCTACGGCATGCTCTTTGGTATGCCGGGCATTCCGTGCGTCTACTATGGCAGCGAGTGGGGGATTCCTGGCGAAAAGGGCGGCCCCGATGGCGACTGGGCGCTGCGACCTGCGCTCGATGAGCCTGCGCCCAACGAGCTGACGGCCTTCATCAAACAGCTCGCGCACCTGCGCTCGGCAAACGACGCAGCGGCCCGTGCTCTCAACTACGGTGCCTATCGCAACGTGGTGATCCAGAATAAGCAGCTGCTGTTTGAGCGCGCCTGCGACGACGCGACGGTTCTCGTGGCGGTCAATGCTGTGAACGAGCCCTATACCTTTGGAGCCGGCGAACTCAACGGCTCCTTCGTCGACCTGCTTGCCGACGGTGCGCCCACGGTCGAGCTGCCGGGCTCCCTTGAACTCGCACCCTATGAGGTGCGTTATCTGCTGAGGGCCTAGGCCATGGCGGCGTCCGACGAAGGCTATCAGCATATTGAGCATGGGTTTGAGCCCGTGTTTGACGAGCACTCGCGCGTTTTGGTGCTGGGGTCGTTTCCTTCGGTGCTCTCGCGTGCCAATGCCTTCTACTACGGCAATTCGCAGAACCGCTTTTGGCGCGTGATGGCCGCGTGCCTCGGTGTGCCCGTGCCGCCCAACGAGGGCAATCCTTTGGCAAGTGGTGAGCCCGCGACGCTCGATGCCTCGATTGCCGCCAAGCGGGCCATGCTGCTGAACGGCGGCGTGGCCCTGTGGGATGTAATCGAGGGCTGTGACATCAAGGGCTCAAGCGACGCCAGCATCAAAAACGTCGTTCCGGCGCATGTCGAGCGCATTACCGGCGCAGCTCCCATTGAGCAGGTGATATGCAACGGTGGTACAGCTGGTCGGCTCTTCAAGCGCTATCTACAAGAACGCACGGGGCTGTCGGCCATCGTTCTGCCGTCGACTAGTCCCGCCAATGCGGCATGGCGCCTGGAACGCCTTGTCGAGCGCTGGCGCGAGGCCGTTGACTGGGGCGCTCTGTAATTTAGATATCTGATTGGGCGCGGGTGCTGAGGCGTTTCATGATGGCATGCCAGATCGGTGCGGGCAGCGCGGGCTTGACGCGCACCATGCCGTCGGCATCGACGCTACCGGCATTGCCACCGCCAAGCAGCTGCGCATGTTCAATGGAGCAGCCCATGCGCACAGCGCCCACAAGCTTATCTATCGCTTCCGAAAATGGCCGACGCAAGAGGCCCATACGCGGAGAGCGGCGAAGTGCTGCGATGCTAGCGCCGGTGCAGACGATGACGCCTCCACACCACGACAGTCCTCGACGCTCGCACACTTCGTGCAGATGGCCAACGACCGTGTGCGCCTGCTCGGAACTCCTACAGTCGGCTTGAACAACCACATAGACGCGTGTTCCTGCGCCTTCAACACATTCGAGCGCCCGTTCAACGACGGCCATCGCCTCGCCATCGAGCACATCTTCAACAGCGAATACAATGCCGTCCACAACGCTGCCGGCATCATCCGCCTTCAAATCAACCGGGCGGGGGAGCGCGGTGCCAGAAAGTTGAGCATAGGCGGCGATGGCATCCTGCAGGTCCCAGAGCAAAAACTCAAGATCGGCGCTATTGGGAATGCTGATATACGCAATGGTTTGCAACGTTTTTGGTACATCGCCGCGTGCGGTCGTCTCCATGCCGCCTCCTTTCCGGTTGGTTTCCGTTTAGGTTACACCGTCTGGTGGCGCTCCGCCGCGCTATCCTAGTGCAACCCTTACGAAAGGAACGCCATGCGTCTGCCCATGAACACCTCGCTTGCCACGCTCAAGCCCTCCGGCATCCGTCGGATCAATGCGCTCGCCGCCCAGCACCCGGGGTGCATCGCACTTGCGCTTGGCGAGCCCGATTTTCCCACGCCCGATGTGATTAGCGCCGAGGTGACGGCCTCGCTCGACCGCGGCGACACGCACTATCCGCCCAACAACGGCCGTCCCGCCCTGCGCGAGGCACTGTCCAAATATATGGGTGACGAGGGCCTGGCATTTTCCGCCGATGAGGTCATCCTGACCGATGGTGCGACCGAGGCCCTGTCGGCTACGTTTATGGCCATGCTCAACCCCGGCGACGAGGTCATCATCCCCACGCCGGCCTTTGGCCTGTACGAGAGCATCGTCGTGGCCAACCACGCTAAGGCGGTCTTTTTGGATACGGAGCCCGTGCAATTTCAGATTGACGAGGAAGCGCTTCGCGCCTGTGTGACCCCGGCGACCAAGGCCATCGTTATCTGCTCGCCCAACAATCCCACGGGCTGCATTCTTAACGCGGCATCGCTCGACGCCGTGGCGCGCGTAGCGGAGCAGGCGGGCATCTACGTGGTCTGCGACGACGTATACAACCGCCTCGTCTATGTGGACGGCTACGAGCGCTTTGCCCAGCGACACCCGGAGCTTCGCGATCAGACAGTAGTTATCGAGAGCTTCTCCAAACCCTGGGCCATGACCGGCTGGCGCTTGGGTTGGCTCGCAGCCGCAGCCCCCGTCATCGCCGAGATCGCAAAGGCCCACCAATACCTAGTATCGAGCGCCGTTTCCTTCGAGATGGACGCCGCAGCCCGAGCCCTCACCGTCGACCCGACCCCCATGCTCAATGTCTACCGAACCCGCCGCAAGCGCGTGCTCGCAGCCTTAAACGCCATGGGCCTCGACGTAGTGGAACCAGCCGGCGCCTTCTACGCCTTCCCCAGCATCAAACAGTACAGCCTAACCAGCGAAGACTTCTGTATCAAAGCCATCAAAGAAGCAAACGTAGCCCTAGTCCCGGGCGACTGTTTCGGCACCGAAGGCCACATCCGCCTAAGCTACTGCGTCTCCGACCAAGATTTGGACGAAGGTCTCCGCCGCCTATTCACATTCGTCTCAACCCTATAGCCATCAGGGACGCAACACATCAGCCTACCGACACAAGGGTTATGCGTGGGGCGCGTCGCTCAACGGACACGAGGATTTGCAGCAAAGTTACCGCTGCTCCGGTCCGAGGGGCCGGGTTGAGATTTTCGTAGATTCCGCACGAGCCGAAGGCCACTTAATGGGGCCTTCGTGCGAGCCAGGACTTGACCGAGCGAAAATCTCAACCCGGCCCCTCGGACCGGAGCGTATGCAGGGTTTGTGTACGAATCCTCGCGCCCGTTGACCGACGCCGGGGTCCCCGCCATAATACTTTCGGTTCACGCACGAATCCGCTGCCAGAGACAGCCGGTGCAAACGGGCATCGCCCGCGAGCTTAATGGGATATCCCGCCAGCCGAGGTGGTCGAGTAGATATGTCTTCTCGCCCCCGTCGCTCATGCAGCGCGGGGGCTTTCTTTTTGGACATGCCCCCGTCACGTCCTTGTGGCGGACCGTGCCCGGAAAGAATTCGAGGAGGTGTAATTCATGCCCCAGCAGTACAAAATCGACAAGGTTGCAGAGATCGAGTCCCGTATCGCCGAGAACGCCGGTCTGTTCGTCGTCAACTACAACGGTCTGACGGTTAAGCAGGCTCAGGAGCTGCGTCATCAGCTTCGCGAGTGCGGCGCCGAGATGAAGGTCTACAAGAACAACCTGGTCAAGATCGCTCTCAAGAACCAGGAGCAGCCCGAGCTCGACGAGATCCTCGCCGGCCCCGTCGCTTATGTGTTCTACGAGACCGAGCCGGTCGAGGCCGCTAAGACCCTTAAGGACTTCTCCGCTAAGTCCAAGGGCGTCCTTGAGATCAAGGGCGGTATCTCCGACGGCAAGGCCGTTTCCGCTGATGATGTTAAGGCTATCGCCGAGCTGCCCACCAAGGATCAGCTTCTCGGCCAGATCGCCGGTCTCATCTCCGGTTTCGCTCGCGACATCGCTGTCTGCGTCAACGGCGTTTCCTCTGGTCTCGCTCGTTCGATCCAGCAGGTCTCCGAGCAGAAGGCAGCCTAGTTGCTGTTTTCACCCGCGGCGGCAACGCCGCACCCCTGGCGCATTCGCGCCGTGTTTTAACTGATCTCCGTGCATTCGCACGGAAACCGAAAGGACTTAGAAATGGCTAAGCTTACCACCGATGAGATCATCGATGCTCTTAAGGAAATGACCCTTCTCGAGGCTTCCGAGCTCGTCAAGGCTATCGAGGACACCTTCGGCGTTTCCGCCGCTGCTCCTGCCGCTGTTGTCGCCGCTCCCGCTGCTGGCGCTGCTGAGGCCGAGGAGAAGACCGAGTTTGACGTCGTGCTCGAGGGCTTCGGCGACAACAAGATCCAGGTCATCAAGGCCGTCCGTGAGCTCACCAACCTTGGCCTGAAGGAGGCCAAGGAGGTCGTCGAGGGCGCTCCCAAGGCTGTTCTCGAGGGTGCCAAGAAGGAGGACGCCGAGGCTGCCAAGGAGAAGCTCGAGGCTGCTGGCGCTGCTGTCACCCTCAAGTAATCAGGCTTTCTCGCCAGATTTCTTTGCAGACGGGGTTCGCATTGCGAGCCCCGTCTTTTTTGTTTTGGCCCCTCTATTTTGCTGGCTCGGTATGCAAATTGCTGTCGTTTGCGGCGCTTTGGAATCGCTACCGTTGGGCGATAAAATTGCACCATTCGCGCAATAATTTGCGTTGACCTGCTGAAGAATTGCGTTTGCCTTACGGCGACGTATGTCTCCGGCGGTAAGATACTTCGGTATCGCAATTTGGTCTGCGGCCGCCGTGCCGCACGCACAGGGCGCATTCTGCGCCTGCGAAAGGATCCTTGAATAACATGAAGGCAATCATCCCCGCCGCCGGTCTTGGCACGCGTTTTCTGCCTGGCACTAAGTGCACGCCCAAAGAGATGCTGCCGGTGCTCGACAAGCCGGTCATCCAGTATGTCGTTGAGGAGGCGCTCGACCCCGAGGAGGTCGATGACGCCATCATCGTTACCTCTCCTGGTAAGCCCGAGCTGCTGAGCTACTTCCAGCCCGATCGTTCGCTTGAGAATCTGCTGCGCGAGCGCGGTAAGGATGCTTACGCCGATGCTGTTGCCCATGCGGGCGGCATGCCGGTCGACTTCCGTTATCAGTACGAGCCCAAGGGCCTCGGTCATGCCATTCGCTCTGCTGCCGACGCCGTGGCAGGGGAGAACTTCCTGGTTCTTCTGGGCGACTACGTTGTGCCAAACCGCGACATCTGCGACAAGATGCTTGCTGTCTCCAAGGAGCACGGTGGCGCTTCGGTTATCGCCGTTGCCGCGTGCGCTCCCGAGGAAGTCAGCCGCTATGGCGTCATCGCCGGCGATCGCGTTGGCTCGCTCGAGGGCTTCGAGAATGCTGCCGACGACGAGCCCGGTGCCGTTTGGCGCATCGGCGGTCTGGTCGAGAAGCCTGCTCCCGAGGCGGCTCCGTCCAACCTGTACATCGTCGGCCGCTATCTGCTGAGCCCGCTGGTCATGGACCTGCTCGCCGACCAGCAGGCCGGTAAGGGCGGCGAGATCCAGCTCACCGACGCCATGGCCCGCTCGCTCGACCGCGAGGCCATGTACGCTGTCGTCATCGACCCGCTCTCGGGCTACGACACCGGCACCCCGTCTGGCTGGATGGCCACCAACGCCCTCATGGCCGCAAGCGATCCTCGCTTTGCCAGCGCCTTCTGGGACGCCATCGACGAGCGCGGTGGCTTGATGCGCAAGTAATTCTTCGGGCATCGACATTTACGGGTGCGGACTTCGGTCTGCACCCGTTTTTTTATGCTAGCTACGATTGCGGGTCCGGAACCTTCATTCCGCTATTTGGCTGAATACTGGGCCGCAGTTTCCGCCTGATCTGTCACGAACAACTTGGCGCTCGTTCATGACGGTGTCGTTCGCTGGTCTTCCGAGCAAAAGGGCCGTCCCGTGAGGGGCGGCCCGATTTAGCTGCGGGTTTGCTTGTCAGATGCTATTCGAACGGATGGCCGCATTTGGGGCAGAACTTGGCTTCTGGCACGAGCGGGGTGCCGCAGTGGCGGCAGAATTTCGGGGTAGAAGATGCGACCGGCTGCTGGGGCATGACCGCGAGGGGCTCCCCTGATGATTGCCATTGTGTATCAAATGCTGAACCAGCAGAAGACTGTTGAGCGACCTGTCCCTGCTGGGCATACTTCTTGTGGCGGCTGCGTTTATGCTTCTTTGCTTTGGGTGCGGTGCCAGCGATGCTTGTTTGAGCTGCGGCGCGCTTTTTGCGACGGATGCAAACGACTGCGATGCCGCCGATGATCATCAGGACAGCCGCAATCCCACCGCCAACAACGATTGGCATGTTGTCCTGGGCAAAGAAGATGAGTTTCTCGATCGGGCTATAGTTGATATTCGACTTGTAGACGTCGATGTGCATCTTCGTGGGGTCTTCGGTATCGGAATAGTCCACGTAGATTTTTTGGTCGTTATCGACGAACTCGGGGAAGCAATAGCTATCCGATTTAGTTTTACTGTCGACCCTCTGGCCTGTCTGGGTATCGATGAGGCGAATGACGGTTGAACTGTCGTTTGAGATCGAGGCCAGCACGATATTGCCGTCTCTCGAGATGTCGTAATTATCAGTCCAGTCCTCGTCGTCGTTTTTTATTAAATATCGAATTTGCTTCCCGGTGTTTGGGTCAATAACAATAGTGTCGTAGTTTTCGCCGGTAAGGGCTAGAAAATATTTCCCCCAATTCTCTCCCCAATTGTAGATATAAATTTTATTACCGTCGGCTACTTTATCGATGTTGCCATCGTAATCCGCCATGAAATAGATCGTATATGGCGAATCGTCATCGTCGCTGGCAGTCCCTATGAGTAGTTTATCGGACCCGTATGCCCTAGTTACCCCATTGCATTGGGCGTTGCCTGGTATCTCTTTAATTGACGTGGAGCCATCGGGAATGTCGATTATCTTGAGCTTTCGATTCGAGCAGACATACAAACGCTTTCCATCCCTTGAGAGGACGGCATTCACATCGTCTTTTTCGAACTTGTACGTAAATGTTTTCTTATTTGATCGCAGATTGAAAACGCAAAAATCCCCGTATTTGCCATTCGAACAATAGGCAGTCAAGCTGTTTCCGTCTTCATTAAGGTCGATGCTGCCGGCCTCTAATTTCTTTATGGGTATAGAGTAAGCGGCCCGTTGTTGATCTTCGACGGAATAGACGATGACCTTGCCGTCCTCCAGCCAATAAAGATACTTGTTGTTCCAAGTACTCTGAACATCGGATAGACAGGATTTCGGTATGTCGATAGGAGTGACTTCGCCGCTCTTAAGATCAAGCCGTGAATAACCGTAATATACATTATTATCGTTATCGTCAAGATCATAGTCACAGTCGTCGATGATGGCATAATTGCCGTCGTCTGTGAGCCATGCACTCGAATCTTGGCCTTCGACGTCGACAGTTAGCGACTTCTCCAGCTCCGGTGTCGGCAGGCCGTCTGCTAATGCTGCGGGTGGGGTAGCCAGCGGGGCCAGCGCCGCTACGATGCCGATTGTGACTGCGGCAATCCTTCCGCCTTTTCGGATGCTCTTAAACATAGCGATCCTTTCTTTAGGCTATAGGTAACTATCCAGTATCTTCATGCCGGATTCGAAGAATCTGTTGCGCAACATTGCCAAACGGATGTGGTAAAGCGGCGGTCCCTTTGTCGCATCCTGCCGGAAAGCGCGTCCCACCCTTCGGTCGAATTCTGGGATGCGCTTTCCGGCTGAGGCTCCTAGCGGAAACTGCGACCCGGAATATCGGCTCAGAACGGGATGCAGTTTCCCAGACAGGGCTCAATCGGAAACTGCGACCCAGTTTGAGGCCTCAAAACGGGATACAGTTTCCGCCTGATCAACCCTCGCCGCCATTCCGCCATTCAGCGGCGCGCACCAGCAACTCTGTTCACAGAAATTATATGAACAGATGTTCGATGCACACCTATTTACCTGCACCTTTTCCGTCGAAAAACTTTGCTACTCCAAAAACTCAATCGCGTCAAGGCTTTTCTTGCCCAACGGTCGGTACCTGATAAACTATTAGGTTGCGATAACTGGCGAAGCTATGCCTCGCCAACCCACCGAGCATTTCCGTGAAGGAGGAAAAACCTGGTGACCTACGCATACACTGCCACTGAGCGCAAGCGCGTCAGCTTCGGGAAAATCCCGGAGGCCATGGAGCTCCCCAACCTTATCTCTGTTCAAAGGGAATCCTTTGAGCGTTTTAAGGACGAGGGCCTTCGTGAGGCGTTCAAGGAATCCAGCCCCATCCAGAGTCAGAACCATGTTCTCGAGGTTACCTTCGGCGAGCATCAGTTCGGCGACCCCGCGCACACCGTCGAGGAGTGCCGCGAGAAGGATATGACCTATCAGGCTCCGCTTCTGACCGACGTCCGTCTCACCAACAAGGAGACCGGCGAGATCAAGGAGCAGCTCGTCTTTATGGGCGACTTCCCCATGATGACCGATCAGGGCACCTTCATCATCAACGGTACCGAGCGTATCGTCGTTTCGCAGCTCGTCCGTTCCCCGGGTGTGTACTACAGCTCCGAGATGGATTCGGGCAAGCAGATCTACAAGGCCCAGATCATCCCGTCCCGCGGTGCCTGGCTCGAGTTTGAGGTCGACAAGCGCGATCAGCTCATGGTCTCCATCGACCGTAAGCGTAAGCAGAGCGCCACGATGTTCCTGCGCGCCCTTGGCATCGCCGTCACCAACGACGACATCATCGAGCTGCTCGGCAACTCCGATGTGATCAAGCGCACCCTGGAGCGCGACACCGCCCTCACCCGCGAGGATGCCCTTATCGAGATCTACCGTCGCCTGCGCCCGGGCGAGCCTCCCACCGTGGACGCTTCCCGCAGCCTGCTCGAGGGCCTGCTCTTTAACCCGCAGCGCTACGATCTGGCCCGCGTCGGTCGTTACAAGGTCAACAAGAAGCTCAACCTCACCACCGAGGAAGAGGTCACGGTGCTCACCGACGAGGATATCGTCGCGACGCTGCGCTACCTGCTGTCCCTCGCTGCCGGCGAGCAGGGCTTCAAGGTCGACGACATCGACCACTTTGGCAACCGCCGCATCCGCACCGTCGGCGAGCTCGTCGCCAACCAGTTCCGTATCGGCATGAGCCGTATGGAGCGCGTCGTCCGTGAGCGCATGAGCTCCCAGGACATCGACGAGATTACCCCGCAGTCGCTCATCAACATCCGTCCGATCGTGGCCTCCATCAAGGAGTTCTTCGGTTCCTCGCAGCTCTCGCAGTTCATGGACCAGGCGAACCCCCTGACCGGTCTGACCCACAAGCGCCGTCTGTCCGCACTCGGCCCTGGCGGTCTTGCCGGCCACAAGTCCGGCTCCAGCCGCCGCACCAACGTGCCGACGGCCGTCCGCGACGTTCACAACTCGCACTACAGCCGCATGTGCCCGATCGAGACCCCCGAAGGCCCCAACATCGGCCTGATCGGCTCGCTCGCTCTCTACGCCCGCGTCAACGAGTACGGCTTCATCGAGGCTCCGTTCCGTCGCGTCGAGAACGGCGTTGCCACCGACCAGATCGACTGGATGACCGCTGACGAGGAAGAGAAGCACGTCATCGCGCCGGCCAACACGCCGCTCGATCCCAAGACCAACGAGTTCATCACGACCGATGCCGAGGGCAAGCTTGTCCGCCCGCACACCGTGATCGCCCGTACCCGCGACTTCGACGGCTCCTTCGGCGCTCCCGCCGACGTGCCTGTCGAGGACGTCGACTACATGGACGTCTCGCCGCGTCAGATGCTCTCCGTCGCAGCCACGCTGATCCCGTTCCTCGAGCACGACGACGCCAAGCGTACGCTGATGGGCGCTAACATGCAGCGCCAGGCCGTGCCGCTGGTTCACCCTGCCGCTCCCTATGTCGGTACCGGCATGGAGCGTCGCGCCGCTCTGGACTCCGGCGAGGTCACCCTGGCCAAGAACGCCGGCGAGGTCATCTTTGCCGACGCTGCCAAGATCATCGTCAAGCATGCCGGCGGCATGGACGAGTATCACCTGGCCAAGTACCAGCGCTCCAACCAGTCCACCTGCATCAACCACCGTCCGCTCGTGCGCGTCGGTGACACCGTTGAGCAGGGCGAGCCCCTGGCTGACGGTCCTTCGACCGATCATGGCGAGCTCGCACTGGGTCAGAACCTCACCGTGGCATACATGCCGTGGGAAGGCTTCAACTACGAGGACGGTATCGTCGTGTCCGAGCGTCTGGTGGCCGAGGACCTGCTGACGACCATCAACATCACCCGTCACGAGATCGATGCCCGCGACACCAAGCTCGGCCCCGAGGAGATCACCCGCGAGATCCCGAACCTCTCCGAGGACATGCTTGCCAACCTCGACGAGGACGGCATTATCCGCATCGGCGCCGAGGTCGGCCCTGGCGACATCCTGGTCGGCAAGGTCACGCCTAAGGGCGAGAGCGCTCTGACCGCCGAGGAGCGCCTGCTGCGCGCCATCTTCGGTGCCAAGGCCCACGACGTCCGCGACACCTCCCTTAAGATGCCTCACGGCGCTTACGGTCGCGTCATCGACGTCGTCCGCTTTAGCCGCGAGAACGGCGACGATCTGGCCCCCGGCGTCAACGAGCAGGTGCGCGTCTACGTCGCCCAGCGTCGTAAGATCCAGCAGGGCGATAAGATCGCCGGCCGCCACGGCAACAAGGGTGTTATCTGTAACGTTCTGCCGGTCGAGGACATGCCCTACATGGCTGACGGTACCCCGATCGACGTTATCCTCAACCCGCTGGGCGTTCCCTCGCGTATGAACGTCGGCCAGCTGCTCGAGTGCCACCTTGGCTGGGCCGCTGCCTGCGGTTGGGATACCGAGAAGGCCGACTCCGACAAGTACGTCCCCGGTCCGTTCTTCACCGCGACGCCCGTCTTCGACGGCGCCAAGGAGGACGAGATCGCCGAGGTCATCCGTCGCGCCAACAAGAACATGCTCAACAAGGCCACCGCTGCCTTTGGCGATCACATGCGCCCCGAGTTTGTCACCCAGCTTGACGAGCGCGGCAAGACCCGCCTGTTCGACGGCCGCACCGGCGAGGAGTTCCGCGAGCCTATTACCGTGGGTACGTCCTACATCCTCAAGCTCGGCCACATGGTCGACGACAAGATCCACGCCCGTTCGACCGGCCCTTACAGCCTGGTTACCCAGCAACCGCTGGGCGGCAAGGCTCAGTTCGGCGGCCAGCGCTTCGGCGAGATGGAAGTTTGGGCACTGTACGCATACGGTGCTGCCAACGTCCTGCAGGAGATCCTGACCGTCAAGTCCGACGATACCGTGGGCCGCGTCAAGACCTACGAGTCCATCGTCAAGGGCGAGAACGTCCCGGTTCCGGGTATCCCCGAGTCCTTCAAGGTTCTCGTCAAGGAGATCCGTTCCCTCGCACTGGACATCGAGCCCATGCACGATGCCGACGAGGACGCCTCCGCCCCTGTGACCGCCGAGGAAACCTCTGCTCTCGACGACCTGGCTGCGCTCGCCGGCGTTGACACCGACGTCGAGGCCCAGGATGCCGAGACCGCCGAGGCACCCGAGGCTGTCGCCGCCACGACCACTGATAAGGAGTAGTTGACTGTGGCAGATTTCGAAGCTACTGATTTTGACTCGGTAAAGATCTCCCTTGCCTCCGCCGACCAGATCCGTTCCTGGTCGCACGGTGAGGTCAAGAAGCCGGAGACCATCAATTACCGTACCCTCAAGCCCGAGAAGGACGGCCTGTTCTGCGAGAAGATTTTCGGTCCCGCCAAGGACTGGGAGTGCTCCTGCGGCAAGTACAAGGGCATCCGCTTTAAGGGCATCGTCTGCGAGCGCTGCGGCGTCGAGGTCACCTCGGCCAAGGTTCGTCGCGAGCGCATGGGTCACATCGAGCTCGCCGCTCCCGTGTCCCACATCTGGTACTTCAAGAGCCCCACGAGCTTCCCGATGAGTCGTATGCTCGACATCAAGTCCAAGGATCTCGAGAAGGTTCTGTACTTTGCCAGCTACATCATCACCGAGGTCGACTATGAGGCCCGCGAGGCCGACGCTGACGACCTGCGCGAGGAGCTCGCCGCCGATCTGGAAGAGATCGATGCCGAGTGCGCCCGCCAGATCGAGTCCCTCAAGGAGCAGGGCAACCCCGAGAACTTTGACGAGTTCTCCGACGAGGAGCCGCTGACCCCCGAGGAGATCGCCTCTGGCATCGTCGACATCGAGGAAGAGTGCAAGGACGATAAGCAGCTCCGCACGGACGCCTTCAACGCCTTCATGAAGCTCACCGAGCGCGACCTCATCTCCGATGAGCCGCTGTTCCGCGAGATGACCCGTTACTACTCCATGTACTTCAAGGGTGGTATGGGTGCCGAGGCCGTTCGCGACCTGCTCGCTGCCATCGACCTCCCCTCCGAGGCCGAGAAGCTCAAGGCTATCATCGCCGACGAGGACTCCCAAAAGCAGAAGCGCGAGAAGGCCGTTAAGCGCCTCGAGGTCGTTGACGCCTTCCTGAAGGGCGGCAACAGCCCCGCGAACATGATCCTGGATGTCATTCCGGTCATTCCGCCCGATCTGCGCCCGATGGTCCAGCTCGATGGCGGCCGCTTCGCCGCGTCCGACCTCAACGACCTGTACCGTCGCGTGATCAACCGTAACAACCGACTCAAGCGCCTGCTCGACCTGGATGCCCCTGCGATCATCGTGAACAACGAGAAGCGCATGCTCCAGGAGTCCGTGGACGCCCTGTTCGACAACGGCCGTCGTGGTCGCCCGGTCTCTGGCCGTGGCGGTCGCCCGCTCAAGTCGCTCGCCGAGGCCCTCAAGGGCAAGCAGGGTCGTTTCCGTCAGAACCTGCTGGGCAAGCGTGTCGACTACTCCGGCCGTTCGGTAATCGTTACCGACCCCAAGCTGCTGCTGCACCAGTGCGGTCTGCCCAAGACCATGGCGCTGGAGCTCTTCAAGCCCTTCGTCATGAAGCGCCTGGTCGAGCTTGGCAAGGTCGAGAACATCAAGGGCGCCAAGCGCGCTATCGACCGCGGTGCCACCTTTGTGTGGGACATCCTCGAAGAGGTCATCGACGGCCGCGTCGTGCTGCTCAACCGTGCACCGACCCTGCACCGTCTGTCCATCCAGGCCTTTGAGCCGGTGCTGGTCGAGGGCAAGGCTATCCACCTGCATCCGCTGGTCTGCTCGCCCTTCAACGCCGACTTCGACGGCGACCAGATGTCTGTCCACGTGCCGCTGTCCAGCCAGGCTCAGGCCGAGGCTCGCGTGCTCATGCTCTCTGCGAACAACCTGCGCTCGCCGGCATCCGGCAAGCCGGTTAACATCCCTTCGCAGGACATGATCATTGGTGTGTACTACCTCACCCAGGTCCGCGAGGGTCTGCCGGGCGAGAACCACGTGTTCGCCAGCTTCGACGACGCGCTGCACGCCTATGACTGCCGTTCCGAGGTCGACATGCAGGCCAAGATCCAGGTTCGCGTGTCCGCTGCCGATGCCAACGTCATCAACGAGGACGGCACCCGTATCTTCCGCGTCAAGAACGGCAAGAACGAGTTCGTCGACTACGACGTCACCGGCAACAAGACCGCGCGCTTCGAGACCTCTATCGGCCGCATCATCTTCAACCGCCAGTGCCTGCCCGAAGACTATGAGTTCATGAACTACAAGATGGTCAAGGGCGATGTGGCCAAGCTGGTTGCCGACTGCTGCGATCGTTACCCCGAGGCCAAGGTCGGCCCGATCCTCGACGCCATCAAGTACTCCGGCTTCCACTACGCTACCCGCGCCGGCCTCACCATCTCGGTGTGGGACGCTCTCATCCCTGCCGAGAAGCAGGAGCTGCTCGATCGCGCCCAGGCCAACGTCGACCAGATCAACGAGTACTTCGAGGAGGGCTTCATCAACGAGACGGAGCGCCACATCGAAGTCGTTAACGAGTGGACCGCTTGTACCGACAAGGTTGCAGCGCTCATGCTCGACTTGTTCGACGAGGAGAACCCGCTCTATATGATGGCCGACTCCGGCGCCCGTGGTTCTAAGACCCAGCTGCGTCAGCTCGGCGGCATGCGTGGCCTGATGGCAGACATGTCCGGCGAGACGATCGACCTTCCCATTAAGGCGAACTTCCGCGAGGGCCTGTTGCCGCTCGAGTACTTCATTTCGACCTACGGCGCCCGTAAGGGCCTGGTCGATACCGCATCCCACACCTCGGACTCTGGTTACCTGACCCGTCGTCTGGTCGACGTGGCCCAGGACGTCATCGTCCGCGAGGAGGACTGCGGTACGCACGAGGGCGTCACCTACAACCTCATCATCCCCGGCACCACCGACCTCAACACCGACCTCGTCGGCCGTTGCTTCATTGAGGACGTCGTGGCTCCCGATGGCACCGTGCTCTTTGAGCAGGACGGCTACATCGAGAAGGTCGCCGACATCCAGAAGATGGTCGATGCGGGCCTTAAGAAGGTCAAGCTTCGCGCGCTGCTCACCTGCCGCTCCAAGTACGGCGTGTGCCAGAAGTGCTACGGCTGGGATCTTTCCACCCGTCGTCCGGTCGCCATCGGTACCGCGGTCGGCATTATTGCCGCCCAGTCCATCGGCGAGCCCGGTACGCAGCTTACGATGCGTACCATTCACTCCGGCGGCGTCGCTGGCGTCGACGATATTACGCAGGGTCTGCCTACGGTCAGCCGTATGTTCGATATCGTCGGCAACGTCAACGAGAAGATCCTGGGTCGCGAGGCCGAGCTGGCTCCGTACTCCGGTCACCTCTCGATTAAGCCCGAGAAGTCCGAGTACGTGCTGACGCTCACTGACTCCGAGGACCACACCCGTGTCCTCGACGAGCGTCGCGTCCCCGCTTCGGTGCGCTTTATGCCCGAGATCGAGGACGGCTGCGAGGTTCGCGCCGGCGACCAGATCACCAAGGGCTTCGTCAACTTCCGCAACCTGCGCAAGCTGACCGACATCGAGTCGACGATGCACACCTTCGTCGAGAGCGTCAAGGACGTCTACACCAGCCAGGGCGTCGACCTGAACGACAAGCACATCGAGGTGCTCGCACGTCAGATGCTGCGTCGCGTTCAGATCACCAACCCCGGTGACTCCAAGTACCTGCTTGGTCAGTACGTCGACCGCTACGAGTTCGCTGACGAGGTCGAGCGCGTTGCCCGTCTGGGCGGTCAGGCTCCCGTGGCCGAGCCCGTCATCCTGGGTACGCTCAAGGTCGCGTCCAACATCGACTCCTGGCTGTCGAGCGCTTCGTTCATCCGTACCGCTGGCGTCCTTACCGAGGCTGCCATCGAGGGCAAGGTCGACCACCTGCTCGACCTTAAGTCCAACGTCATCGTCGGTAAGAAGATTCCGGCCGGTACCGGCCTCAAGCCGTACGCCAACGCCAAGCTGACGTATCGTACGGCCGACGGCTACGTGGACATCGACGGCCCGGCTTCGCCCAACGCCAAGTCGCTGCCCGAGTGGGCTCCTGTGGAGCTCAAGGACCTGGACGAGCAGCTCCCGCAGCAGCTCGATTGGGCCGGCTACGACGAGTTCGGCGGTGCTGACGGTTCGTTCACCCGCAACGGCCACACCATCTCCGCCGAGAAGGCTCGCCTGTACCTGTTCGACGACCTGGGCGTGTCGCAGCGCTGGACCAACAAGTTCAGCGAGGTCGGCATCGAGACGGTTGGCGACCTGGTTGGCAAGTCCGAGGAGGATCTGCTGCGCATCGATGGCATCGGTGCCAAGGCGATCGAGGAGCTCCGTGACGGCCTCGAGGCCCACGATCTGCTCTACATCCTCGAGAACAACGACGACGTTGCCGACGAGGAAGACCTCTCGCAGCTGCTGCAGATGGTCTTTAGCCCCGACGGTCCGGACGATATCCTGCTGGGTACCTCCGCTCCGACGCATCACGCCGACGCCGACGAGGAGCTCCTGGGCGCCCCGATCGACGACAAGAAGGCTCCCGCCAACGGCGCGATCAACGAGGACATGGCTTCTCTCGATGAGCTGCTCAACCAGCTCGTGGACACCGACGACGCCGAAGAGGCCAAGGACAACGACGAGGAGTAACTAGTTCCGCCGTTCTAACGAACGGCGGCGATCTCCGTCGCTGCGCGGCCCCCAGAGCTACAATCTGTCATTCAAAAGGCAGGGCATGACCAAAAGGTCAATGCCCTGCCTTTTTCATGCCACCTTGTACGCTCTGGGGGCCGCTCGCTTGCGTATGCTCAACCTGTTGCGTTCCGTCGATCCCTTGCCAATAAGGGGCAGAGTTTTTTTTGGTAGGTTATTCCTGCTTGAATTTGAAACATTTCGTTCGGTCAAAGCGTATCTATGGTGAGGGCCTCAGCAAGAATCATTAACGTCACCGGGAGGTGATTATGGAAGAACAGGCATTTAGACAGGCGGTCGAAGATCACCGGGATGTCGTGTTTCGGATCGCATTGACGTACCTGCGCGATTGTGCCGACGCCGACGATGTTGCCCAGGATGTCTTTCTTAAGCTGCTTAAAAGCGATGGACATTTTGAGAGTTGGGAGCATCTTCGCCGCTGGCTTATCCGGGTCACGATCAATGAATGTAAATCGCTCTTTCGAAAGCCATGGAGGCGTGTGGAGGATATTGAGAACCTGGCCGAGTCGCTTTCGACAGCGCAGGATGAGACCAAGGCGGTCCTGTCAGACGTTATGCGACTTCCGGAGCGATTCCGTGTTCCCATCGTGCTCTATTACTATCTGGGCTTTTCGACCTCAGAGATTGCCGAGTTGTTGCATGTACCAGCCGCGACCGTTCGAACGCGTTTAGCTCGCGGCAGATCGAAGCTCAAATTCATCCTAGAGGAGGGCGACCGTGAAATCCAATCAAATCAAGCAGGCCTTCGAGTCCATCCAAGCCGATAGCGATCTTGCCGACCGTGTTATTGATGCTGCGGCTGGAAAGCCGCTTCGTCGAAAGGGTCACGCGAAACCTCTGTATGTTGCCGTAATCGGATGTCTTGCCGGAGTGTTGGCGACCGGAGGGGTCGCCTACGCCGTTGTCAATTCCAGCTATTTTGCCTCAGCCTGGGGAAACCACGGCAATGGGGATTCCATTACCTGGACCAACGGAGGCTCATCGGGAACTAAATATACCTACACCAGAGAGTTTGGTGATGGCATCGCGCCCCAAAGCCTGGAGGGTGCAGTCCAGGAGGTTAATCTGTCCGTCGAGGGTAACGGCTATACGCTTGATATCCATGAGATGGCTATTGACCAAAACGGCTGCGGAGCCGTGACGTTTACGTTGTCCAATCCAAATGGCGTTAACTACTACAAGCCGGCAGCAGAGACAGGCGAACTTGTTCTCTATGGTGAAGAAGAACAAGGCATCGGTACACCCAGCATGAACTTCGGCGAGGAATGGGCTGACACACGCTGCACAATTGATAAGGACACATCAAGCGACACGGTCATTAATGGCACGATGTACTTTGCCTCGTGGAATCGCGAGCGAGATTTGGGACATGCGGTCACCTGGAATATCAGCTGGACGGAGGGCAAAGGTGAGGATGCGAAGGTGATCGAGGTATCGACGCCAGAGTTTAACGTCGGAGCGCACGTCGATACAAAGGAACTCCGCTCTGATGACTCGCCTCTCGAGATTAGCCCGTTTTCCATCCAGACGCACATCGATGATCTGGGCTATGAAGCAGTTGATCATAAACTGACCGTCAGCTACAAGGATGGATCGGAGCAGATTATCGAAGATGACGACGCAGGGGCGTACAATTTCTATGTTTCGATGGCACGCAATAGCGGAGAGAACATTTGGGTGCCGACAAAACTGATCAATGTCGATCAAGTGGTCTCAGTAACGCTTGAGGGCACGAGATACACATCAACAGGAGAGACCGAAACAGAAGTACCCTTTACCATCATCTATTCGTAAGATTTGGGGCCGCTTCCTACTAGGGGAAGCGGCCTCTTTTGCGGTAAATGGGCGGTTAAAGCGAGCGGTATTCGTCTGAATTTCGGAAGTATGCGGCAAAATCTTGATAGGCCGCCCGGGCCGGGAATCCGCCCCCCGCACAGGAGGGGATTCCTTTTGTGTAGGCTTTGCGGAAATGTGCCAATTTTGGGATACGCCCGGCGGCGTGGTCTGTTGACGGCACAGCTAACGGCACGTATCCTATCGAACTGCGTGTTTCGTAGGGGGATGCTGACCCCTCGATTCAAGCCGTTGCACTTTACAGAAAGCTGGAATCATTCGAGAAGGAGTACGCTTTGCCTACTATTAACCAGCTGGTTCGCCAGGGCCGTCGTTCCGTGCCCAAGAAGTCCAAGAACGCTGCTCTGCAGCACAACTCCCAGAAGCGCGGCGTGTGCACCCGCGTCTTCACCACGAGCCCCAAGAAGCCGAACTCGGCTCTTCGTAAGGTTGCCCGTGTTCGCCTTGTCAACGGCATCGAAGTTACTGCTTACATCCCGGGTGAGGGCCACAACCTGCAGGAGCACTCCATCGTGCTCGTCCGCGGCGGTCGTGTCCGTGACCTCCCTGGTGTCCGTTATCACGTCATCCGTGGCGCCTACGACGCTGCTCCGGTCCAGAACCGTATGCAGGCCCGTTCCAAGTACGGTGCTAAGCGCCCCAAGGCCAAATAAGCCAGATAACGTTTTGATACTTTCGCCGTGTGCCGCCTAAGCGCCGCACGGTAGACACTTAAGGAGATTTCACATGCCGCGTCGTGCAGCAGCTAATCGTCGTGAGGTTCAGCCTGACGCCGTTTACAACAACCGCCTGGTGACTCAGCTCATCAACAAGGTCCTTCTTGACGGCAAGAAGGCCACCGCTGAGCGCATCGTTTACACCGCTTTCGAGATCGTTGCCGAGAAGTCCGAGGGTGGCGACGCTCTCGCTACCTTCAAGAAGGCTATGGACAACGTCAAGCCCACGCTCGAGGTTAAGCCCAAGCGTGTCGGTGGCGCTACCTATCAGGTCCCGATGGAGGTCAACTCCCGTCGTTCCACCGCTCTGGGTATCCGCTGGATCGTCAACTTCTCCCGCGCTCGCAAGGAGAAGACCATGGCCGAGCGTCTCGCCAACGAGATTCTCGACGCTTCCAACGGCCTGGGCGCTTCCGTCAAGAAGCGTGAGGACGTCTTCAAGATGGCCGAGGCCAACCGCGCGTTCTCTCACTATCGTTGGTAAGTTAAGGTAAGGAACTAACATGGCTAAGCCTAAGTACAAGCTTTCCGATACCCGTAACATCGGCATCATGGCCCACATCGATGCCGGTAAGACCACCACGACCGAGCGTATTCTTTACTACACCGGTAAGACCCACAAGATCGGTGAGGTCCATGAGGGCGCTGCCACCATGGACTGGATGGTTCAGGAGCAGGAGCGCGGCGTAACCATTACCTCCGCTGCTACCACGTGCTTCTGGAACAAGGACGGTAAGGACTACCGCATCCAGATCATCGACACCCCGGGCCACGTTGACTTCACCGCCGAGGTCGAGCGCTGCCTGCGCGTCCTCGATGGCGCTGTCGCCGTCTTCGACGCCGTTGCCGGCGTTCAGCCCCAGTCTGAGACCGTTTGGCGTCAGGCTTCTACCTTCAACGTCCCCCGCATCGCCTTCATCAATAAGTATGACCGCGTGGGCGCTGACTTCTTCAACGCTATCGAGACCATGAAGGATCGTCTCGACGCTAACGCCGTGGCCGCTCAGGTCCCGATGGGCGCCGAGGACAACTTCTGGGGCGTCATCGACCTGGTCACCATGACTGCATGGGACTTCAAGGCCGACGAGAAGGGTATGACCTACCCCGAGCCGATGGACGAGATTCCGGCTGAGTTTGCCGACATCGCTGCCACCAAGCGCGAGGAGCTCCTCGACGCTGCTGCCAGCTTTGACGACGAGCTCATGGAGAAGATCCTCATGGAGGAGGACTTCACCGTCGAGGAGCTCAAGGCTGCTCTGCGTAAGGGCGTTCTGGCCAACGAGCTCAACCTCGTCTTCGTGGGCTCCGCCTACAAGAACAAGGGCGTTCAGGAGCTGCTCGACGCTGTCGTCGACTACCTGCCCAGCCCGCTCGACGTTGAGGCTGTCACCGGTACCGATCCGGACACCGGCGAGGAGATCCAGCGTCATCCTTCCTTCGACGAGCCCTTCTCCGGCCTGGTCTTCAAGATCATGACCGACCCGTTCGTCGGTAAGCTCACCTACGTCCGCGTTTACTCCGGCCGTGCCGAGTCCGGCTCCTACGTGGTCAACGCTTCCAACGGTCAGCGCGAGCGCCTCGGCCGCATCCTCGAGATGAACGCCGCCGAGCGTATCGACCGTGACGACGCTGCCGCCGGCGACATCGTTGCTTGCGTCGGCTTCAAGAACTCCACCACCGGTGACACCCTGTGCGCCGAGGGCAAGGAGATCGTCCTCGAGAAGATCGAGTTCGCTAAGCCCGTTATCGACGTTGCCATCGAGCCCAAGACCAAGGCCGAGCAGGACAAGATGTCCCTTGCTCTGACCAAGCTCGCCGAGGAGGACCCGACCTTCCAGGTGTCCACCAACCACGAGACCGGCCAGACCATCATCGCCGGCATGGGCGAGCTGCACCTCGAGATCATCGTCGACCGTCTGCTCCGTGAGTTCAAGGTTGACGCTAACGTTGGTAAGCCCCAGGTTGCCTACCGCGAGACCGCTGGTCACGACGTCGAGAAGGCTGAGGGCAAGTTCGTCCGTCAGTCCGGCGGTCGCGGTCAGTACGGCCATGCCGTCATCAAGCTCGAGAAGATGGAGGAGGGCTTCGGCTACGAGTTCGTCAACGCTATCGTCGGCGGCGTCGTGCCCAAGGAGTACATCCCGTCCATCGACAAGGGCATCCAGGAGGCCCTGAACACCGGTGTTATCGCCGGCTTCCCGGTCCTCGACGTTAAGGTCACCCTGTTCGACGGTTCTTACCACGAGGTCGACTCCTCCGAGGCCGCCTTCAAGATCGCCGGTTCCATGGCTATCAAGGACGCCCTCAAGAAGTCCGACCCGCAGCTGCTCGAGCCGATCATGGCTGTCGAGGTCGAGACCCCCGAGCAGTACATGGGCGACGTTATGGGCAACCTCTCCGGTCGCCGCGGCAAGATCGAGGGCATGGAGGATCGCAAGAACAGCAAGCTCATCCGTGCCAAGGTGCCGCTGGGCGAGATGTTCGGTTACGCTACCGACCTTCGCTCCCAGACCCAGGGCCGTGCATCCTACACGATGCAGTTCGACTCTTATGAGCCCGCGCCCAAGTCCATCGTGGACGAGGTCATGAGCAAGAACGCCTAAGTTCGAGCTCCCTGTTACGTAATCCGCGAGAACATCTCTCGCACTCTTTGGAGGTTTAAGTTGGCTACCCAGAAGATCCGCATTCGCCTCAAGGGCTATGATCACGAGGTCGTCGATCAGTCCGCGAAGCTCATCGTCGAGACCGCTCAGAAGACCGGCGCTCGCGTTTCCGGTCCTGTCCCCCTGCCCACCGAGCGCAACCTGTACACGGTTATCCGCTCGCCGCACGTGAACAAGGACTCCCGTGAGCAGTTCGAGATGCGCACTCACAAGCGCCTCATCGACATCCTCGACCCCACCTCGGGCACCGTTGATTCGCTCATGCGTCTCGACCTCCCCGCTGGCGTCGACATTGACATCAAGCTCTAAGCGATATCGCTCATAGCTTAAAGGGCCCCGCTGCCGTTACGGTAGCGGGGCCCTTTTGTTTTGAATGATGGTTTGGACTGCCGGGTAATGCTGCCGAGCCGATGGCTGCGGCGCCCTAATCGCTTAAGTGGCGCAAAGACGCCTCCTCAAAATGGAAGAAACGCAAGCCGTCTTTCGTTTCGATGCACGCGCGACCAAAGCCATCGACCGTTTTAAAGATGCCTCGCGCCAGCTCGTCTCCAGCGGGGGAGCGGGCGATAACGTGCTCTCCAATCCAATTGAGGTGAGCGACATATTCGCCGTGGACGGGCGCGAGCGGTCCGGTGTTTTCTTCCATGGAGTTGAGGCGTTCTGCCCAGGCATCTACGGCGTCTATAACGGCGTGATAGACCTCATCAAGGAGCATGTCGACGGTAGGAACGTTTTCGTTAAGGTCCGAGAGGCCAATTGCCGCCAGGCCGCCATCGGGCACCTCCTGGGGCGTGTAGTTTACGTTGACGCCAATGCCGCAGACGGCGAAGGGCCCGCCCTCGTTGTCACGAGCCGCCTCGACTAAGATGCCGCCAAGCTTATGTCCTCGTGCGACGAGGTCGTTGGGCCATTTGAGGCCGATCTCGTTAGCAAGACCCTGCTTTTCGAGCGCCTCGAGCACCGCTAGCCCGCTGACGGCGGCAAGACCAGAGTACTTTGCAGGATTAACGCATGGACGCAGGACAATCGAAAGCAATAGGTTGCCGGCGGTTGAATCCCACTTGTGGCCGCGCCGGCCGCGTCCTGCCGTCTGAGCCCGGGCGGCAAGTCCTGTGCCGTGCGGCGCTCCTTGTTTTCCTGCTTCGAGCAGGTCATCGTTGGTCGATCCGGTTACGTCGACTATCGTTAATTTGGCATCCATAGCGGCTGCTACCTCCTTAATGAATAAGTGAATAACGCAATAGTGTCGTGAGGCAGACACAATGTGAAGCCTTTGTCGCATTTGGACAATTTAATGTTAACACGTCAACAATGACTAAAATGCGCTATCCTCTCTTGGTCGATGTAAACACGTCAACAACTCAAAGGAGGTTAGTGATGGGTTTCACGATACTGGGAACGGGCTCGGCGCTTCCCGAGCGCAGCGTTTCCAACGACGAGCTGTCCGAGTTCCTGGACACCTCGGATGAGTGGATTTTTACCCGTACGGGGATCAAGAGCCGCCATGTGTGCACCGCCGAGTCACTCGACGACCTTGCCGTGGCAGCGAGCGAGCAAGCGCTCCAGGCGTCCGGACTCGATGCGAGCCAGCTGGATCTGATCGTCTGCTCGACGACGACGGGCGATCATCTCGTCCCTGCCGAAGCGTGCGCCGTTGCTGAGCGCCTGGGTGCCACATGTCCAGCCTTCGACGTTTCGGCGGCTTGTGCCGGCTTCGTATTTGCGCTCGATGTCGCCGAGGGCTATATCGCTCGAGGACGAGCCAAGCATGTGCTTGTCGTTGCCTCCGAGCAGATGACGCGCGCCCTTGACTGGTCAGACCGCGCCACGTGCGTGCTCTTTGGCGACGGCGCGGGCGCTGCAGTGATAGGGGCTGGGGGAGACAACCCCCTTGCCGTTGAGCTTTCGACGGCGCCCGACGTCGAGACGTTGCGCGTTCCCGGTCTGGTCGGCACCTCGCCGTTTAAGGACTCCGCAGATAGCGCGAGCGTGCTGTCCATGAATGGTCGCCGCGTGTTCAAGTTCGGCGTCAACGCCATCTGCGACACGGTCCATAAGCTTGCGAGCGATGCGGGCATTTCGGTCGAAGACATCGATCATTTTGTATTCCATCAGGCTAACGAACGAATCCTGAGTCAGGCGGTCAAGCGTCTCGGCGTGCCAGACGAGCGCGTGGTTCGAACGCTACGCGAGACCGGCAACATTTCGAGCGCCTGCATTCCCTTTGCGCTTGACCGGCTGGCACGTACCGACGCACTGAATGAGGACGACACCATCGCCCTCGTTGGATTTGGCGCCGGTCTGGATATAGGTGGCTATCTGCTTCGTTGGAAGTAGTCGCACATAGGAAATAAAAACGCCCCTAGGGCACAAACAAAGGAGAACTACCATGGCAGATCAGAAGACCTTCGAGCGCGTTTGCGACGTTATCCGCGAGACCGCCGGTCTTGACGATGTCGAGATGAAGCCCGAGTCCACGCTCGAGGAGATTGGTCTCGACAGCCTGGGCACCGTCGAGATCCTCGTTGCCGTCGAGGACGAGTTTGGCATCCAGCTCGATACCGAGGAGAACCCCAAGACGGTCGGCGAGTTCGCCGATACGGTTGAGGCGGCATTGGAGAAGTAGAGATGCTCAAGACTCCTCTCTGCGATCTGCTCGGCATCGAAAAGCCCGTGTTCCAGGGCGGTATGGCCTGGATTGCCGATGCCTCGCTGGCGTCCGCAGTGTCCGAGGCGGGTGGCTTAGGCATCATCGCGGCCATGAACGCCGACGCCAACTGGCTTCGCGACCAGATTCATGAGCTGCGCGCCAAGACGGATAAGCCCTTTGGCGTCAACGTCATGCTCATGAGCCCGTTTGCCGACGAGGTCGCGCAGGTCGTGATTGACGAGCGAGTGCCGGTCGTCGTGACGGGCGCCGGCAATCCCGCCAAGTACATGAAGGCGTGGAACGA
>DBEZGO010000057.1:0-23152 GCA_048189345.1 Collinsella sp.
CTTCGCCGCCGACTTGAAGCCGTGCCCTCGCTCGAAGAGCCCGATCGCCGCCCTCCTGGCCTCGATGTCGTGTTTCACTCTCAAGTCGACACGCATAAAAAGCCTCCCATTTCTCATGTCCAAGAAATGGGAGGCAGTTCAATTCTACAACCGGGGCCGTTCGATGTTTCACATGAAACGTTTTGAGGTGCGACTCCCCTATGCGTTCTTCTGAACTTTGAAGCGCTGCTTCAGCTGACCGCAGGCGGCATCAATATCATTGCCGCGAGAATTACGGATTGTAGTCTCGATGCCGCGAGACTCAAGGCGGCGCTGAAGATCCTCAACCTTATGAATCGGCGACGGCTTGAGCGGGCTACCCTCGATGTCGTTAAGCTGAATGAGGTTAACGTGGCACAGCGTTCCCTCGCAGAAGTCACAGAGCGCCTGCATCTCGGGATTCGTATCGTTGACGCCTTCGATCATGGCATACTCATAGGTCGGGCGGCGGCCAGTCTTCTCGGTGTAGAGCTGAAGCGCTTCGTGAAGGCGAAGCAGCGTGTACTTCTTAACACCGGGCATGAGCTTATTGCGCGTCGACTGGATGGCGGAATGCAGGGAAACGGCAAGCGTGAATTGCTCGGGGATGTCGGCAAATTTGCGAATACCGGGAATAACGCCACTGGTAGAGACGGTGAGGTGACGAGCGCCGATACCGATGCCGTCGGGGTCGTTGAGGATTCGCAGCGCCTTGAGAACCTCGTCGTAGTTGGCAAGCGGCTCGCCCTGGCCCATGAAGACAACGCTCGTGGCGCGCTCGCCAAAGTCGTTGGATACATGAAGTACTTGGTCGACGATCTCTTGAGCGGTCAGAGAGCGCTTGAGGCCGTTGAGACCGGTAGCGCAAAAGGCACAGCCCATGCCGCAGCCTGCCTGGGTGGAAACGCAGACGGAAAGCTTGTTACGACGGGGCATGCCGACAGTCTCGACGGAAACGCCGTCGTGGTACTCGAGCAGATACTTGCGCGAGCCATCTTTGGAAACTTGCTTGGTGAGTTCAGTGGGCGTGTCAAAGGCAAAAGCCTCTTTAAGCTGCTCGCGGAAAGCCTTGGGAAGGTTGGTCATATCGTCAAACGAACAAACGTTCTTCTCGAAGACCCATTCGATGAGCTGCTTCGCGCGGAAGGCGGGCTGGCCAAGTTCGGCCACGAGCTCGCGAATATCGTTTTGGCTCAAGTCGCGAATGTCCTGAGATTTAGTCCTGGGATTCATGGAAGCCTTTCGATTTTGGGGAAACGTAGAGGGTATCGCTACAATATGGTATCAGCTGCAGAAATTATAGAGGAGGAGTCTGCCCATGCCGGGTAAAAGCCTAGAGAACATGCACGTAGCGGTCTTGGCGGGCGGTCATTCCGCTGAGCGCGAGATCTCGCTCAATTCGGGAAAGAACGTTGTGGTGGCACTGAAGGAAGCCGGCTACACCTCGGTGGAGCTGCTCGATACGGCCGCTGATGACTTTATGGTAACCATGGCGACCGGCGGCTTTGACGTGGCGTTTATCGCCATGCACGGTGCCGGCGGCGAGGATGGTGCCATGCAGGGCGCCATGGAGACCCTGGGTATCCCCTACACGGCCTCGGGCGTGCTTGCTAGCGCCTGCGGTGCCGACAAAGAGGTCTCTAAGCTCCTGTACGCCAAGGCGGGCATTCCCGTTGCCCCCGGCCTTGCGCTCGAGGTGGGCGATGAAGTCGATATCGATCATATCGTCGAGGTTTGTGGCGAGCGCAGCTTTGTGAAGCCGGCCGTCAACGGTTCCAGCTATGGCATTTCCCTGGTCCATGAGCCCTCCGAGCTGCCCGCGGCAATTGCCAAGGCGTTTGAGTACGGCGACAAAGTGCTGGTCGAGAAGTGCATCGAGGGTACCGAAATCACCGTCGGCGTGTACGGCGAGGACGACGTGCGCGCCCTACCGATTGTCGAGATTCGCAAGCCCGAGGACTGTGAGTTCTACGATCTGGACGTGAAGTATGTCGACCCTACGGACATCCATCGTATTCCGGCGCAGATTTCACCCGAGAATTACGCTCGCGCTCAGGAGCTTGCCTGTGCTGCTCACAAGGCCCTCGGTTGCCTGGGCATCTCGCGCAGCGATTTTATCGTGAGCGAGGACGGCCCCGTCATCCTCGAGACCAACACCATTCCCGGCATGACCGATACGTCGCTGTATCCGGATGAGATTCGCCACACAGACGATATGACGTTCCCGCAGGTCTGTGACAGCCTGATCCGTATGGGCCTTCGTCGAGCGGGCATTGCATGCTAATCGAGGACGCGGTTTCGTCAGGAACGCCGCAGTTTGTCATCGACTCCTATGCCACGCTTGCCGAGCGCGCCAAAACGCAGTCCTTCGGCCTTATCGAGGAAGATGTGATCGTCCTCGATACCGAGACCACGGGTCTTTCGGTGCAGGACAATGAGCTGATCGAGATCTCGGCGGCCCGCCTTTCGGGCCGCGAGGTCGTCGACCGCTTCGATACCTTCGTGCATCCCAAGCAACTGATTCCCGCCGAGATTACCGAGCTCACGAGCATTACAAATGCCGATGTGGCAGATGCCCCGTCGGCCGTTGAGGCCGTCGCCGCTCTCGCCGATTTTGTCGGTGGTTGCCCGGTGATCGCACATAACGCCACGTTCGACCGCTCGTTTATCGAGTCGGTCAAAGGCGGCGTCAACGTGAGCGATATCTGGATCGATTCGCTGGCGCTGTCGCGCATCGCGCTTCCGCGCCTGGCCTCGCACAAGCTGTCTTTTATGGCCGATCTGTTTGGCTGCGACTCGGTATCACACCGTGCCAATGCCGACGTCGACGCCCTGTGTGGCGTATGGCGCGTGTTGCTCGTGGCGCTCACCGACTTGCCTCAGGGCCTCATGGCGCGCCTAGCCGACATGCATCCGGATGTGCCTTGGTCCTATCGTCCTATCTTCTCATTCTTGGCAGGGCAGAACCCTGGTTCTATCTTCTCTCTCAGCGCCGCTCGTGCTGACGTTCTCAAGGCCGATCGCGCCGACGATCGGGTGGACGCCGACGAACTGCCGGTCCTCAAGATGCCGAGTCGTGAGGAGATTGAGGCAGACTATGCGCCAGGTGGCCTGGTCAATCGCATGTATCCCACCTACGAGCCGCGTGATGAGCAGATCGCGATGGCGCTCGAGGTCCGCGATGCGCTGGTCACGGGCACCCATCGTGTAATTGAGGCGGGCACGGGCGTCGGCAAATCGATGGCCTATCTGGTGCCTTTTGCCGAGGCAGCGCGCCGTAACAACATCACGGTTGGTATTGCGACCAAATCGAACAATCTTGCCGACCAGCTCATGTACCACGAGCTGCCAAAACTTGCCGAGCAACTGGACGGTGGTCTGTCATTTTGCGCTCTCAAGGGCTATGACCACTATCCGTGCCTGCGCAAGCTTGAGCGCATGAGCCGAGGCCAGGTCGAGATTACCACCAAGCGCGATCCGGCGGACACGCTCACGGCGGTCGCGGTCATTATGGCGTACGTCTGCCAATCAGCCGATGGCGACCTCGACTCGCTCGGCATTCGGTGGCGCAGCGTCAACCGCCCCGACTTTACGACGGCCTCGCGCGAGTGTGCTCGTCGCCTCTGCCCGTTTTTCCCTGATAAATGTTTGGTCCACGGCGCTCGCCGTCGTGCGGCGCATGCCGATGTGGTGGTCACCAACCATTCCCTGCTGTTCCGCAATGTCGCGGCCGAGGGCAGGATTTTACCTCCGATTCGTCATTGGGTAATCGACGAGGCCCATTCCATCGAGCGCGAGGCGCGCCGTCAGTGGGCGCGCGTGGTGTCGGCGGATGAATCGCGCGTTCTGTTTGAGCGCCTGGGTGGCTCGAGCGCCGGCGCGCTAAGCCAGGTTTCCCGTGATTTGGCAACCTCCGAGGGCTCTACGCTCTATCTGGGCCTTACTGCCAAGGCGACGTCGACGGTTGCGCGCGCGAGCATGGCAATCGCCGACGTGTTCGATGGCGTTCGCGAGCTCGGCCGCCGTGCGCGTGGGGGTTATGACAATGCCAATCTATGGATTGGCCCCGAGCTGCGCGAATCTGACGACTGGCATGATTTCTTACAGTCGGCCTACGCTGCCATCGACGCATTGGAACAAGCTGACAAGAGCGTCGACGCGCTGGTGCAAGCCGTCGCCGCCGACAAGCCCGAGGTTGTTGTCGACCTGGGTGATATCTCGCGCCGCCTGCACGAGCTGGCCGAGAACCTCAAACTCATCATTGATGGCACCGATGAACACTACGTGTATTCGCTGCAGGTCAATCGCAGGCTGCGTGCCGGCGGAGAGTCAATGACCGCAGAGCGCATCGACATTGGCGAGGCCTTGGCAACCGAATGGCTGCCCGAGGTTCACACGGCTATCTTTGCCTCGGCGACCATGACGGTGTCCAAAAGCTTTGAACACTTTAACCACGCGGTCGGCCTCGATCGCATCGGTGCTTCAACATCCTCATCGCTGCACTTGGACTCGAGCTACGACTTCGATGCAAACATGGCTGTAGTCGTTGCGGGCGATATCCCCGATCCGCGCGATCGCGAGAGCTATCTTACGGCGCTCGAGCGCGTGCTGGTCGACGCCCATCTTGCCATGGGCGGATCGGTGCTCACACTGTTCACCAATCGGCGCGACATGGAAGACCTGTACGCCCGCGTTGAGCCCAAGATGGCCCGTGCGGGTCTGGAGCTCAACTGCCAGCAGCGCAACTCATCTCCTCGTCGCCTGCGCGACCGGTTTATCAATGAGCCGACCTCGTCGCTTTTTGCGCTTAAGGCCTTCTGGGAGGGGTTTGACGCCAGCGGCGAGACGCTGCGTTGCGTCATCATTCCCAAGCTGCCGTTCTCGAGCCCCACGGACCCGCTCTCGTGCGAGCGCAACCTGCGCGAAGACCGCGCTTGGGCGCGCTATTCGCTGCCCGAGGCGGTGCTCGAGGTCAAGCAGGCGGCCGGCCGCCTTATCCGCTCGTCGACCGATTGCGGCGTGCTGATTCTGGCCGACCCGCGCCTGGTGACGAAGGGCTACGGAAAGAAGTTCTTAACGTCGCTGCCCACGAGCTCCTACCAGCGCATCGAATCGGCACAGATCGGTCACTATCTGCAACTGTGGCGCGCACGTCACGAGCGGCGGCGCTAAAGCGGACAGACGAGGGTTTTTGCCATATCGCACAGGCGCTTTGACAGGGCGGGGTCATCCAAGATGCGGATGGCTCCGCCCGCTGCGATTATCTGGCTCAGTAGCCAACGCTCAGAGCCGTAATGCACGGTTACCGTTGCCATGTCTGCCCCGCTGCGCTCGATTAGGGTGATGCCGGCCCAGTCCAGATGCTCCGCCATATCGAATGGCATCAAGAGCTTTGCGCTACGCTGCGTCCGGGCAAGGGAATCGTGGAGGGATGCGACGCCCGGTGTGTGAGGCACGACGGAGTCTTCCGTCAAGGTGAGTCCCTCGATTTTATCCATGCGATAGGTGCGCTGCTCATCGACCGCGATGTCCCAGGCAATCAGGTATGTTTGGTCGCCGTTTGCCGTAATGCGCAAGGGGTCGACCAGACGCTCGCGTGGCCGCGCATCGTCCATCGAGCGATACGAGATGCGGCAACGAACGCCGTCCTGAATGGCGCAGCTCAGCTGCTGCCAGTGCGACCCGTGGTTGACGGTGTCAAAGACGCGCTGGTTATAGCCGAGCTCTTCGGGCAGAAGGGCATGTCGAATCCGAGCTGCCGTCTGCGGCTCGATCCCCAACGATTCAAGTTCATGGTTGAGCACAGCGCCTTCGGCGGCACTCAGACGCAGCGGTAGCACACGCCCGGCGTCACCGGTGAGGACCACACACTCGCCGTGGCATTCGCAGATGATGCGCGCACCCGATTCTCGGTCCGCGAGCGTCGAGACGATCTCGAGAATCTCGTCGAGCGATACTCCCGTGATGTCAAAGCGGCCGCAAATTTCGGTTCGTGTCATGCCGCTCTCGCCGGCGGCGTAGAGGGCCTCCATGATGTCGATGGCGCGCGAGAGTCTCTGCTCGCTGGTGAGTTTACGCACGGGCATGCTCGTGCACCGTCCTTTCAATGAGGTGGTTCCACGCCTGCTTGAGCGATTTGGGGGCCATGGGCCTCATGCCGTCCATGGCGTGGGCCATGCAAAATGAGGCGGCGGCTTCAAGATTGCGCACGTCAACGGTCCAAGTCCATCCCGCATCGGTATGTGCGAGCTCACCTCGCCCGCGCGTGAGACCGTTGATCATATCGATCTGCGTCTGAGGGGCGAACGAGAACGTGGCTGCAACGGGCGGTCGGTCGGCAAAATCGAATTCAAAGAACAGATAGTCGTTGAGATTGAAGTCCGCAGGGATGGCGTAGGCCTTCGAAGGACGCCAAGCGCGAACGATGCGGTCGCAGCGGAATGTCCTGATGTCGTCGGTGACATTGTCGAGGCCGCAGAAGTACGCCACGCCCTCGCGCTCGAACATGCCGTAGACGCAGACAGTACGTTCCTTCTGCTCGCCGCGTCCGTTCTGATATAAAAATCGCAGCGCGCATCGCTCGGCAAAGGCGCTCCATACCGCATCGACGGTGGGAGAGCGGCGGATCGGCGCTTCGTCCACCGCCGACATGCCGGTGAGGTAGGCAATCTTGGAGCGAATATCGGCAAGCGGCGCGGCAAAGGTGGATGAGCCGGCCGCTAGCGTCTGGTCGATGGCGTTGAGCAGGATATCGGCGTCGTCTGCGGTGATGAGGCCGCCTGCAGCAAACGTGTGCTCGCGGTCGATTGTCCACGAGCTTTCCTCGGTCTCCTGCGCGCCGGCGGGGCGAACCTCCTTGATTAAGATGCCACGCTCGAGCAGTTTGTCACGATCGCGCCGAAACTTGCGCTTATCCGAGTCGATATTGCCCGAACCATATCCCAGGTCAGAATCCAAGACGATCTGCTCGGTCGTCAGCGGTTCGGGGGAGCTGTTGAGCACAAAGAAAAGATTGAGGATGCGCTGAGCCGTTTTATCGAAACCGGGCTCCGAACTTCCCTTTTTAATCGTCGCGGTCGCGTCGCTTGCCGTCATAGAGTCCTCGCATGAGAAGGTGGTTTGCTGCCATGATTTTAGTCCGATATGGAGATTAGGCTATATCCTTGTCCGCTCGGGGCGTTAAGATGGCCCGAATTCGGTCGTTTGCGCTCGCTCGGGGTATACTTTCGACTATATACGGTTCTAATGTGCATGCATTGGGCCTATTTGTCGGATTATGGATGTGGAGCGCACATGGCGAACACCCAGAACTATATTAACCACCTGCTGCAGAACACCGGCATTACGCCGGCATGCAGCGAAGAAGAGCGCTTGGCTGCCGAGGATATCGCTCAGATCTTCCGCAACCACGGCTTTGACCCCGAGGTTCAGGAGTTCAATGCCCCGGCGCCCAGTAGGTTGGCATTTGCCGTTACCGGTATTCTTGCGTTTGCCGGCGCCCTGCTGATGGGCATCGGCGGCGGTATCGGCTTGGTCGGCACCTTGCTGGCCGTTGTCGGCGCCGTTCTTTACGTGCTCGAACGCACGGGCCACCCCGTGGTTTCGCGCCTGGGCAAGACGGGCGTGAGCCAAAATGTCATCGCCTACCACAAGGCCTCGGGCCCGCTCGCGTCTCCGCGCAACCGCCCGGTGGTCGTTGTCGCACACTACGACTCTCCCCGTGCTGAGCTGCTCGCCCGCGAGCCCTATGCTTCGTATCGTGCGCTCATCGCCAAGCTGTTGCCCGTTGCCACGGTTGCCCCTGCTGCCGTTGCCATCCTGCGTATCCTGCCGCTCCCCGGCGCGCTCAAGGTTCTGCTGTGGATTGTCGCGATCCTCGCTTCCCTCGTTGCGCTTGCCAACGCGGCAAACATCATCTCTAACCGCCACATTCTTCCCTATACGTCCGGCGCGGTGTGCAACAAGTCTTCTGTCGCCGCTATGCTCGGCGTTATGGACAACGTTGCTCCCTTCCAGGGCGAGAACGAGTTTCCCGACGATGTTCCGTTCGATACCTATTTTGGGGAGCAGAAGCGTCGTGCCGAGGAAATGGCGCGCGCGGCGGCGGAGTATGCCGCGGCCCAGCAACAAAACGACTACGACAACACCATCGAGTATGAAGAGCCTACCTACGCCGAGGACGAGTTCGGTCAGCCGATTGCTCCCGACGCTCAAACCGAGCCCGAACAGGGCGAGGCTTTTGACGAGCAGATCGAGGGCTTTGAGGGTGCGTCTGCCGACGAGACGCTGATTGGCGCCATCGTGCCCGAGGATCAGAACCAGGCTGCCCAGGCCGAAGAGTTCAATGACGAGGTTCCCGCTGCCGAGCCGGCAGAGGAGCCTGCCGAGCCCGAGCCCAAGCTCTATCGCAACGCCGCCGGCAACATCCGCTTTGGTGCGGATGCCATCCGTGCGCTCGGAATGCTTCCCGAGTCCTGCACGCTCGATTACGAGGAGGGCGAGGAGCCGACGTTTGAGCCCGAGCCTGTCCCCGTTGTCACCGTGGATGATGAGTCTGCCGCGGTTACCGCTGCCGTTGCCGAGCCCGAGGCGGTGTCCGCGATCGATCCCGCGGCAGGACTGGACATTTTGGCTCCCGCCGCGCCGGCGCAAGACGTTGCGGACGAGTCTGACGACGAATACGTTGAACAGCCGAGGCGCGTGTCTTACGAGAGCGATACTGATTTCTCTGCCGAGATTCCCGCGGCAACGCCCCATGCCGATATTGCATCCGCGTTCTCTTCGATTGGCGCCAGCGCTTCCAACTTCTTTAAGGGTGCGCTTGCAAAGGGCAAGAAATTTGTCGACGATTTCGAGGAGAAGCGCGCTGCCGCACGCGAGGCTGCCGAGCAGGAGGCTATCGCTCAGCAGCAGGCAGCCGAGGCGGCACGTGAGCTCGCGGCGCAAGAGTTCGAGCAGAACGAGGCTGTGCAGTCCGCGCCCGTCGACGCCGCCGAAGCTACAACGTCCTTTGAGTCCCAGCAGCCGGCGTCCGCGGATGTTGTTGAGGCGACGACGTCTTTCGAGGCTCAGCAGCACGTCGATAGCACCATGTCGTTTGATGCCGCGCAGTTCGATTCCACGATAACGTTTGAAAAGCAAGGCACCGCGATTGCCGAGCCCCTTCCTGCTTCCGATGAGCAGGACGACGCGGCAGACGATGACGAGCCCATTGATGCTGCCGAAATTCAGGATGCGACCGAGGACGAGCCCGTCGAGGTCAACTCTGACGAAGAACAATACGCGACAGCCGAGCAAGATGATTCGACCGAGGTCGAGCAGGAGGAAGTGCCTGCGGTTTCCGAGACTCCCGAGACGGATGAGTCGAGGCCTTACTCCACGCAGATTTTCACCATGCCGACCCCGAGTGGTTCCGGTGCCACGGTTGCCAATGTCGCTCCCACCCAGGACGAAACGGTCGATTCCCTTATGGCCCAGATTTCCTCCCAGGCATCGCCGCGTCCGCAGATGAATGTTCCCGATCCGGCGTCGGCACCGTCGCCTGCACCTTCCTCGTCTCCGCTGGCTTCGGTCCCCGATCCGTCGCTGCCGTCTATGAAGCAGGCAAACTTTGCGTCTCGCACGTCGCTGTTCGACCTTCCCGATCCCTCTGCCCAGGTCAACGACCCCTTTGCTACTGCCCAGGGTCCCGAACCCACATCGGCACCCGTTGCGCCTTCTATGCCCGTTGCGTCGGGCGCGCAGCCGATCGAGACCATTTCGGCTCCCGCCCCGGCGGCACCCAAGTCTCGCAAACGCGGCCTGGGTGGCCTGTTCGGTCGTAAAAGGAAAAACGAGCAGGACAGCATGAGTGATTGGCTGGGCGTCGAAGACGATTACGATGCCAAGAAGTCCGGTCGCGGTATCGGTTCGTGGGATAACTTCGAGGACGATAACGATGGCTGGAAGGGCGGCGCTACGTCTTCCGATGGCGCTTCTTCCGAAGATATGCTCTCGGCTGTCGCCTCTATGGGCGATGATGAGCTGCTCGGTCACGATATCTGGTTTGTGGCAACGGGCGCCTCGGATTGTGATGGCGCCGGCATGAAGGCCTTCTTGGCTTCGCATCGCGATAAGCTCCGCGGCGTATTCTTCATCAATCTTGAATCCGTCGGCGCCGGTAGGCTTTCGGTTGTGACGGTCGAGGGCGAACAACAACTGCTCAAGGGCGATCGCCGCATCATGAACCTGGTCAGCAAGGTCTGCAAGTCGTTCCATGTCGATTGTGGCGCGCTCGAGATGCCCTATGCCAAGACCGATGCCTATGCCGCGCTCGAGGCGAGCCGCCGAGCCCTCACCATCGCCGGCGTGGACGGCACGCGCCTGGCTTGCGCTCGTACCGAGGACGACCTGCCCCACAATGTCAACCCGACGAACATTGCCACGGTATCCGAGGTTGTGACCGAGGTTATCCGCCGTTCGTAGACGGAGCTCTAAGGAGTCAACGTGTTTTCGTATATTAAGCGCCATTGGCCTGTCTACGTGATTTTGACCTTGATTGCCATTGCGTTAGGATTTGGGGCCGCCTACATCGTGGGTGCGAAGGGCTCGACCCCCGCCTCCGCAATCAGCGAAGAGGTGGAGCAAGAACAGAGCACGGGTGCCGATGGGATTCCTGAGTCCGAGCAGGCAATCGTTGATGGTGGATCTTCGTCTGCAGAGTAGATACGGCGATTTACATGATTGAAAGCGGGCGAGCCAGGGGACTGGCTCGCCCGCTTTTTCATCGCGCTAGCGCTTCTTTGGGATCGACCTAAGGCGAGCGAACCATAGGGCTGCGGCACCCGAGGTCAGGAGCGCGGTGATGCAAGCGGCGATGGGAACTGATCCTGTTGCCGGTAGGTCCTGCGGTAGGGTACAGCGTTGAATGACGCTGTCCTCGTCATGTGACTCAAGTTTATCGCCGCCACCGTTGCGGCAAAGATCGACGCGCGCGCTGTTGGTGAGTGCGGTTTGGGGCGTATAAGCCGACGTTGCCTGCATGTGTACGACTGCGCCCCGAGCGTCTGTGCCAAGGATTGCTTTGGCATCGTCAAGGTCGTCGTGCTCATCTTTGAGATCATCGCGGGTCCAAGAATCCGCATCGCTTCGAGTCGTAAAGTCGGCGGCTACCGCACCGTATTCAATTCGAATGCCCGTTACGACGGTATTGGATGCAAGGTCGAGTTCTTTCGCCTCGAGTGTGGTGGATTCCGTGGTCGAGATATCCGCCTTCCAGAGGTGCCAACCGTCGTAACCGACGAGGCGACAGTCCTCACCCAGGCTCTCTTTTACTTCGTCGGACTCAAGCCAAGGATTTTCGTGCCCATCGTCAAGTGTCGCGTTTGCCGGCTCATCGACGTCTGTCGAGTCCAACGGCGTCGTGCGATACCATACGTTGCACAGGCCGTTGAGGTCGCCGATGGCGACGGGGGTTTCGATTGAGATGAATCTCGCTGTGCCGTCTTTGGCGCACTCAAGATCATCGGTAATCGTAAACTCATCAACCCAAGTAGCGGAATCGTTTCGAGCATCGATGGTATAGGAGAAAAGCCCATCACTATTGGTTTGCGTCGCGGCGCGGTTTTTACCATCGCCGTTAGCCAACAGGCCCTTTTCGATAGGTTGGACAAGTTCCTGACGCTTGTCGACCTGCCCCTTGATCTCGATGGGTGCATCCTTCATCGCGACGGATTGGACTTCTCCCGTATCCTTTATTTCAAACGTTATCTCCTCGGCAAGGTCATAGGTCCGCGGAGACATCATTTCGCGCAACGAGTAGGTGCCAGGTGCAAGATGTTCGACGCGGTGCGGCTTGTCGGATGAGGTCCAGGAGTCTATTTCGGTTTTATCGGGACCATATAAGGTGAGCTGTGCGCCTTCCACTTCCTGCTCACCGCTTGCATCGACCTTGGAGATATCAACCTTGGTGTAATCGTCGGATACGTTAAGCCGTGCTTCTACAACGGGCGTTTTCTGGTCGGCATAAGCGAGGTCTACGATATGGGGCGTCCGGTCGAGTAAGAAGCCGGTCGGCGCTTGAGTCTCGACAACCTCGTAGCGCGCGGTACCAGATCCCAGCGGCAGGTTGTCTGCGCGTGCTTCGCCAGTTTCATCCGTCGCGACGGTCGCGACGGTCTCACCGTCGATCGCGGCAATGCTACCATCGGGGCGCACGATATCACCCGAGGCACGGATCTCAAAGATGGCGCCCGCGAGCCTGCTGCCGTCTACGGCATCGGTTTTAACGATCCTGATGTTTCCGGTCGCGGCGTGGTCATAATACGAGGCGATTGCAACGGGCGTTAGGTTCATGTCGGCGGGTATGTTTACCTCGATCTCCTCGCCGACAAGATAGGGCTCTTTGGCCGAGGTTTCGCGTACATAATAGGTGCCCGGCACGAGCGATTCGGGCAGTGTGACGGTCCCGGTCGCGTCAGTCGTAAAGGTGTCCATTACGTTATGTGCTGGATACCAGCAAGTTTGTGAGACGGGTTCGTGTTTGCTGTCGAGGAGTTGGAAGGTGAATCCGGCTAGTGGAACAGAAGCGCCTGTTTGGGCATCGCGTTTTACAATCTGGAGATGCGTCGACAGCGCGTGGTTGTCCACGATATATTGAAGCTCGGCGCCGTTGGAAATCTGATTGGCCCCGACGGTCCATTCCCCTGCACGTTTAAAACCCTCGGGGACGGTTTCCGGAACCTCGCGAATCGTGTAGCCGGCACGGTCGTATGGGACAGCTCCGTGGACACCGGCGGGTCGCTTGCCTGTGCCGAACCATGCTTCGGGCTGATCTTTGGTGGAGGCAAAGCCATAGATGTTTGTGGTCAGTGTGCCAACAACCTGCTGAGAACTGTTGCTGACAACCTCAAAGACAACACCACCCGCCGGTTGCTCCAGGCCGGATTGGTCGCTATTGCCGTAATCCTTGAATTTGGAAATCTCAAGGTCAAACGCAATGGGGATATCGGAAATGCGAGATTCGATCTCGACTACGCCTGAATCGCCGAGCTGGTCGGCTCCAACGGTATAGGTCCAGCTGTCGTTGGATGGCAGGTAGCCCTCGGGGGCTTTTGATTCGTAGATGGTAAAGGTTCCTAAGGGGACATCGACGAGGGTAGCCCGACCGCTTTCGTCGGTCGTGAGGATCTGCGCCCATCCAGGGGTTGATTGCGACACACACGTGAACTCTGCTCCTGCGAGTGAAGATCCCACCTGGGGGCCGGCATTCGTCGCGGCATCGAGTTTTACGATACGCAGGTTGATGGTGCCGGGCTGTTCATCAATGGCGACCTGTCCACCGTCATTCCCCGTGGTAAAGGCGATGCGATCACGACGGGGGACATAGCCGGCCGGCGCCTTCGTTTCAACTAGGTAGTATGCCGTGTTGGGCAGAAGTGTTGCTTGCGCCCGACCGTTGCTGTCCATCTGGATGGTGCCGACATGCGCGCCGCTGGCGCTCTCAAAAATATCGAATGTTGCCCCGTCAAACTGATAAGTATTGTTTCCGCTGGTAATGGCGGCGTTTGCAGACTGTTTTTTGAAGGAAACAGAGACCGCCGGCAGTACATAGAGCATGTCCTGACGTTTGCTGCCGCCCGATACGGCTCCTAGATAGCGTCGCGCGCGGTGCGGAGCGGCTTTGATGCTTCCTGATTTTGCGCTGTCGTGGAGCCACCGCGCCGCCGCCACGACTTCATTGTCAGTGGTAAAGTGCCCACTCTTGGTTTTGCCCTGAGCGGTCGTGTAAGAGTAAGTACCGTCGACATGGGTAGTGCCGTTGAGCATCCATACGGCAAGCTGGGTTGCGGCGCGGGCGCGATCGGGTGAAAGATGGTAACCGCCAAACGACGTGGCGGTAGGATATCCGTGACAAACGATTGCCGCGAACTCGTCGTCGAGCCACACCCAGCCTTGATCAAAGTTGAGCCATGGGCCGCCCGGCTTGGTGGGGCCGGGGCGCTCCTGGTTCATGCAGTAGGCAATCGAGGCGTCTTGAGCTTCATACTTGCCGATGAAGAAGGGCCCACAATCATCGCTAATAGTGCGGAAGCCGAGCTGGTCGTAGCCATCGACGGCAAATGCGGCTCCTGGTGCCAGGCAGCCGAAAAGCAGGAAGAGGAGCAGGAGCAGCGGACCTGTTGCGATTGCGCTGTGGACAGAGTGCGTGGGTGCGTTGGACATGGCTGCTCCTTATCCCTCGTGCGCCGCATGGGGAGGTTGCGACGCGTAGGATGAGGCTACCCCCGAGGTTCATGCGGGTAAGTACCGGAGCCTGACCAAAAGCTTGCCCGATTTCTGACAAATCGAGCTCAAATACAACAATCAGATAAAAGTGCAGGTAGAAGATGGTAAGAAAAGAAAGACAAAGGTCCTCATCTCCACAATTGGCGCGATTTTCAAACGATTCTCCACAGCTAAAACAAGCATCACCACCCTTGTGTCGAACAAGACAACCGCGTTATACTAGCCAACACACAAGCGGGCATCGCCAAGTGGTAAGGCATCAGCTTCCCAAGCTGACACTCGCGGGTTCGAGTCCCGTTGCCCGCTCCAGCTAGAAGCACAAGCACGGCACCATTACGGTGCCGTGCTTTTTTCAATAAAGCGCCGGGACTCGAACCCGACAGGGTGCGAGCGTAAAGCAAACGCGAAGCGTTTGTAGCGAGCAGGCGAAGGCGCCGACAGGCGCCTGAAGCCGGTGCGGATTTGCGAAGCAAATACGCGGATGTCCCGTTGCCCGCTCCATCGAGTGCGGGAGATATGGGGACGGCCAATTCAACAAAGTCTTCCCCCGCGGCTTCGTGAGGCTGAGGGGCTCGCCTGAAGACGGTGCGTATTTGCGAAGCAAATACGCGGACGTCCCCATGCCCGCTCCAATTCCAAAATGTTAGGTTAATGCCTGCTGCCCATACTTGCACCTGCGCACGGTACAATGGTTGGGTTACGACCAACGTGCCAATAACCAAAAAGGAGCCGCTATGATCGATCGCTATACCCGCCCGGAGATGGGACACATCTTCTCCCTCGAGAACAAGTACGCCATTTGGCAGGAGATCGAGGTTCTGGCCTGCGAGGCCCAGGCGGAGCTCGGCAAGATCGGTATTTCCAAAGACGAGGCCCAGTGGATCCGCGACCATGCCAACTTTGAGAAGGCGAAGGTCGATGAGATCGAGGAAGTCACGCGCCACGACGTCATTGCCTTCCTGACCAACATGAAGGAATACATCGATGCCGATGTTCCCGAGGGCGACCCCAAGCCCAGCCGCTGGGTTCACTATGGCATGACCAGCTCGGATCTGGGCGACACGGCCCTGTGTTACCAGCTCACCCAGGCCTGCGACCTGATCATCGAGGACGTCAAGAAGCTCGGCGAGATTTGCAAGCGTCGCGCCTTTGAGGAGCGCAACACGCTCTGTGCCGGCCGCACTCATGGCATCCACGCCGAGCCGATGACCTTCGGCATGAAGTTTGGCTCTTGGGCCTGGGAGCTCAAGCGCGATCTGGATCGTCTTGAGGACGCCCGCAAGAATGTTGCCTTCGGTGCCATCTCGGGCGCTGTCGGCACGTACAGCTCCATCGAGCCGTTCGTCGAGGAGTACGTCTGCGAGCACCTGGGCCTGGTCCACGATCCTCTGTCCACGCAGGTCATCAGCCGCGATCACCATGCCTACCTTGCCGGCGTGCTTGCCACTACAGCGGCCACCTGTGAGCGCATCGCTACCGAGGTCCGCAATCTGCAGAAGACTGATACGCTCGAGGCCGAGGAGCCGTTCCGTAAGGGCCAAAAGGGCAGCTCAGCCATGCCGCACAAGCGCAACCCCATCACCATGGAGAAAGTCTGCGGTCTGTCGCGCGTCGTGAAGTCCAACGCCCAGGTTGCCTTCGATAACGTCGCCCTGTGGCACGAGCGTGACATTTCGCACTCCTCTGCCGAGCGCGTCGCCCAGGCCGATAGCTTCATCGCCCTCGACCACATGTTCCAGTGCCTCATCCGCGTTATCGACGGCCTGCAGCTGTATCCCGCCCGCATGATGGCCAACCTCAATAAGACCCGCGGCCTCATCTTCTCTTCCAAGGTACTGCTCGCCCTCGTCGACACGGGCATCACCCGCGAGGACGCGTACGCCATTGTGCAGGAGAACGCTATGGCAACCTGGCACGAGGTACAGGATTGTGTCTCCGGCCCCACCTTTAAGGAGCGTCTCGAGGCCGACCCGCGCTGCACCGTCAGTCAGGAGAAGCTCGACGAGATCTTTGATCCGTGGGACTTCCTCACCCGTATCGACACGGTCTTTGATCGTCTGGAGCAGCTGAGCTTCGAGTAGGTTCGGGCATAACGTTAGCTTTTTAGGGCGCTTTGCTGGTAATGTGTGTTGCCGGCAAAGCGCCTCGTTGCATTTAGGGAAAGACGGGGATAATAGTCGTCTCGAATAACATTCTGAGAGGGGATCGCATGATTTCGTTTGATTACAAGCCTCAGGGCGTGTGTGCTCGCAATATTCACCTTGATCTTTCCGATGACGGCAACAAGGTGATGGGCGTTGAGTTTACCGGCGGCTGCGACGGCAATCTCAAGGCTATCTCCAAGCTGGTCGAGGGCGCTCCTGCCGATCGCGTAATCGAGGTTCTCGCCGGTAATACCTGCGGTATGAAAAAGACCTCCTGCGCCGACCAGCTTACACGCGCTATCGAGGCCGCTCGCACCGAGATCGCCTAATGGGTATCGCCGATCACATCAAGAACGGAATATCGCGTCGCGGCTTTGTACTCGGTGGGGCTGCCGCGGGCGCTGCCACGGTGCTTGCCGGATGCTCGAAAAAAACGGGCACCAGCGATGATGCCGCCGGCGAGCCGCAGGTTATCAAGGATGATTCCAAAATCATCTCGATTACGGATGAGTACGAGGCAGTCGACATCGATCTTGAGCCGGCGGCGTCATGGACGCTGCCTCTGGGTACGCTGCTGTACTACTGCGACGGCGATTACGCCGCGGCGATGATGGCGCCCGCATCGGCACTGCACGCCAACACACTCGGTGTGCTCAACCTGGGCGATGGCTCGCTTACCACATTAATCGAGGATCCTATCGAGGGCACGGGATATGCATTCTACGATGTCCGTGCCGGCGACAGCGTATTCGCGTGGGTTGAGATGAACTTTGCCAATTCATCGTGGAAGCTCTACGGTCAAAATCTGTCGGGCGCTTCGCTCTCTGGCGACGTGGTTGAGCTCGATCGAGGTGGCAAGGACTATGATCCGCCGCTGTTTACGGCGTTCGGGTCATCAGTCATCTGGTATAAAATGCCCTCGGCAGGTGGCAATAAAACGAGTAGCGATTCGTTTTGCTATCGTCGCTCACTTGATGAATCCAAGGCCGAGACAATTTGGAAATCGACGGGCCGCTTTGCATCGGCCCCGCGCGCGAGCGACGGCATTTTGACCATCTCGCCGCGTGTCCGCAACGACGAGGGCGTCTACTACGGCATAACGGCAATCGATCTGACCGACGGCAACAACACCAAGCGTGCCCAGTTGGTCCTTCCTTCGTCAGTTTTGCCTTTCGAGGCCGTATATATGGGCGATACCTTCGTGTTTTCTATCGAGGCGGCCTATAGTGGCGTGGGCAGCCTGGGCAATATGGGCACGTATATCGGTAATGAAGGAGGGCCGTACCTCTTCCTGTCACGCGAGCCGCTCGCATGTGCGGCTGGCAAGAAGAATAAATACCTTGTTAAGGTACAGGCGTCGCATTTCCTGATCGACACCTCTGCCAAGACCTATGGCTCGCTGCTGTCGCCCGACCGCGCTTTGGAGTATGGCGATTATCCAGCTACGGCGGGAAAATCGGACTCATTCCTTACGTACGCCACGGTGCGCAACAGCCAGGGTATACCAGAGACGGTCACTGCACGCCTATTCTCTCTTTAAGCTTAGAGGGGTTAAAAAGGCGCCAACAGGGGAATAAACGCGTTGTAATTGTGAGTACCGCCCGCCGAGCTGCCGCGTCATAGCGGCATCTGGCGGGCTCAGGTGCGTTAAAATGGGCTTGTTCTTAGCTAATTGAGACAGGGGGGCCGTGTTATGGCTTCAGATGCAAAAAAGATTCTGCTGGTCGAGGATGAGAAGGCAATCCGTGACGCCGTCGCTGCCTATCTCGAGCGCGAAGGCTACTGGGTTGTGGGCGTCGGCGACGGCCAGTCCGCGATCGAGGAGTTCGAGAAGCATCAGTTCGACCTGGTCGTGCTCGACCTTATGCTCCCCAAGATCCCCGGCGAGCGCGTTTGCCGCACCATTCGCGATACCTCGGATGTCCCCATCATCATGCTGACGGCTAAGGGCGAGATCGAGGACCGTATTATCGGTCTTGAGCTCGGCGCCGACGACTATCTGATTAAGCCGTTCTCGCCGCGCGAGCTCGTCGCGCGCGTTCGCGCTCTGTTCCGCCGTGCCCATCAGGCCGACGAGCCCGCCGTCGAGGTACTCGACTTCGGCGATCTGGTCATCGATATCTCGGGCCACAAGATCTTGGTCGAGGGCAAGGAAGTCGATCTGACGGCTTCCGAGTTCAAGCTGCTCACCACACTTGCCCGTCATCCCGGCCGTGTGTATAACCGCATGGAGCTGGTCGAGAAAGTGCTCGGGTATGACTTTGAGGGCTATGAGCGCACCATCGATAGCCACGTGAAGAATCTTCGCGCCAAGCTGGGCGATGATCCCAAGAAGCCCAAGTGGCTCTACACCGTCCATGGTGTCGGCTATCGCTTCGAGGCTCCGGCCAAGACCGATAAGTCGGACGAGAAATAGGGAAATCACATATGACACCTGCGCGCTTTGAAATCGGACAAAAGCACAAGCAGGAGAGCGAGGCGGGTTCCAAGGCTAGTTGGAACACGCCTCGTTCCGATTCACGGCCAACGATGAGCTATCCCTCGCGCATGGCACTTGCTTTTGCTCTGACATCGCTCATGACGGTATTGGTGCTGGTGGGCGTTGTCTCTGTTGTGTGGGGCACGGTCTTTTCGGATTACACACGCTCCAATATCGTCGAAATCGCAAATTCCGCTGCCGAGAAGTTGGCGACCTCATATGAGGAAAACGGCTCTTGGACCGCGGGAGAACTGCGCACGGTCGCAACGTCGAGTTTGGTTTCCGACGATCTGGGCATGCAGGTCGTCAATAAAAAGGGTGTGATCGTTTATGACGATTCCTGGCCCTCGGCAAGCGCCACCGCCGATGTACGCGAAAACCAGGCTACGACCGACGACACGAGCGGCAAGAGGGCATCGCATAGCCCGGTCTCGTCTGCTCCAACCGACTCCGATAGCGTTGCTAACGTCGAGATTGTAACGTCTTCCGGCGAGCATGTCGGACAGGTAAAGCTGTGGGCCATCGGCTCCGACGCTCTGCTCACCAAGGCGGACTCTGCGTTTAGGGAGAAGACCTTTAACGCCATGGCCCTCGCCGCGGTTGTTGCAATCTGCATTTCGGTCGTTATCGGATCGCTCGTGTCGCGCATGCTCACCAAACCGATTCATCGCATCACCAGTACCGCAAAGCAAATCCGTGACGGCGACCTGTCGGCTCGCACGGGGCTGCGCGGTGATGACGAGATCGATCAGCTGGGTGAGACCTTCGATGAGATGGCCACCTCGCTCGAGAAGGATATGAAACACGAGAAGCGCCTGACCTCGGATGTCGCACACGAGCTGCGCACGCCGCTTATGGCGATGCTTGCGACGGTCGAGGCCATGCAGGACGGCGTGTATCCCACCGACGATGAGCATTTGGAGACCGTTGCTTCCGAGACGCGTCGCCTGGCTCGTCTGGTGCAGCAGATGCTCGACCTGTCGCGCATGGAAAACAGCACGGCTCCGCTCAACCTTGAGCCGGTGGACATGGTTCCTTTCGTGCGATCGATTGTGAACGGCCAGGAGCGTCTGTTTGCCGACCGCGATCTGCGCCTGCGTTTTGCGGACGAGACCCAGGGTCACGACGATGTCGTCGAAGCCGATCCCGACATGATCACGCAATGTGTTATCAACCTCATGAGCAACGCCATGCGCTACACCCCCGAGGGCGGTTGGGTCGTGGTGTCGGTGCTCAGTGACCGCAGGCACGTCAGCATTGCCGTTTCTGATACCGGCATCGGTATTGCCAAGGACGATCTGTCGCGCATTTTCGGGCGGTTTTGGCGCGCCGATGCCAGCCGCGCCCGCGAAGCTGGCGGCCTGGGCGTCGGCCTCGCCGTGACCAAGCAGATCGTCGAGCGTCACCATGGCTACATATCCGTGGAGTCGGAGCTTGGAAAGGGTACGACTTTTACAATTCATCTGCCCCGCGAGCACACGGCGGACGCGGCATCTACTACAATGGAGCACTAGCTTTTCGCTATTCGGTGAAGGAGGGGCCGCGTCCCTGCCGCTCCGAGTTTGCGAAAACATGCGGGAAAGAACCCGCATTTCTGTCGTATTTAGGTAAGGAGTGACTCACGTGACAACGATGGAGCGTCGTCCGGATTCCCGTGGCAAGGTTCGTGATATCTACGATGCCGGTGAAAACCTGCTGATGGTCGCCACCGACCGCATTTCTGCGTTCGACTTCATTCTTCCCGACGAGATTCCGTTTAAGGGAGAGGTGCTCAATCGCATCTCGGCATTCTGGTTCGATAAGTTTGCCGACATCGTCCCCAACCATCTCGTTTCCATCGACCCGGCGGATTTCCCCGAGGAGTTTGCTGAGTATCGTGACTACCTCGCTGGCCGCGCCATGCTGGTTAAGAAGGCCCAGACGATTCCTATCGAGTGCATCGTCCGCGGCTATCTGACCGGTTCGGGCAAGAAGACCTATGACGAGAACGGCACCGTCTGCGGCATTCAGCTGCCCGAGGGTCTGACCGAGGCCTCCAAGCTTCCCGAGCCGCTGTTCACGCCGTCCACGAAGGCCGAGATCGGCGACCACGACGAGAACATTTCGTTCGAGCGTTGCTGCGAGATCGTGGGTGAGGACATCGCCGCGCAGATTCGCGACCTTTCCCTCAAGATCTACAAGGCCGCTGCCGAGTACGCCGCGACCCGTGGCATCATCATTGCCGACACCAAGTTCGAGTTTGGTGTTATTGATGGCAAGGTCACGCTGATCGACGAGTGCCTCACGCCCGACTCCAGCCGTTTCTGGCCTGCTGCCAGCTACGAGGAGGGCAAGATCCAGCCTAGCTACGACAAGCAATTCGTCCGCAATTGGCTCAAGGCCAACTGGGATATGACGGGGGAGACCCCGCACCTGCCCGCCGAGGTCATCGATGGCACGTCCGAGCGCTATCGCGAGGCCTTCCAGATCATCACGGGCTCCCAGTTCACAAGCATGAAGGAGAACGCATAAGTGAGTACCCGTAGCGCCACGAACAAGCGCACGCAATCCCACGAAGTTACCGGGGTTGCGCGCAAGTCTGCCGCATCTGCTAAGCCCGCCCGCCAAGCAGCGAGCTCCGTTCGCGTCGTGCCGGCTTCGTCTAAGGCACGCCGCAAAGAGCTCGAGAAGGGCGAGAACCTCGAGGGCCTCTCTAAAGAGGAGAAGCGCGCCCGCAAGGCTAAGCAGCGCGCCAAGGAGGACCGCATCTATACGGTGTCGAATATCCTCCTCAAGCAGGACGAGGACTACACCAAGCGCCGTCGCATCTGGTGGATTGTGCTCGCCATTGGCATGGTACTCGTCGTGGCAATTTGGGCTTCGCTCTACTTCGCTCCCGGCGGCACGGTGTCCAGTCCCGTCCAGATGGTCGGCATTGTTTTGTCCTATGTCATCATCTTAGGTGACTTTATCTACGACTTCGCTCGTATTCGTCCCTTGCGCAACATGTACCGCGCGCAGGCCGAGGGCATGTCCGAGAACAAGCTCAACGCTCTTATCGAGCGCGCAGCTGCCGAGGAGGACAAGAAGGACTCCAAGAAGAAGTAGCGTTTGCATACATACTTATCGCTAAGATATAAGGCGCGTCGTTTTTGCGGCGCGCCTTTTTACTGTTCTATAGATAGATGGAGTGGCACATGATTCGAGCTGCCCTGACGGTCGAAGAAGCTCTGGAGGGCATGAAGGCCCTGGAGCCCAAGATTAAAAACTATGCGCGTCTGGTTGTCCGCAAGGGCGTAAACGTCAAGCCCGGCCAGGAGGTTGTCGTTCAGTCTCCGGTCGAGTGCGCGCCTTTTGCCCGCTTGGTGGTCGCGGAGGCTTATGTCGCCGGCGCTGGCCATGTGACGGTCATTTGGGCCGATGATGCCGTGACGAGGCTCACGTACGAGCATGTCGATAAAAGCTATTTTGAGCAGACGCCCGAGTGGAAGCGCCTGCAGCTTGATTCCTTGGCCCAGGACGGTGCCTGCTTTATCTTTATCGAGGGTGCGGATCCTGCGGCTCTCAAGGGTATCGATCCCGCCAAGCCGGCCGCGGCATCCAAGGCGAGGAACACGCAGTGCAAGGTCTTCCGCCGTGGACTGGACTACAACATCAACCCGTGGTGCATCGCCGGCGCGCCGGTCGTGGCTTGGGCGCGCGAGGTGTTCCCGGGAGACGCCGATGAGGTTGCAATCTATAAGCTGTGGAATGCGATTCTGCACACCGCTCGTGCCGATGGCCAGGACCCGGAGAGCGACTGGGAGCTTCATGACGCGGCGTTCGAAAAGAACTTGCGCTTCCTGAACGACAATCGTTTTGACCACCTGCATTACACCGCGGCAAATGGAACCGATCTGACGATTGGCATGACGAAGGGTCACGAGTGGGCCGGTGGCAAGGGCAGGACGCCCGATGGACATCCCTTCTTCCCCAACATCCCCACCGAGGAGGTCTTCACCTCGCCTGATCGTATGCGTGCCGACGGTATCGTGTATTCGGCTATGCCGCTCATTCACCACGGCAATAAAGTCGACGATTTTTGGATTAAGTTCGAGGGCGGCCGCGTGGTGGACTACGACGCCCGCGTGGGCAAGGCAACGCTCGCAAGTATCATCGATACTGACGAGGGCGCTGCTCACCTGGGAGAGGTCGCGCTCATTTCCAAGAACACGCCGATCCGCGAAAGTGGTGTTCTGTTCTACGATACGCTCTATGACGAGAACGC
>DBEZGO010000058.1:0-9553 GCA_048189345.1 Collinsella sp.
GGTCGAGACGCGGATCGGAAACCTCAAAGAGCAGGATATAACCGAGCTTCTCGCGAAGCTGCTCGCCCAGACGGCGGGTTGCCTGCGTTTGCTTCATAGCGCTACCCCCTACTCGGTACGGGCAACCTGGTCGATGCGGTAACCCTCGATCTGGTCGCCGGGCTTGATGTCCTGGAAGTTCTCCAGGCCAATGCCGCCCTCGGAACCGCTCTTGAGGCTCTTGGCCTCGTCCTTGTAGTGGCGCATCGAGGCGATCTTGCCGTTGAAGACCACGATACCGTCGCGCACCAGGCGCACGGAATCGGTCGCGGCGATCTCGCCCTCCTCGACGCGGACACCGGCGGCGATACCGACTTTGGGCACCTTGAAGGTGTCCAGGACGGTCGCGGTACCCGTGGCGACCTCGACCTCGGTGGGCTTGAGCATGCCGATACGGGCGGCGTCGAGCTCCTCGAGGCACTTGTAGATGACGTCGTAGCAACGGATCTCGACACCCTCGCGCTCGGCGGCGGAGCGGGCCTTACCGTCGGGACGGACGCCAAAGCCGATGATGATGGCGTTGGAGGCGTCGGCCAGGACGACGTCGGTCTCGTTGATGGCGCCAACAGCGGAGTGGATCGTGTTGATGCGAACCTCGGACTGATCCATCTTGTCGAGCGAGTCCTGAAGGGCCTCGATGGAACCTTGGACGTCGGCCTTGATGATCAGGTTGAGCTCCTTGACCTCGGCATCGGCAATGGTCTCAAAGAGGTTCTCGAGCGTGACGTGCTTGACGCGGCTCTGCTCCTCGATACGGGCCTTGAGCGAACGCTCGTCGGCCAGGGCGCGAGCCTCGCGCTCGTCCTCAAAAACGCGGAACTCGTCACCGGCGTTGGGTACGGACTGCAGACCCAGGATCTCGACGGCGTCGGAGGGACCAGCCTCGGTGACGGCGCGGCCCTTGGGGTCGAGCATGGCACGGACGCGGCCGTAGGTAAGGCCGGCGACCAGCGTATCGCCCACGTGCAGGGTACCGCGGGTCACGAGCACGGTAGCGACCGAGCCGCGGCCCTTGTCGAGCTTGGCCTCGAGGACGTTGCCGGAGGCAAAGGTGTCCGGGTTGGCCTTGAGCTCGAGCACGTCGGCCTGGAGCAGCACGGTCTCCAGAAGTTCGTCGATACCGATCTTCTGCTTAGCCGAGATGTTGACGAACATGTTCTGTCCGCCCCACTCCTCGGGGATGACTCCGTACTCGGTGAGCTCCTGACGCACACGGTCGGGGTTGGCGCCCGGCTTATCGATCTTGTTGACGGCGACGACGATGGGTACGCCGGCGGCCTTGGCGTGGTTGATCGACTCGACGGTCTGGGGCATGACGCCGTCGTCGGCAGCCACGATCAGAATGACGATGTCGGTCACCTTGGCGCCACGGGCACGCATGGCCGTAAAGGTGGCGTGGCCCGGGGTATCGATGAAGGTGATCTTGCGGTCGTTGATCATGACCTGCGAAGCGCCGATGGCCTGCGTAATGCCGCCCGCCTCGCCGGCAGCAACGCCGGTGTGACGGATGGCGTCGAGCAGCGACGTCTTGCCGTGGTCGACGTGGCCCATGACGGTGACGACCGGGGCGCGCGGCTTAAGGTCGGCGGGATCGTCATAGAACGAGAAGGTGTTCTCCTCCTCGGGGGTGATGATCTTGATCTGACGGCCCAGGTCGTCGGCAACGAGCTCGACGAGGTCGTCGGACATGGACTGCGTCATGGTGAGCGGCGTACCCAGCAGGAACAGGCGCTTGATGATGTCGTTGGCCGGAACGTCGAGCGCCTCGGCAAGCTCCTGGACGGTAACGCCCTGGGAGACCTTGATGGCGTCGAGGTCCTCGGGGTTCACGCCCTGGGCCAGCGCCTCCTCTATCTTGCGCTCCTCCTGAGCCTTGGCAGCCTCGCGCTCGCGCTTCTCCTTGCGCTTCTTGCGCCGACCGGTGGACTCGCGAGAGGCCTCCTCGACGGCAGCACGAGCCTCCTCGAGCACCTTCTCGCGGCTGTACTCCTCGGCCTCGCGAGCCATGCGGCTGTAGTGGTCCTCTTCGTTGTTGTGACCGCCCTTGCGCTTCTTGCCCTTGCCCTGCTTATCGGGGTTGGGGAAGTCCATGCCGGCAGCGACGTTGTTGCTGGCGTTGGTGCGATGGCTGTGCGGACGGCTCTCGGAGGCGTTGCGCTCGGAATTGTTGTCGGAGGCGTTGCGATCGTTACGACGGCCACCGCGGCGGTCGTTGTTACCGCCACGACGGTTGCCGCGCTCGGCGGCGCGCTCGGCCTTGGCCTTGTCCTCGGCGTCCTTCTTCTCCTTGAGCACGGTCTCCTGTGCGGCAATCTGGTCGAGAAGCGAACGGAAGCGCGAACCGGAGTCGGAAGCGGGAACGGCACGGCGCTGGGCCTCGCGGGCAGCCTCCTCCTTCTCGCGGGCAAGGCGCTCCTGCTCGGCCTTCTTCTTGGCCTCGGCCTCGGCGCGGGCAGCCTCCTCGGCTGCCTGGGCTGCGGCAAACTGGCGGCGCTCCTCCTCGCGTGCCTTCTCGGCGGCGATGCGCTCGCGCTCGGCCTCGGCGGCGCGTGCGGCCTCCTCGGCGGCAGCTGCCTGCTCCTCGGCCTGCTTGGCGGCCTCGACTTCCTGAGCGCGGGCCTCGATCACCGAGGCGAGCTGCTTGCGGACCATAGCGACATAGGCGTCCTCCAAGGTGGAGGAAGCGGACTTAGCGGGAATCTTCATATCGGCGAGATGACCCATCAGTTCCTTGGAGGTCATGCCGAACTCTTTGGCCAGGGTGGACACACGGACTTTTGCCATATGACTTCACCTACCCTTTCTGGCACCTTGGGTGCCTAGAGACTGAACGAGCGTGTGAGACGCGCCGGGACCCGCCCGGCGCGACCGCGCGCTAGATCAGGTCCTCCGCATCATCGAAGGCGTCGGTGTCGTGGACACCGCAGAAACGGGAGCCGGGACGAGCCTGGTTGCGGCACTGGATGCCGTCCTCGGACACGTACTCGCAGCGGCGGACGTCCTCGTCCTCCTCGTCACCGATCAGGTCGGCGGCGGGCTCCTCGTGAACGGGAACGTTCTTGAGGATGTCGGCGGCAAGCGTCTCGGACTTGATGTCGATGTGCCAGCCGGTCAGGCGCGCGGCGAGACGGGCGTTCTGGCCCTCCTTGCCGATGGCGAGGGACAGCTGGTCGTCGGGCACGATGACGCCGGCGTAAGCCTTCTCCTCGTCGATGAGGACGCGGGTGACCTTGGCGGGCGACAGGGCGTTGGCGACGTAGACGGCAGGATCGGCATCCCAAAGGATGACGTCGACGCGCTCGCCACGGAGCTCGCCCACGACAGCGCGAACACGGCTGCCCTTGGGGCCGACGCAGGCGCCCACGGGATCCAGACGGTCGTCGAGCGAGTGGACGGCGACCTTAGAGCGCTGACCGGGCTCGCGGGCGATCGACTTAATCTGGACGGTGCCCTCATAGATCTCGGGCACCTCCTGCTCAAACAGACGACGCATGAGCTCGGGGTGAGTACGGGAGATGACAATCGGCGGACGGCTGTGCTCGCCACGAACCGGCTGCAGGTTGGAGTTGGGGTCGCGAACGTCGATAATCACGGCCTTGATGTGCTGGTTGTGCAGGTAGCGCTCGCCCATCGGACGCTCGTTGCGCTCGTTCTCGTAACGGCGCTGGTCGAAGTGCGGAAGCTCGGCCTCGACGCCCTCGCGGATCTTGACGATCGTGAAGTCGGGCGTGGACTGCAGCACGGTACCGCTGATGAGGTCACCGATGCGGCCGGAGAACTCCTCGTAGATCTGCTCTCGGGCGGAGTTACGCACGATGGCGTTGATCTCGGCCTTGGCGTGCTGGGCAGCGATGCGGCTCGTGTTCTTGGGGGTGACGTCGATCTCCTCGAACTCGGTGAAGTTGCCCTCCTCGTCCATGGAATCGTCGATCGGCTCCAAGCGGTAGACGTAGATCTTGCCGGTGGTGCGGTCGATGGTCACCTTGGCGCCCCACTCAAGATGCAGGATCTCGGCATAGCTCTTGGCGAGCGACTGCTCCAGGCGGTCGATCAGGTAGAGCTGGTCGATGTGCTTCTCCTGGCAAAGCTCCATCAGGGCGGACATCATGTCGGATGCTGCCATCTTACTTTCCTTCCTTCGCGGGCTTGAAGTCGTAGGTGGGCTTCAACTTGCACTTTTTAACATCAGAGAAATCGAGGGTAACGGACTCGCCGTCCTCGAGCTCGAGGGTCACGTTCGCCTCGGTGGCGGCGGCAATCTTGCCGGCGTACTTGCGACGGCCCTCGGTGGCGGTGGAGGTGAGCTCACAGTTCTCGCCCACAAAGCGGGCAAAGTCGCACGGGCGGCGCAGCGGACGCGCCATGCCCGGGCTCGACACCTCGAGCGTATAGCTCGAAGAGATAGGGTCGAGCTCCTCAATCACATCGCCGACCCACTTGGTGTTGGCCGTGACGTCGTTGAGCGACAGGCTCTGACCCTCGGCACCTTCGATACGCACGCGCACGCAGGGGGCCTTGGTGGCACCCACGAGCTCGACGTCGACGATGTCGACATCGTGCTGGGGAGCGACGGCCTCGAGCGCGTTGATGATCGCCTGCTCGGTCTTGGTCTTGACCATTGCGGCACCTCCATCCATACAAAAAAGAAGCGGGGCCGAAACCCCACTTCTTTCAATTACAACTTCATTTGCAAGCAAACTATACCAATAGCTGCGGAAACGTGCAAGCACAGTACGAACCTGCAGGTCAGCGTGCGCACAGCTTCTCCACAAGAATAGGACAATTGACCGCAGACATCAGGACAGGTACATGAAAAACGAGGGACGACCCAACCGGATCGCCCCTCGTCTTTTATGCGTCAGCTAGGCGCGCAATGCTTACTTGACCACCAGGTTGACCAGCTTGCCGGGCACGCAGATGCCCTTGACGACCGTCTTGCCGTCGAGCCACTTGGCGACGGCGGCCTCGGCGGCAGCCTGCATATCCTCATTGGAGGCATCACGGGCAACGTCGACGCGGCCGCGGACCTTGCCGAGCACCTGGACCACGATCTGCACCGTGTCCTCAACGGACTCGGCCAGGTCGAAATCGGGCCAGGCGGCGGTGTAGGCGTTGCCCTCGCAGCCGAGCGCCTCGTGCCACAGCTCGTCGGCCCAGAACGGGCAGATGGGGGCAAGGACGCTCACGATGTCCTTGGCCACGCCGTAGCACAGCGCCTTGTCGCGGGCGGTACCCTCGGTGGCGTTGAGGTAGGCGCTCGCCGCGTTGACGAGCTCCATGACGGCCGAGATCGCGGTGTTGAACTGGCCGCGGTCGAAGTCCTCAGTGCACTTGGCGATGGTGCGGTGACGCTCGCGATAGAGCTTCATAGCAACCTCATCGAGCGCGGACTTGTCGAAGGCCACGTTGGCGTCGCCGGACTGGACGAGCTGCCAAACGATACGCCAGGCGCGCTTGATGAAGCGATTGGCGCCCTCAACGGCCTTGGGATCCCAGTCGAAGTCCTTCTCGGGCGGAGCGATAAACAGGATCGCCAAACGCATGGTGTCGGCGCCGTAGGGCTCGATGACCGAGCTCGGGGGCACGACATTGCCCTTGGACTTGGACATGGTGTCGCCGTTCTCGTCCTTGACCATGCCCTGGCACAGCAGGTTGGTGAAGGGCTCGTCCACACTCAGCAGGCCCAGGTCGCGCAGTGCCTTGGTAAAGAAGCGGCTGTAGAGCAGGTGCAGAATGGCGTGCTCGATGCCGCCGATGTAGTTATCGACGGGCATCCAACGGTCGGCGGCCTCGCGGGAGAAGGGCAGCTCGGTGTTGTGCGGATCGGTATAGCGCAGGTAATACCAGCTGGAGCAGGTGAAGGTGTCCATGGTATCGGTCTCGCGCTTGGCCGGGCGGCCGCAGACCGGGCAGGTGGTCTCGTAGAACTCCTTGCACTCGGCAAGGGTCTCGCCAGCGCCCAGGTCCAGGTTCTCGGGCAGCGTCACCGGCAGCTGATCCTCGGGCACGGGCACGATGCCGCAGTGCTCGCAGTGGATAGCCGGGATGGGGTTGCCCCAATAGCGCTGACGGCTGATGAGCCAGTCGCGCAGACGGAACTCGACCTTGCGACGACCGCAGCCCATGGCCTCGAGGTCGGCCACGATCGCAGCCTCGCCCTCGGAGTGCTTGCCGCCGCGCATTCCGGTGTACTTGCCAGACTGGACGAGCGTGCCCTCGGCAGCGTGGGCGCAATCCCAGTCGACAGTCTCGGCATGGAAGGTATCGATGGTCTCGCCGCTGGCCTCGACGGCAGCGCGATCGTCATCGTCCAGGATGAGCGGCACGATCGGCAGGTCGTACTTACGGGCAAACTCAAAGTCGCGCTGGTCGCCACAGGGAACGGCCATAACGGCGCCGGTGCCGTAGTCGGCAACGACATAATCGGCAACCCACACGGGGACCTTCTCGCCGTTGACGGGGTTTACCACATAGCGGCCCGTGAAGGCACCGTACTTCTCGAGGGTGCCCTGGGCACGCTCGACGGCAGAGATGTGCTTGGAGTCCTCGACGATCTTGGTGACGGCCTCCTCGTACTCCGTGCCCTCGACGAGCTCGTGCAGGCCGGCGTACTCGGGAGCCAGGACAAAGAAGGAAACGCCAAAAAGGGTATCGGCACGCGTGGTAAAGACGGTGATCTTGCCCTCGTCGCCCTCGATAGGCTCGCCGTCCTTGTCGCACAGGGTAAAGTCGACCTCGGCGCCCTCGGAGCGACCGATCCAGTTGGCCTGCATCTGCTTGACGCGCTCAGGCCAGCCGGGGAGCTTCTCCAGATCGTCGAGCAGCTCCTGGGAGTACTCGGTAATCTTGTAGTACCACTGCTCAAGGTCGCGCTTCTCGGGCTCGGTGCCGCAGCGCCAGCACTTGCCCTCGGTGACCTGCTCGTTGGCCAGAACGGTCTTGCAGGTGGGGCACCAGTTGACCGGGTTCTTCTTGCGATAGACCAGGCCCTTTTCCCACAGCTTCTCAAAGATCCACTGACCCCAGCGGTAGTAGTCGGGGCTGCAGGTCTTGACCATGCGATCCAGATCGTAGGAGAAGCCCATGCGCTTCATCGTGGCGAGCGCCTGGTCCATGTTCTTATACGTCCAGGCGGCAGCCTGCGTATTGTGCTTGATGGCGGCGTTCTCGGCAGGCAGGCCAAAGGCGTCAAAGCCGATGGGGTGCAGCACGTCGTAACCGCGCATGCGGGCCTGGCGGGCCATGGCATCGCCAATGGTATAGTTGCGCGCGTGGCCCATGTGCAGGTCGCCCGACGGATACGGGAACATCTCGAGCACATACTTTTTGGGCTTGCTGTCGTCGGTGTCGACGGCAAAGAGGTTGGAGTCCTCCCAGGCCTTCATCCACTTGGACTCAATGGCCTGCGCGTCATAGACAGGGATCTCATCCTTATGATCTGTGCAATCGCACATATCAGCTCCTTTAATCTTAGCTGGGGTCGGTCGGCTTAGCTTTGTTCGCTACTGCGGACAGTCCTGCGCAAGACGAAGAGCACATTAAGTGCTCTTCTTTGCGTGCGGAACTTGTAGCGAACAAAGCCAAGCCGCCCGACCCTAAGGTTAACTTGACTGATGATAGCAAATACGACAAGCGAGATGCCTGCAACTTGCAGGCATCTCGCTTTATCTAAATAACGTGGTTGTGAATCAACCGCTAATTGTTACCCGCCCAAGCATGATCGGGTTTTCCAAGTGCCGCAGATTGCCGTGAAAGAGGAGCGACGCGTACTTTGGTACGCGAGCGACGGTTTGAACGGCAAGGTGCGGTGCTTGGTAAAGCCGCTTAGCGGTAGCTGACGCTTTGCTGGGAATCTTTCACGACTACATCGTGGGCGCCGCCTTCGACGATCGAGGTCGAGCTGACCAGGGTCAGGCGTGCCTTTTCCTGGAGCTCGGGAATCGAGAGGGCACCGCAGTTGCACATCGTGGACTTAACTTTGTAGAGCGTGCCGCCCACGCCGTCCTTGAGGGATCCGGCGTACGGGACGTAGGAGTCGACGCCCTCGACGAAGCTGAGCTTCGCGGCGCCGCCCAGGTCGTAGCGCTGCCAGTTGCGGGCACGCGCAGAACCCTCGCCCCAGTACTCCTTCATGTACTGACCGTTAACGTTGACGCGCTCGGTCGGGCTCTCGTCAAAGCGAGCGAAGTAGCGGCCCAGCATCATGAAGTCGGCACCCATGGCCAGGGCGAGCGTCATGTGGTAGTCGTAGACGATACCGCCGTCGGAGCACACGGGCACGTAGACACCGGTCTCCTCGTAGTACTCGTCGCGAGCGCGGCAGACGTCGATCAGCGCGGTGGCCTGGCCACGGCCGATACCCTTGGTCTCACGGGTAATGCAGATGGAACCGCCGCCGATACCGACCTTGATGAAGTCGGCGCCGCAATCGGCCAGGAAGCGGAAGCCCTCGGCGTCGACGACGTTACCGGCACCGACCTTGACGTCCTCGCCGTAGTTGGCGCGGATCCACTCGATAGTGCGCTTCTGCCACTCGCTGAAGCCCTCGGAGGAGTCGATGCACAGAACGTCGGCACCGGCCTCGATGAGCAGCGGCACGCGCTCGGCATAGTCGCGGGTGTTGATACCGGCGCCGACCATGTAGCGCTTGTCGCCATCGAGCAGCTCGTTGGGGTTGGTCTTGTGGCTGTCGTAGTCCTTGCGGAAGACAATACCCATCAGGTGATCGTTGTCGTCGACGATCGGCAGGGCGTTGAGCTTGTTGTCCCAGATGACGTCGTTGGCAACCTTGAGGCTGATGTTCTTGTCGCCCACGATAAGCTGCTCGCGCGGAGTCATGAACTCGGAGACCTTCGTCTGGTGGTCATCGCGGCTGGGGCGATAGTCACGGCTGGTGACGATGCCCAGGAGCTTACCCTTAGGAGTGCCGTCGTCGGTAACCGGCATGGTGGAGTGACCGGTCTTCTCCTTGAGCTCGATGACCTGCTCCATGGTCATGTCGGGGGTCAGCGTAGAATCGGACTGAACGAAACCGGCCTTGTGATCCTTGACGGCCTTGACCATAGCGGCCTCGGACTCGGCGCTCTGGGAACCGTAAATGAAGGACAGGCCACCCTCGGTAGCGAGCGCGACACCCATGTCGACGCCCGAGACGGACTGCATGATGGCGGAAACCATGGGAATGTTCAGGGTGATTGCCGGCTTCTCACCGCGCTTAAAGCGGGTCAGCGGCGTCTTAAGAGAGACGTTGTTGGGGATGCACTGCGAGGACGAATAACCAGGGACCAGCAGATACTCCGAAAACGTGTGGGACTCACCGGGAAAGAACGTAGCCATGTTTCTCCTTTTTCCATGCGACCGGTCGGCTGCAGGCCTCGTAGGACCCAGCCCAACCTTGGGCGCCCAATACTGGGGAAGTATCTTAACGCACTTTGACTGCTACAATGCATGATTTAAGAAGAGCACACGAGGGTTTGACGCAGGCTTTGCGTTTGCCCAGCAAACACTTTAGCGG
>DBEZGO010000059.1:0-7445 GCA_048189345.1 Collinsella sp.
CGCGATGTCGACCATGCCGTCGTTCATGCGGCAATCGGGGAACAGGTTGATGTCGTTTTGAATGACCGAGGTGTTGCCGGCCATGCAGCAGATGCCATCGAGCTCCTCGACAATGCCGTCATGCTCAATCGTAAAGTGCGCTACCGTAGGGTTGGGCGTGGCGAGCGCAGAGAGGAAGTAGGCGATCTCGCCGATGTCGTTTTTGGTGGGGGCGGCCTTCATCATGATCTCGGCGTCGAAGCCCGAGCCGGCGATGATGATAAAGCCGTGGCGCTTCTCGTTGCCGTCTTCGTCGAGCCAAAAGAGCTCGCCCATGTCTACTTTGACCGTGCGACCGGCGCGGCAAGCCTTGGCAAGCGCCGCCGCCTCGGGGGCATTGCCGATGTTGTTGAAGAACAGGCAGGCCGTACCGGAGGGGAAGACGAGCGTGGGGACACCGCATCCGCGCATCTGGTCGAGCACGTTGGAGACAGTGCCATCACCGCCCGAAACGACCACGCGATCAAACTCGCGCACGTCTGCCACGGCGTCCTCGGGTTCCATGCCATCGCCGATAAAGCGCATCACGACCTCGTCGCCGCCCTGTGCAAGGGCGTGCGTGAATGCGAAGATTTCATCTGAGCTGGGGCCCGATGCCGGGTTGTGGATGATAAGGCAGCGCATACTTACGTTCCCGTTCTGTGACTAACCGAGTATAGTTGTAAGGCAATGCCGATATCCTACCCGTGTTTTTCGGGCCTAACCTTATTCGATGGGTTGATATGTACATTTCCACACATCAGGCTCTACTCGACTTTTGCCAGCGCGCCCGTGAGTTCGACGCGATTGCCGTCGATACCGAGTTTTTGCGCGAGCGCACGTTCCATCCGCGCCTGTGCTTGGTTCAGATTGCCACCCCTGCCGAGAGCGTCGCGGTCGATCCCCTGGTGATCGACGACCTATCGCCGCTGGCCGAGCTTATGGCAGACGAGAGCGTGACTAAGGTCTTCCACGCCTGCTCGCAGGATATGGAGGTTATGCTCCATACCGTGGGCGTGCTGCCACGACCGATTTTCGATACGCAGGTCGCCGCTGCCTTTTTGGGCGAGCGCCAGCAGATTTCGTATGGCGCGCTTGTTCAGACGTTTTGCGGCGTCTCGCTGCCCAAGACCGAGTCGCTGACCGACTGGTCGCGTCGCCCGCTGACCGATAAGCAGATTGAGTACGCGATTGATGACGTCAAGTACCTGATCGTCGCCTATACCGAGATGATGAGTCGCCTGCGCGAGCTGGGCCGTGTGGACTGGGTGCTCGACGAGCTACGCCCGCTGGCTGACGAGTCGCACTATCGCGCCGACCGTCACGAGGCATTCCGCAAGGTCAAGCGCATCAACTCGTGCAGCCGCCACCAGCTGGGCATCGCGCGCGAGCTCGCCGCCTGGCGCGAGGACCGCGCCGAGCGCCGTAACATCCCGCGCAAGTGGGTCATGTCCGACGACACGCTGCTTGCGCTCGTCAAGCGCAATCCCGTGCGCGTTGAGGAGTTCCGTAGCATTCGCGGTACCGATCAGTTGGGGGAGCGCGACGTGGACGGTGCGCTCATGGCCATCAAGCGCGGCGCAAGCTGCCCGCACGATCGCCTGCCGCTCATGGTGCGCGGGCATCGCCAGATCTCTCCGGAGCTGGAGAGCGTGACGGATCTCATGTACGCGCTTATCCGCCTGGTTGCCGAACGCTCGGGAGTGGCGACCTCGGTCATTGCCTCGCGCGATGACCTGGCCGACTATATTGAGCATCCCGAGCAGAGCCCCTTGCGCGAAGGCTGGCGCTTTGAGCTTGTGGGCTCGCGCCTGGACGATCTGCTCTCGGGCAACATGGGACTCACTGTGAAGGACGGCAAAATCGAGCTTTTGTAGTTACGCGGTTTGCCAAGCGCTGCAAACGTTTTAGAGCTGCAATGCCAAAACATCGATGGTGTCTCGTTGGCTGGGCGAGTGGGTAAAATGCCTCCAACGTGTAACTCGATTCGGAGGAATTCGCATGCCTTATTACTATGGATACGGCTTTGGCATCGACCCGCTGTACCTGCTGGTTGTTCTTGTCTGCACGGTGATCGGTCTTGCCGCACAGAACTATATCAACTCGACGTACAAAACCTGGTCCAAGGTTCGCTCGGACGGCGACACGGGCGCCACGGTCGCTCGCCGCATGCTCGACGCCAACGGCTGCAACGCCGTGGGTATCAAGGGCGTCGCTGGTGAGCTCACCGATCATTACAACCCGCAGGACAACAACCTGTATCTCTCGGATGCCAACCGTTCGGGCGGGTCGGTCGCAAGCGTTGCCGTTGCCTGCCACGAGGCGGGCCATGCCGCCCAGCGTCAAAGCGGTTATGCCATGATGAAGGTTCGCACCGCCCTCGTGCCGGTCGTCAACTTTACCCAGAACACCTGGACCATCGTGTTGCTCTTGGGCCTATTTATGAACATTGCCGGGCTCACGGCCCTCGCGCTGATCTTCTTCTCGTTTAGCGTGCTGTTCCAACTGGTTACGCTGCCGGTCGAGATTGATGCTAGTCGGCGCGCCGTGGCGTATATTGAGCAGTCGGGTATGAGCTCCAAGCAGGTCAACGGTGCCAAGAAGGTGCTGACGGCCGCCGCGCTTACCTATGTGGCTGCGGCGCTCACCTCGATTATTCAGCTGCTCTATCTTATGGCTCGCTACAACAGAAACTCCAACCGATAACAAATTGGGTCGCTGGGCGCCGCGGGGATTCGTGTCCCCGCGGCGCTGTACTATGTGTTGGACTTGAATTTGCGCAGGGCCGAAGCCCTTGTGCACGATGACGAAAGGAGGCTGCGTGGCAGGCTGGAATCTGACCGGCAATACCGTTTCCGCCGAGTTCGACGGTTCGGACGATCAGGAGCGCAAGGAGCTCAGCGTGAGCCAAGCGGTGGAGATCGCCGCCGGCGCGCTCGACGCCATTCCGCAGCTGAGCGTTTTGGGTGAGGTCACGGGTTTTCGTGGTCCCAATGCCCGAAGCGGCCACTGCTACTTCCAGATTAAAGACGACTCGGCCGCCGTCGACTGCATCATCTGGAAGGGCGCCTATCTCAAGCGTACCTTCGATCTGCGTGACGGCATGCAGGTGAGCTTTAAGGGCAGCTTCAACCTCTATAAGGCCACAGGCCGCATGAGCTTTGTCGCTCGCTCGTTTTCGCTGGCGGGGGAGGGTCTGCTGCGTCAACAAGTGGCGCAACTGGCCGAAAAGCTACGCCGCGAGGGCCTGATGGACGAAGCGCGCAAGCGCCGCATCCCGGTGTTCTGCTCCCGCGTGGCGGTCGTCACCTCGCTTTCCGGTGCGGTAATCGACGACGTCAAGCGTACATTGCGTCGGCGCAATCCGCTCGTCGAGCTTGTCTGCGTGGGCGCCAAGGTTCAAGGCGAGGGTGCGCCGGCCGAGCTTATCGAGGGCCTGCGCCGTGCCGCCGCCATCACGCCGGCGCCCGACTGCATCTTGCTGGTGCGCGGCGGCGGCTCCTTCGAGGACCTCATGACCTTCAACGACGAGGAGCTTGCCCGTGCAGTGGCTGCCTGTCCCGTGCCCGTGGTGACCGGTATCGGCCATGAGCCCGATACCTCGATTTGCGACATGGTGAGCGACCGCCGCGCCTCCACGCCCACGGCGGCGGCAGAATCGGTGGCGCCGGCTATGACGGAGTTGGCCGATGTGCTCGAGGCGCGCCATCAGCGTCTGGGTGCCGCGATGGCATCGATGATTGGGTCGGCCCAGGTCGACCTGGAGATGCTCGATCAGCGCGGTCGCCGTGCCTGGGATACCTATACGGCTCGCCTGGGCGATGCGCTCGATGCGGCTGCGTGCCGCCCGTGCCTCAACGACCCCACATTTATGGTCGAGCGTCGCGAATCGGAGCTTGCGCTGACCGCCGATCGCCTGTCGGGCGCCATAGTACGCTCGGTCGGGACATTTCGCTCCAACTTTGAGCGCTTGCCCGAGCGTCTGGTTGCAAGCACCTCGGGGCTCGATGGCAAGCGCCATGCGCTCACGCTCGCGAGCTCTCGCCTGGAGCATCAGGGGCGCACGATGCTCAACAAGCCAGCGTCCGACCTGGGCCGTACGGCAGCCTCGCTCGATGCCCTGTCGCCGCTCAAGGTGCTTGCCCGCGGCTATTCCATCGCGTACAGCGTTGACGGCGTGGCTATGAGCGCCAAGACCTTTAAGCCGGGCGACGCCATTCGCGTACGCATGGCAGACGGCAACGTGGCAGCAACGGTCGATACGGTCGAGTAGGCTGCGTTTCATAGCGATAAACCTTTAGGAAAGGAAACAGATATGGCAGAGAAAACCCCGGTCGAGCAGCTTACGTACAAGCAGGCTTCGCAGGAGTTGGAGCTCATCATCCGCAGCCTGGAGTCGGGCGATATGGAGCTCGAGGAGTCGCTCGAGAGCTATACCCGCGGCGTAGAGCTCCTCAAGAGCCTGCGTACTCGCTTGTCCGATGCCGAGCAGAAGGTCTCGGTGCTCCTTAAGGACGTCGACGGCAACGACGTGCTCGCCGACGGCGAGGCCGCCAACACGGACGACAACCTCTCGTTCTAACCACCCCGACCAAATATAATTACCTTGGTCTGCGAGAAAGGAACCAACCATGTGTGATTGCATCTTCTGCAAAATTGCCAACCACGAGATCCCCTCGACCGTCGTTTACGAGGACGATCAAGTCATCGCCTTCGACGACCTCAACCCCCAGGCGCCGGTCCACACTCTCGTGATTCCCAAGAAGCACTACAGCGATATCGCCGATAATGTGCCTGCCGAGACCATGGGCGCCATGGCTCACGCCATCCAGGAGGTCGCTAAGGCCAAGGGCTTGGAGGACGGTTTCCGCGTCATCTCCAACAAGGGCGTCAACGCCGGTCAGACCGTCATGCATTTCCATATGCACGTCCTCGGCGGCAAGAACTTGGGTGAGAACCTCATCTGAGGGCGCGTAGGCCGTCGACTTGGCTGCCTTTGGAGTAATCTATGCAGCTTTCTCAACTCGAATACCTTCAAGCGGTAGCGAACTATGGCGGCGTGCGCAAAGCAGCTCGCGCCGTTCATGTGAGTCCGCAGGCCGTTTCGTCGGCAATCAAAAAGTTGGAATCTGAGTATCAGATCGTTTTGCTCAACCGATCGGCGGGGGAGGCTGTTTTGTCTCCGGCGGGCAGAGAATTTGCGCGTCGTGCACGCGTGATCCTGGCACAAGTCGACGATCTCAAAAAGTACGCTCAATCGAGGGACGACGGCGTCTCGCCCGACGGCCACTTTCGTCTTTACGCCCCCTGCCTTCATGGGCGGGGGCGCCTTTTTGCCGAAAACTGGTATGACTCGTTTGAAAGCTCGCACCCTCAGATTCACCTCGATGTGTGGCATCAGCCAACGGCTACATGCTTTGAATCACTTATACTTGGCATTTCGGACGCGGCTATCTCGTTTGAGGAACCACGGGACAGCGTCCTTTCTTCAAAATATATGGGTGAAAAGGAGCTCAGGGTTCTTTCATGCCCAGCTGGTCATCAATCTGTGGGTGCTATGACCGTTCGTGAGTTACTGGGCGGCAGGCTCGCTGTTCCCATTAATTTGTCACCCTGTCTCAATGCAATCAATCAATGTCCCGAAGCTCAGCTGGTTAATTTCCGCTTTCGCGATGTCGAATACGGAAACAGGGCGCAGGCTGAGTTTCTTCAAGCCGGGGGATTGATATTGAGTTTTTCTGGCTCTTCTCTCGCATCGGATGGATCGGAAGTGAGCGAGTGCTCCATTGAAGCCTCACATGACGTAGCCTTGCCCATCTACTTTTGCTATCGACAAAATGCCTGGACCGATCGACACCAGACGGTATTTCTTCACCTATTGCGTCATCTCGCTTCGTGAGGCCATTTGGCCTCGTGTCGTCAAGTGAATGTTGACGCCCTGCAACACATAGCTGACAGCTTTGCCCTCATGCTTTTCCAAGATTTCGATTTAGATTGCTGACTCTTGGAGGGCGGAGCATGAAAAACCGTACGGTTTTGCTTTATATGACGTTCGTTTTTCTGTCGAACTTCAGCACTATTTTGTATTTTCTGACGGTTTACCTTGAATTCGTCGGATTCTCGATAGTGGCGATTTCTAGCATGATGATTGCATATCAAGTGAGCAAGTTCATCCTCGAAGTTCCCACTGGCTATATTGCTGATAGGTTTGGACGAAAGGCAAGCGGTCTCGTTGGCGTCGTGGGGATGCTTGGATACTACGCCGCCCTGCTTCTCGTCCGTTCCCCTCTGCTTTTAATCGGTGCGTTCGCTCTCAAAGGTTTTGCCGTTGCATGTCTGAGCGGATCCATAGAAGCGATTTACATTGACAGCGTCTCTCAGGACCAGCTCGTAAGACTTAATGTCGTTGAGCGATTTGTTTTCTATGCCTCTTATGCCATCTCCGCTTGCGTGGGCGGTTTCATTTCGTCTGTCGGTGCATATCTCATTGGTCTTTCGGCAGATATCATCGCAATGGTGTTGACGTTGGTTGTCGTTGTCTGCATTCCTGAGATGCGAAGAGGGGGCACTGCGGGGGCACCTGAGCGTGGAATTAGCCCGAAGATGATCGGTGCCGCTATTGCGTGTAATGGCATTCTTCGTTCAGCGTTCATCATGGACTGTTCTCAGGCATTTGCTTTTGTCGCCCTGGAAGACTTTTTCTCACTGCTGCTTGCGGGCCGCGGAATGAATTCCGTCGCTTCGGGTGTGACCATTGCGGTCCAGCTCCTTGCCTCGGCCTCCATGGGGCTTATTGTGCCCAGTGTGATTGCTCATGTCGACAAGGGCCGTTTTGCGCGTATTTGCGGCATCATTCGCTTAGTATTGACAGCTTTGTTTTTGATCCCCCTTACTCCGGCTAATTTGCTGCCCGTGTTCTATGTGCTGCAGACAGTTGCGTACTCGTTGTTTGCCCCAATCAAATACTCAGTTTTCCAAAATGCTGCCGACTCATCGATGCGCTGTTCACTGATTTCGGTTCAAAGCCAGATGGTGGCGGTGGGTGCCGTTCTTTTCTATCTGCTCAACTCTGTGCTGAGTAGCGTTGCGGGCATTCGAGTCGTATTGCTTGTTGCGCTCGGGATTTCTTCCCTGGTGTATATCCCCGCGCTATTTCGTCTTACAAGTCAAAGGCCATGAGTATTTAGGCACCGATAACTTATATATCAACGCAATAAACCCGAGCGCGAGGGCGTTTGGGTTTATTATTGAAGCGTATGTAACCTGGCGGCGCCACACCGCCTGTTAGTAGGGAGACACATGAACGTTCTGGTCGTCAACGCAGGATCTTCGACCCTTAAGTATCAGGTCATCGATACCAAGTCCCACAAGGTGTCCGCAAAGGGCTCCTGCGAGCGCGTCTGCTTTACCGGCGGTACCTTCACCCA
>DBEZGO010000060.1:0-7521 GCA_048189345.1 Collinsella sp.
TTGCGGGCCACACGTCAGACCGTATTGATCGAGTCTGCCAATCACGACGCCGACCTGGTGACCTATGAACCGGATGAGCTGCATCATGTGATGCGGTTTGCCCTGGGCTGTTGGCAGCAGATGATCGATTCCCAACAGTACTGCAGTGTGCTCATGTACAAGAACAAAGGCCCGCTTTCGGGCGGCAGCCTCGTCCATCCGCACATGCAGATTGTGGGTTTGGAGCAGGAAGACGGCTATGCTTCGCTGACTTCTGCCAATTTCGAAGGCATCAATGTCTGGCGACAGGGGAGAATCGCGGTCAACATCTCAACCGAACCGATCATGGGGTTCTTTGAGATCAACGTTTCAGCCCCGCAGGGAATCGCCGCCAGCGATGACACGAGAGACCAAGCCGAGGCGGATCTCTTCGCCGACGCAATCCAGGTAGCTCTGCGCTATATCTTGCACGAGCACCATGGCGGTCGTGCAGAGTCGTACAACCTGTTCTTCTATCACATGAGCGGCCGGACCATTGCCAAGGCGCTTCCACGTTGGGTGGTTTCACCCTACTTTGTCGGGTATCGGCTGGCTCAGGTCAATGCTGAGACCACGCTCGATGTCGATGCGGAGCGACTCCGCGCACATCTGGAGGCGCTCACATCGTAAAGTGAGCGCCCGCACACTGCGGACGGTTTAGCGCGCCATTGCATCGCGGCCGGCCTCGACCCGCTTGCGCTGGGCGGCGCGCTCCTCGCCGGTCAGACGTTCAAAGAGATGTCCGATAAGCGAGGCGAGCACCTGCTGAAACAACGTTCCACACATGACGGGAAACACAACTTCGCCCGGAAAGTATTGCGTGGCGATGACGGCGCCCGAAGAGATATTGCGCATGCCGCAGGTAAAGCACATGGTGGTCGTCTCGCTATACGGCAGGTGCAACGCGCGGGCGACCAGAATGCCCACGACAAAACCGCTGATGGCGAACGCCAGAATAAAGAGGGCGACTTCCAGGCGCACCGCGTTCATGTGTAGCACGTACTCGCTCATGGCGGTGGAGTTGGAGGCAATAACGCCCATCATCATGAACTTGCAGGCGGGCGAGAGCGCGGGGGAGAGTTTCTCGTGTCCCCAGCCGTGCGTGAGCTCGTTGATCACGATGCCGAGCACGGCGGGGATGGCAATCATAAAGGCCATGTTCTGCATCATGCTCGGAACATCGATTGCGACGGTGGCGCCCAACAGGAGCTTGAGCGTGAGCGGAATCGTTACGGGCGATATAACCGAGGACGTCAGGATGATGGTGAGCGCGAGCGGGCCGTTGCCGCCGAACATGCTGATCCACATAAAAGCGGTGACTGCCACGGGCACACTGTATTCGAGCACGATGCCGCAGACAAGGTTGGGGTTGGAACCAAAGAACAACGATCCCATGGCATAGGCCGCGATGGGAATAAGCGCCGCCGAGACCAACAATGCCACAATCAGGTGCAGCGGACGGTGGAACACCTCGGCTACCTGGTGAAAGGTGTTGCTGAGCGCACCTTGGAACGTCATAAAGGCAAACAAGGTGGGAACGATGGGCTTGAGAACGCCGATCTGTTGAGGAAAGAGCACGCCGAGCGCCACGCAAATCGGAACGATGATTTGCATGTGCCCCGCGAGAAACTTGCCCAGTCCAACCCATTGCTTCATATGCTCTTGTGACTCCCTTTGCTCGTGAATCCGTTTTGACTGGATATGCTAGACGCTCACATGTGTCCGTGCGTCAGAAACGCTCGATTATTTCGAGGGTATTACCGGCATCGTTTACCGAAACCGCGGCGTGCTGCGGCGATTTGCGTCCGCGCCGCACGGTATAATAAATCCGTTCAACAGATCTGCCTGCCGAAGCGGGCATACACAGAGGACTCATCGCTATGAACCGTGAGAGGTATTGCGGCGACCTGCCCCTATCGGGGGTGGGCGCCTATGTCATCGCTTAAGACGACGCATCGCTGGGCGGTCGCTCAGCAAAATCCCGAGCTCGAAAAGGAGCTTTCGGCTGGTCTGGGCATACCCGGGCTGGTGGCGCGCATTATGGTTGCGCACGGCATTACATCCATCGAGGAAGGCCAGCTATTTTTGACGCCTTCGCTCGACCGTGATTGGGCCGATCCACTCATTATCCCGGGCATGTCGGTCGTTGCCGACCGCGTCGAGCGTGCTATTCGCAACCGCGAACGCATCGCCGTCTTTGGTGATTTCGACGTCGACGGTATTACATCGACCTGTCTGTTGACCGAGGCACTGCGCACGTTTGGCGCCGATGTTACGCCGTTTATTCCACATCGCTTTGACGAGGGCTACGGTCTTTCGCGCGCGGCGCTCGACCGCGTTAACGAGCTCGCTCGTCCCCAGCTGATCGTGACCGTCGATAACGGCATTGCCGCCAAAGAAGAGGTTTCCTATCTGGAGAGCCTGGGGATCGATTTGGTGGTCACGGACCATCACGAGCCCTCCGATCAGGTGCCGCAGGGCGTGCCCCTGACCGACCCTAAACTCGAGGATAAGGGCCCCTCGCGTGAACTTGCCGGTGCCGGTGTGGCGCTCAAGCTGGTGCAGGTTTTGGGCGAGCGTCTGGGCAAGCCGTCGTATTGGCGTTCGCTGATTGAGGTCGCGGCACTGGGCACCGTGTCCGACATGATGCCGCTCACGCCCGAGAATCGCGCACTGGTCGCCGAGGGCATCCAGCAGATGCGCGTGACGGCTCGTCCCGGTTACATCGCGCTTGCAGCGCTCGCCAAGGCCGATCTGGCTACCATTACGGCGGACGGTCTATCGTTCTCGCTCATTCCCCGCTTAAACGCCGCCGGCCGCATGGCCGATCCCAAGCTGGCGCTCGACCTGCTGCTTGCCCGCGATCCTATCGAGGCAAGTGCACTGGCGGCCGAGCTCGAGGAGATCAACCGTCAGCGTCGCGAGATTGAGGCGGAGCTCACGCGTGATGCCATGGCAAAGGTCGAGGAGACCTATGATGGCGGTCGCGCAATCGTCGTGGGTGGCGAGGGCTGGCACGAGGGCGTTAAAGGCATCGTGGCGAGCCGCCTTACCAACCGATATCACGTGCCGGCGTTGCTCTTCTCTATCGAGGACGGTATAGCACGTGGCTCGGGCCGCTCGGTGGGCAAGGTCAACCTGTTCGAAGCCGTCGAGCGCTGTTCCGACCTGCTGATTCGCCGCGGCGGGCATGCCGGTGCGGTGGGCGTGACCATCGAGGCGTCCAAGCTCGACGAGTTCCGTCGTCGCCTTTCCGCTGTGCTGTCCGAGCTTCCCGCCGAGGACTTTGAGGACACCGATGAGGTTGCCGCCACGGTCGACCTTTCCGAATTGAATATCGAGACCATCGAGCAGATTTCCCGCCTTGAGCCGTTTGGCCAGGGTAATAAGGTGCCGCTGCTGGCTGCCGAGGGCGTGACGATGTGTGATCGTGCCGTGGTGGGTAAGACCGGCGAGCATATGCGCTTCGTGGCGACGGATGGAGCCGCGAGTGTGCCTGCCATTATGTTCCGCGTACCGCAGATCGATAGGCTTATCAATTGCGACAGCGCCGTCGACTTGGTATTCGAGGCCGTTGCCGAGCATTGGCAGGGACGTGTGAAGCCCAAGCTCATGATCAAAGATGTCTTGGTCCGCGATACCACGGCACCCAGCGTTGACGACCCGGCATGTGAGCTTCGCCGCGGCGTACAACCGGCGGATTCTGGACTGCGCCTGGAGTCGCGTAAACGCGAGACGCTTGCCCAGCTTTCCTATACCGAGCTCACGCGCTCGCTCATTCACAGCTTTATCGGATCGAACCAGCCGCACCGCGCGCAGGTCGAGGCGCTCGATGCCCTGGCCGATCACCAAAGTGTTCTGGCCGTTATGGGAACGGGGCGCGGCAAGTCTCTTATCTTCCATGTGCATGCCGCGCGCGAGGCGGTTCTTCGCGGGCGTGCGAGTATCTTTGTCTATCCGCTGCGCGCGCTCGTTGCCGACCAGGCCTATCACCTTTCCTCGACGATGGCCGCGCTCGGCATTGGCGTAGGCGTGCTGACCGGCGAGACCGTGGAAGCGGCGCGCGATGACGTGTTTGCCGGCTTGGCTTCGGGCCGCACCGGCATCGTGCTCACGACGCCCGAGTTTCTGTCCATTCACCGCGATCGCTTTGCGCGTTCGGGGCGCATCGGTTTTGTCGTTATCGATGAGGCGCATCATGCCGGTCTTGCCAAGGGCGGCGACCGCAGCGCCTATCTCGACATGCCCGATATCCTCAAGGCCCTGGGCGACCCCGTTGTCATGGCGGCAACGGCTACCGCGACGGCTCCGGTTGTGGCGGAGCTTGCTCGTGTATTACCGATTACCAGGACGGTGGTCGACGAGACCGTTCGCGAGAACCTGCAGCTCGAGGACGACCGTGACCTTGCGAGCCGCGAAAATCGCCTGGTGTCGATCGTGGCGACGGGGGAGAAGACCGTCATTTACGTGAACTCGCGCGACCAGTCCGTGGCGCTTGCCAAGACGTTGCGCAAACGCGTGCCTGACTGTGCGACCCATATCGCGTTCTATAACGCCGGGCTTGCGCGCTCCGATCGCCGCCGTGTTGAAGAAGCCTTTAGAGACGGAAGTCTCAGCTGCATCGTTTCAACCTCGGCTTTTGGTGAGGGCGTCAACCTGCCCGATATCCGCCATGTCGTGCTCTACCACATGCCGTTTGGTACGATTGAGTTTAACCAGATGAGTGGCCGTGCCGGCCGCGATGGCCAGCCCGCCGTGATTCACCTGCTCTATTCGTCGCGCGACGCCCGAATTAACGAGCGCCTGCTCGATTGTTACGCGCCCGAGCGCGATGAGCTTGTCACGCTCTATCGAGCGCTGCAGACCATGTGGCGCTCCAACCGCGGCAAGACGGGGGACGATTCATTCTGCGCGAGCGATATCGACATCGCTCAGATGTGTCTTGCCATCGATGCTCGCACGCCGGTCGACGAGCGCTCGGTGGAAAGCGGCCTGGGAATCTTCGAAGAGCTTGGTTTCTGTCGCGTTTCGGGGTTTGACGATACGCGTCGCATCGCGATGGCCGAAAATCCCGGTCGCGTGCAATTAAGCAGGTCAATTCGCTATTTGGAGGGCTTGCGCTCGCGCATGGAGTTCTCGGCTTTCCGGAGCTGGGCGCTCGATTCGTGCGCTTCTGATATGCTAGCCAAAGTTAACCGCCCGATCGTACCGCGGGCCTAGGGGAAGGGGACCTCGATGGATGCCGCAGCCCGTACCGCCCATGATTCCACCCTCCAGCCGTTCTCGGAGATGGAGCACTATAAGCATGCTGATGAGCTGCCGCCCGAGATTATGGCGGACAGCTACGACAAGCTGGAGCGCCTGTGCCTCAAATATATGAATGAGGATGACTTCTCCAAGGTGGAGCAGGCCTACTGCTTTGCTGCCGAGAAGCACTGCAACCAAAAGCGGCGCTCGGGCGAGATGTACATTAACCATCCCGTCGAGGTTGCCATCATTTTGGCCGATCTTAAGATGGACTGCGATGTGGTGTGCGCCGCGCTGCTGCACGATACCGTCGAGGATACCGAGACCTCGCTTACCGATGTTTCGGGTCTGTTTGGTGATACGGTGGCCGAGCTCGTCGATGGCGTGACCAAGCTCACCAACATCGAAGTCGACAGCATGGACGAGAAGCAGGCCCTCACGCTGCGCAAGATGTTCCTCGCCATGTCCAAGGACATTCGCGTCATCATCGTCAAGCTCGCCGACCGCCTGCATAACATGCGCACGCTTGCCGCCCTGCGCGAGGACCGCCGTCTGTTTAAGGCGCGCGAGACCATGGACGTATACGCGCCTCTGGCCGACCGCCTGGGCATGAGCTCAATCAAGTGGGAGCTCGAGGACCTGTCCTTCTTCTACTTGGAGCCCGATGCCTACCAGCGCATCGCGCGCATGGTAGCCGAATCGCGCGAGGTTCGCGAGCGCTATCTTGCCGAGACCATCAAGACGCTCACCGATGAGCTCAATCGCATTGGTCTTGAGGGCTTTCAGATCAACGGTCGTTCCAAGCACTATTGGTCCATCTATCAAAAGATGAAGCGCAAGGGCAAGGAGTTCTCCGAGATTTACGACCTGGTGGCGCTGCGCGTCATCACTCATTCGGTGCGCGATTGCTATTCCACGCTTGGTGCCGTGCATACCTTGTGGCATCCCATGCCCGGTCGCTTTAAAGACTATATCGCCATGCCCAAGGTCAATAACTACCAGTCACTCCATACGACGGTTATCGGCCCCACGGCCCGCCCGCTTGAGATTCAGATTCGAACCTATGAGATGCACGAGCAGGCAGAGTACGGCATCGCCGCCCACTGGCTGTACAAGAAGTCGGGCGGATCGTCTGCCTCTAAGACCAACGATGCGCAGCGTCTGGACGACCAGATCAACTGGCTTAAGCACTCACTCGACTGGGCGGCGTCTGACGAGATCACCGATGCCAAGGAATACCTGCACTCACTGAAGGTCGACTTGTTCGACCAGGAAATTTTTGTCTTTACGCCCAAAGGCGAGGTCATGGCGCTTCGTGCCGGCTCTACACCGCTCGACTTTGCCTACGCCGTTCATACCGAGGTCGGTAACCACTGCGTCGGCGCCAAGATCAACGGTGCGGTGGCGCCGCTCACGCACGAAATCAAGACGGGTGACCGTGTCGAGATTCTGACTAACAAGAGCTCTAAGCCGTCGCGCGATTGGCTTAAGATCGTCAAGACACCTTCGGCCAAATCAAAGATTCGCCGTTACTTCGCCGCCGCGACCAAAGACGATGACGCTGCTGCCGGCCGCGATATACTGGCCAAGGACCTGCGCAAGCGCGGGTATGGCATCTCTACGCCGCGATCAACGCGTGCGCTCAACGCCGTAGCGGAGCAGTTTAACTTCAAGCAGCTCGAGGACCTGTTTGCCGCCGTCGGCGCCGGCAAGGTTGCCCCGCGCGCTGTGGGCAATAAGGTCGAGCAAATCTTGGACCCCAAGCCCGAGGAACAGCTCACCAAGGCCGAGGCTATCGCCGAGGTCGTGAAACAGCCTGCTCGCGGCTCCAACCGCAAGCCGCAAAAGCGCGGCAAGAGCGCAAGTAACGGCATTATCGTCAAGGGCGAGAGCAACAGCGGCCTGCTGGTCCGTCTGGCTCATTGCTGCAACCCCGTGACGGGCGACGACATCGTCGGCTTCATCACGCGCGGTCGTGGCGTTTCGGTACATCGCGCCAACTGCCCCAACGTCAAGGGTCTTATGGAACATCCCGAGCGCATGATCGATGTGGAGTGGGACGGCGCTGCCGACACCCTCTTCCAGGTCGAGATCGTGGTCGAGTGCTTGGACCGTATGGGCCTGCTCAAGGATGTCACCATTGCCATTGGCGATGCGGGCGGCAATATCCTTTCTGCCGCCACGTCGACCAACCGCGAGGGTATTGCAACCCTGCGCTTTATGGTCGAGATCTCGGACGCGAGTGGTCTGGATCCG
>DBEZGO010000061.1:0-17944 GCA_048189345.1 Collinsella sp.
GCGCCTCGTCGCGCCAATAATTGATGGAGCCGTCGGGGTTGGAATCGATCGCATCGATCACCTGTGTCTCGGCCGGAACGCCAAACGCCATGATCAGCTTGAGCTCATATTTGTCGTTATCGAGCCCCATGGCATCGATCGCGTGGGGCGTAAAGGCCTTGAACATGCAGGCTGCCACCTCGGGCGTGGCGCTGCGGGCGGCGAGCATCATCGTCTGCGCGGCAATGCCCGTGTCGACATCGGTAATGGGAGCGGCGGGCTTGCCCGGAACGGCGCGCTCAGCAAGAATCGCGATGTAGCCGGTCGGGCGCTCACCCTCGGCAGGACCCGGCCAGTCCTTAAGTGCGCCGGCCCATGCGAGCTCGTCAAATACACGCGCGCAGTCCTCTGCACCGCTTACCACATGAAAACGCAGACGCTGAGCATTGGCACCACAGGGAGCCAGGTGCGCAAGTTCCGCCAGCTCGAGCAAAAACTCGCGCGGCACTCGCATAGACTCGTCAAAGCGACGGCACGTGCGGGCGCGGCGAACCAACGCATCAAACGCGTCCAAGCCGAGCTTTTCGCAACCCTGCTTTGCCATCGATTCGACACTCGACGGTGCCTCGGGAACTGCTTCGTTCATAGGGACCCCCAATACAAGCCAATTGTCCTTAGGAAAATCTAACCTAAAACGTAGGCAATAACGAACAGGGCTGCAATGTTCTACACCTGTTGAATAGAAAATCGCGACGTGGGGAACAACGGGAACAATTCGGGACCTTTGGGTTACGTTTCGCCCTCCCCGACCCATACGCCAGCGCCTTTAGGCGATACTGGTTGTAACGATCAAGGCTTACGCCGCACGGAAAGGAGACATTATGGGCATCTTTAAGAACGATGACCAAAAATCGAGCCAGTTTGGATTTGACGAGAAAAGCATGGCGGGCAAAGCCGTCAAGGCCGTGCGCTGGATTTACGCCATCACGGGCGTCTTAGCGCTCATTGCTGGTATCGCGCTGCTTTTTGCACCCGCCAAGTCCCTCGTCTTTTTGACGACTGTCCTGGGTTTTTACTTTGTAATCACTGCTGCCATCAGGCTGTTCACTGCCATTTTTGAGCCGCTGCTGCCCACCGGCTGGCGCGTGACGAGCATCATCTCCAACCTACTCATTATCTTGGGCGGCGCCATAATCCTGCGCAACCAGGCCTTCTCGACCGCGACGCTCACCACGATGGTGGTTATCGTGGCCGGCTTTGGCTGGATTGTCGAAGGTGTCATGTCCATTCTGGAGTCCGAGCTTTCGTCCAACCGTGCCCTCGCCATCCTGAGCGGCGCACTTTCCATCATCGCCGGCATGTTCGTGTTTATCTATCCGCTGTGGTCGGCCAAGATGCTCGTTATCTTTAGCGGCGCCGCGCTGCTGGTGTTTGGCGTTACGCTGATTGTTCGCGCTATTCAATTTGGCAAACTGGTGCACTAGATGCCGCGAACGCTCTTTATTGATGCCGACGCCTGCCCGGTCACGCGCGAGTCAATTGATTGCGCGCGGCGGGCGGGCGTCGCCGTTGTTATCGCCGGCAACAGCACGCAAAACCTGGAACGGCACATTCGCCGCGACGACCCGCGTGATGCCGAGCACGCGCGACGCGGCTTTTGGGTCACGACGCTCGATGTGAGCGTGGGCGCCGACAGCGCCGACTTTGCCATTGTCGAACGCCTGCAGGCGGGCGACGTAGTCGTGACGCAGGACATTGGCTTGGCGAGCATGGTGCTCGGGCGCGATGCCGCCGCCATCGGTGTGCGCGGGCGCGTCTACGACAAAGCGACCATCGACATGCAGTTGTTTATTCGCCACGAGGAAAAGAAGGTGCGCCGCGCCGGCGGACGCACTCGCGGACCGGCGGCATTTACCAGCGAAGATCGCGCCCGCTTTAAACGCAACCTCACCGAGCTGCTGCGCTAACCAAGGTAGATTTTTGGGACATGCCTAAAAATCTACCTTTTTGTTTTGGCAGCGGGGAATGCCCTGGTCACAGGGGTAGATCGTAAGACATGTCCCAATAATCTACTTAAAGGCCAACGGCGGATAGGATGAGGCCCCAGCCGGCACCGATGACGTACATCATGATCAGGAACAGGACGTTTTCGCGGGCGCTGCGGTTGGTGCGGAACAGCACCAGGTAGCCCACACCAGCAGAGATGAGCGTGCCGGCGAGCATCGGGGCCAGCTGCAGCGCGCCTTCCAGGTACAGTTGTGTGATGACGACGCTGGCCGAGCAGTTGGGAATCAGGCCGACAAGCGCCGAACCCAGGACGGCGAGCGTCTCGTTGCCACGCAGGAACTGCTCGATCGCGGACTCGCCGAAGGTCTCGAGCACGGCGACCAGAATCAGCGTCACCAGAAAAATGAATACCGATACCTGCACGGTGTGCGAGATGGCGCTGCGAATAATCGACAGGAGGGGCGCGCCCTCGTGAGAGTGGGAGTGACCGTGGCCATCATGGTGTTCATGCTCGTCCTCATGACCGTGATCGTGGCCATGTCCGTGTTCGTGCTCGTCCTCGTCTTCATCGCAACCGCAATGGTCGCGCTCGCACAGCTCATGGATGTGATCGGCGCTCACGCCCGCCTCGGCCACCTCGTCGATGATGTCACCGCCAGTGTGGTCGTCATGCGCGCAGTTAACGTGCGCCGGATTGACAGTGGTCCCCAACACGGTACGACGAATCGCCGCATGCGCGCGGACGTTGCGACGCAGACCGCGAATGGCGGCATCTACGATAAAGCCCGTGACCAGTGCGATCAGCGCTTTCGAAGCCAAAAGCATCGCCATAGTCTGCACGGGAACCTGCTCGGCAAGCAGCAGCGGCAGCATCTCGTCGGAGGTCGAAAGGAACACCGCCACCAACGTGCCCAAGGTCACGACACGACCGGCGTACAGCGTTGCCGCCATGGCCGAAAAGCCGCACTGCGGCACCATGCCCAGCAGCGAGCCAACCACGGGACCCGCGGCGCCGGCGCGCTTGATGGCCCCGTTAACGCGGTCGCCCGCGACGTGCTCCAAGGTCTCGAGGGCCAGATACGTCACCAACAAAAACGGCACCAGCGACAGCGTGTCCTTGCCGGCGTCGAACAAAATATCAATCAGCAAATCCATGACGGATGGAACCTTTCGTGTCTTTCGGCAGCATTGTAAAAGTCCTAGCGGTCAACTAGGGTATTGTAGTTGTCCTAGGCGCTATGCCAATAGTTGCCCATGGTAAACTATCATCTCGTCACATCTCAATGAACCCGAGCCGCACGGTGCGGCCCGTCCAAGGAGCAGTTATATGAACGTTTCACAAGCACTCGAATACGAGCGCCAGCCGTTTATTCCCATGTTTATCTATGGCGATCACGGCGCCATGGAGTCCGAGCGCCAGAAGGGCGAGGAGGCCCTTAAGGTGCTCGAAACCGAGTACTTTACCGCCGAGGGCGACCCCAGCTTCGACTTTGCCACCGTGCGCGACCTGGCTGACCGCAACCGCGACCTGTGCGACCAGATTGGCGAGGCGCGCCTGCGCAACGTGACGCCCGCGACGCTTTCGCGCGGTCTGTCCGATGCCGACACCTGCGCCGCCATCGGTAAGATGCAAAAGCGCACCGCCGCGTCGGTCATGCGCGAGATCCGCGGCGACCGCGACGCGCTCGGCGTGGCCTACGCCCGCAAGCCCATCCAGGGCACCGTGCTCGGTATCGACATCGAGACCACCGGCCGTGCACCCGAGCGCGGTTATATCATCAATATGGGTTGGGAAATCATGGAGCTCACCAGCGACGCCGTCCCGCACGACGCCGAGGCGCACTACTGCGGTCTGCCCGACATCTACCGCGGCGAGGATGTACCGTTGTCGAATATCCACCACATCACCTGGGACGACATCGACGGCAAAAAGCCATTCCGCGAGAACAAGGAACTGCAGAAGCAGCTGCTCAAGCTTATGAAGAAGTACCCGTACATGGCGCACAACGCCGCCTTTGAGGACAGTTGGTTCAAGATCCACCTGGACGGTTACGCCGAGGCACGCCGCGCCGGCAAGATCATCGTCATCGACTCGCGCCAGATCTGCCGCAGCCTGGACGCCGACGTGCGCTCGCTCCCCCGCGAATCCGCGCCCGCCGCGCTCGAGAACTGGGCGCGCCGCCGTGGAACCCTCGCCGCCGACGCCAACGAGCAGCATCTGGGCCTCGACGACACCGACCTCATGCTCCGCACGGTTCAGGCCGAGTTCAACCTCAAGAACCTGTTTGCCAAGTAGAAACGTCTACGACAAACTCCGGCGTAGATCACGAGCGGCCTCGCAGCGGGAAACCCCGCAGCGGGACCGCCCTACGTTCCACAGATAGATCTGCCATCACAAATTCTGAACCCTCATTTTGAACGATTTCGACCAATTCCCGACACGTAATTCGTTGTCGGATGGTGATGCATCACTATCAAATGTGCGGCAATTGAGTAGTTATATGCTATAGGTAAGCTGCGAAAACTTTTATTTAGGGCATACCAACTCATAATTGCGTCAAGCTTTTGGACAGCATTTGGTTAGACCTCTAAAACGACTTTTTCACTCAGCGCCATCAACACGGCATTAGCTGACACGATATATACCATGAGTATCGTATTGTCACATACCACTGCAAAAGCGGTCTACCAGGCCGCGCATTCGGTGTCTGCGAAAGGCACCGAGTCCTGTAACCCTGCCGCGATTTACGGATCATGTCCCACCGGAACGCTCCTTAACGCAGCCGCAGAATGGCTCACCAAACATGATGTTTCCCTCGACGCAAATGATTCCCTCGAGGTGATGGTGTTTGATCGCAGGAATGCGCGCTATGCAGTGAACTGTCAATGCCACGTTTCTTCAAAACGATTCTCGAACTCACGCTTTATAGAGCTCAAAGATGGCATCTTCATTGTTGGCGTTGAGCTTTGCGCACTTCAGGCCGCCACCTATCTCCCTTTTCGCGAACTGGTGGAGTACTACTTTGAATTGTGCAGCGCTTACTCCCTTGGAACCGGCTCTTCCACCTCCTATACCGAGCGTTTCGCGCTCACCTCGACCGAGAGGTTAAAGCAGTTCTTTAATTCCATTACCAGATGCGACGGTCTGGCCCTTGCCCGAAAGGCGATCCAATGTGTGCGCGACGGATGCCGGTCTCCCATGGAAACGGCCTTTGTCATGATGCTAACGCTGCCCAAAAGCGAAGGAGGGCTTGGTATTAAGGGAATTGAGACCGATTACGAGGTGCAGGTCACCACTGCCGCAAAGAATCTCACGAGACGCAAAAAGTTCTTTATGGATGCGTATCTAAAGAAATCTCGCACAGACATTGAATACAACGGTTTTTATCATGACGCGGAAGAAGACCGCGCCATCGATGAGGAGCGCAAGAATGCACTTGCGTCCATGGGGTACGGAATCATCACCGTCAGCCGTTATTCCTTTATGCATGCCAGCTCTTTTGTTTGGGTCATGGAAGCAATCCAGCGGAAAGAGGGCGTACGCCCCTCGCGTCTGCCAAAAGACTTTCAAATCATGCAAGAGGACCTGAGACAGTTTGTGCTCAGAAGGTTTATAGAAGAGAAAAAGCGAATTCAGAAGCAGCTTCGCCAGGATTCCGAAGAGCGTCAACGAATCGACCTCGAAAAAGCAACGCTCGAAGGCATCACGCTGGATGACCCGACAATTAATGAAGTTCCGGCAATCGATGACATGCAGACTGTCGAATCCGACAGCCCATCATTTGCCCAAACAAGCAGCCTCGCGCCCGAGGGCAGGGTCTTCTCGGGGCCGGAGACTAGGCCGGCTAACAAGGTGGGTACCCTAGCGACGTGCAAAATTGCGAGTATTCAGCAGGGTCGGGTGTCTATCACCCTCGAGTGGATCCAAATGTGAAGCGAAATCACTCTTGCGTGAGAGCGTTAGGCAACATTTGAGGAAGAACTCATCGGATTAACACCCTAAGATAACTCTTGAACTGCATTATATGACCTGCAATAAATTAGCGGACCCCCTATAGTTGCAGAATACTCCATTTTTTGCACGGCACGAGGGTACCCACCTTGGCATCGACTATCAAAAAACGCTCAGTCCGGGATCTCGTCCGCTTTTCCTCATCTTTTTGTACGACGGATTGCCTAAACAATATTGACATATGAACATGCGCTCATATAATCGGAAGTGAGTTATATGAGCGCATGTTCATATGAAAGGATATTGCAGTGAGCATCCGCGTTGATGAAACGAAACTCGACATCGAGGCCACCGAACCCGCGATCCCGACCACCTGCTCGCCCGAGGACCTTCCCGACGAGGAGCTTCTCTACGACCTCGCCGACCTGTTCAAGGTCTTCAGCGACACCACGCGCATCAAGATCCTCTATGCCCTCATGGGCCGCGAGCTCTGCGTGGCAGACATCGCCGAAGCGACCGAAACCTCGCAGTCCGCGGTGTCGCACCAGCTGCGCACACTCAAGCAGTCGCACCTGGTTAAATTCCGGCGCGACGGGCGCAATATCCTCTACTCGCTCGCCGACGACCACGTCTACACCATGCTCAACCAAGGCATGAGCCACATCTGCGAATAGCGACCAACCACGGTACCAGCGCGGCCTGAACCCAAGCCGCAAATACAGAGAAAGGAACCCACCATGAAAAAGCAGTTTAAACTCGACGAGATCGACTGCGCCAACTGCGCGCGTGAGCTTCAGGACGAGCTGGCCAAGCTCGAGGGCGTCAAATCCGTGTCCGTCAACTTTATGACCCAGAAGCTGACGCTTGAGGCTGATGATGCTGAGTTCGACGAGGTGCTCAACCGCGTTGTAGAGTTTACGGCCGACGCCGAGCCGGACTGCGAGATCATTCTCTAGCCCAGGTTTACGCCAACCTGCAAGGCCGCGATTGCCGCGGCCTTTGCTCGCGAAATTATATGAGCGAGTGTTCATACATTCAAATGGGAGGATACGAGTCATGGCCACCGCCGACCCCAAGAAGAAAAAGAAGAAGCGCAAGAAGAAAGAGTCACTCGAGCATAAGCGCAACCGCATCCTGGTAGCGCTGGGCATTTTTGCCGTGGTGTACGCCCTCGATGAGTTCGGCACCCTCACCGCCGCATTCGGTACCCCGGGCGACATCTACGCCAGCTTTATGCTGTTCCTCATACCGTTTTTGATTGCCGGCTACGACGTGCTGCAAAAGGCATTCAATAACATCCGCCGCGGCAAGGCCTTCGACGAGAGTTTCCTTATGGCAGTCGCGACCATCGGCGCGTTTGCCATGGTGCTCTTCCCCGATACCGACCCGCACATGGCCGAAGGCGCCGCCGTCATGCTGTTCTACCAGGTCGGCGAGCTGTTCCAGGCGTACGCCGTGGGCAAGAGCCGCAAGTCGATCAGTGCCATGATGGACATCGCGCCCGACTACGCTAACGTCGAGCAGCCCGACGGCACACTCGAGCAGGTCTTCCCCGATGACATCGCCGTCGGCACCGTGATCGTGGTCAAGCCCGGTGAGCGCGTGCCCATCGACGGCGTCATCGTCGAGGGCGAGACGCAACTCGACACCGCCGCGCTCACGGGCGAGTCAGTCCCCCGCCCCGCCAAGTCCGGCGACGATATCATCAGCGGCTGCATCAACATGACGGGGCTCATCCACGTGCGCACCACCAAGCCCTTTGGCGAGTCCACTGTCGCGCGCGTCCTGGAGCTCGTAGAAAACGCCAGCGAAAAGAAGGCGCGCACCGAGAACTTCATCACGCGCTTTGCCCGCATCTACACGCCCGCCGTCACCGGCGCTGCCGCGGTGCTCGCGCTCGGCGGCGGCTTGGTCACCGGCGCCTGGTCCGACTGGATCCTGCGCGGCCTGACCTTCCTGGTCGTCAGCTGCCCGTGCGCGCTCGTGATTAGCGTCCCGCTCAGCTTCTTTGGCGGCATTGGCGGCGCATCCAAGCTGGGCGTCCTCATCAAGGGCTCCAACTACCTCGAGACGCTCGCCGATGTGGACACCGTCGTCTTTGACAAGACCGGCACGCTCACCAACGGCACGTTTTCGGTCGTGGCGGTACACCCCGAAGCCGGCTATACCGAGCAGTCGTTGCTCGAGGTCGCCGCCCTTGCCGAGTCGTTCTCCGACCATCCCATCGCGCAGTCCGTGCGTGTCGCCTACCAGGGCGAGGTCGACCCCAAGCGCGTTAGCGACTCCGCCAACGACGCGGGCCACGGCGTGACGGCAACCATCGACGGCAAGCACGTCGTCGTTGGCAACGCAAAGATGCTCGCCGCGGCCGGAGTCGAAGCGCCCGATTGCGAGGTCGTCGGCACCATCCTCCACGTGCTAGTCGATGGCATCTATGCCGGCCACATTGTAATTGCCGACACCATAAAGGCCGATGCCGAGCAGACGATTCGCGACCTGCACGCCGCCGGCGTCAAGCGCACCGTCATGCTCACGGGCGACCGCGAGGAGGTTGCGGCGTCTGTGGCTAAGCGGCTGGGGCTCGACGAGTTCCACGCGCAGCTACTGCCGGGCGACAAGGTCGAGCGCGTCGAGGCATTGCTCGCGGGCGAAAGCGGCAAGGGCAAGCTCGCTTTTGTCGGCGACGGTATCAACGACGCACCCGTGCTCACCCGTGCCGATGTGGGCATTGCCATGGGCGCCATGGGCTCCGACGCCGCGATCGAGGCGGCCGACGTCGTGCTGATGGATGACAAGCCGTCCAACATCTCCCGCGCGATCCGCGTGGCGCGCAAGACCATGTCGATTGTTTGGCAGAACATCATCTTTGCGCTGGGCATTAAGTTGCTGATTCTGGTGCTTGCGGCGCTCGGCATCGCCAATATGTGGCTTGCCGTCTTTGGCGACGTGGGTGTGGCGATCATCGCCATCCTGAACGCTATGCGCGCGATGGGTGTCAAGAACCTGTAGCTTGTACTCGGACGGTCCCGAGGGGGATGTCCCCTCCAAAACGTCCTCGGCAAATGTGGCCCCGTTGTCCTGCTCCTACGGAGCTATGGACAACGGGGCCACTTGCCTGCGGAATGTTTTGGAGGGGACATCCCCGTCGGGACCTGCGGTGACGTTGCTGGTGGTTCTTGGGCATCGCTTGCTGGCGGGGTTCCTTGTCTGAGTTTGACTTAGTTGGTGGGGCTACTGGTCCCGGTCGCTGTCCCGGCCCAGCATTGCCCTCAGCTTCTCGAAGCTCTCCTCACTTAGGCAGTGCTCCATGTGGCAGCCCTCTTGCGACGCAACCTCAGCCGAAACGCCTGCATCCTCCAGCAACCCCACGAAAAAGCAGTGGCGCTCCCACATTTGGCGAGCGACCTCCAGACCACGCTCCGTCAGATGCACATCGCGTTTACCCATTGCGACATAGCCGCTGTTCTCCAGCGTCGCCATGGCTTTAGAGACGCTTGCCTTGGTTACGCCCAGGTATTCGGCGACGTCGATTGAGCGCACCGTGCCTTGGCGCTGCGACAGCACGTAGATCGATTCGAGATAGTCTTCTCCGGATTCACGCAGGGCCATGGGCCGCCTTTCGCGATGGCTTCTAGTTAGCCTTTGGATACTTTTGCTTGATTTACTTTACCGCAAAAGTTGCCCATGTCTTACTACATTGTTTGAAAAGTTAACCGTGCTTCACAAAATGCGCGGGGTAAACAAGGCGACACGGCACGAACCGCGCAAGGTGTGTCCCCGACTGCCGGCAGAAAAGGAACGTCCCCAAGTGCCGAATCTGCAGCTACACCAGCCCAAAGTGCTTGGCGGCGTTGTAGATGCCATCGTCGTCTACGGCGGTTGTAACGTAGGTCGCTGCGGCCTTCACGGTCTCCTGCGCGTTGCCCATGGCCACACTTGTGCCCACGGCCGAGAACATCGACAGGTCGTTCTCACCGTCGCCAAAGGCAATCGCCTCGCTCGCGTCGATGCCCAGGCGCTCCAGCGTCGCCGCCACACCCAGGTCCTTGCCGCCGTTAGCGGGAATAATGTCGCAGAACAGGTCGCACCAGCGCGTGGTGAGCGAATGCGACACGGCATCGGTCACGACATGCTCGTCGGCCGGGTCCACAAAGGCGCAGAACTGGTAGACCGGTGCGTCAAAGGCGTGCTCAAACGGCTCCTCGTGGTAGACGATTCCCGCGTTGCCGCCAGCCGTCACCACGCGCTCGGACAGGCGGTTCACAAACGAGTTCTCGCCCTGCATGCACAGCGAGTCGTAGCGCCCCTGCGCCACCTGGTCCACAATCACCGCGACGTCGTCCGAATCGATCGGGCAGCTGCGGTAAACCCCCTCGGAATCAAAACAGTGCTGGCCCGAAAGCGTAATGTACGCATCCCAACCCAAATCGAACAGCCAATCCGGCATCTGGTAGGTCGGGCGACCCGTGGCGATTACGCACGCAATCCCCTGTTCGTGAAAGCTATCGAGCACCCGCTGCGCCGACGCCGGAATCCGATGGGTCTTAAAGCTCAGCAACGTGCCGTCGATATCGAAAAACGCAGCCTTAATCATCCTCGCCTACTCCTCGCCCTCGAGCTTCTCGCTCGCCTCGAGCCACGCCATCTCCAACTCGTCCATGGCGGCGTGGGCCTCGTCGATCTTTGCCTGCTGCTCGCCCAGCGCCGTGTAATTGGTGGGGTCGACCTGGGTCATCGCGGCCTCGGCCTCCTCCACGCGTGCGCGCTGCGTCTCCATTTTGCGCTCGAGCGAGCTCACCTCGCGGCGGAGCTTCTGGCGTTCGGCGTTGGAAAGGCCGTTGGGCTGACCACTCGACTTGGGCTTTTCGGCCGCAGCCGCCGCGGCACCGGTGTCAAACGTGCCGGTCTTGGCACTCGGCGCACCCACGGGCTCGCCCTCGGCGGTGGCGTTGCACAGGCGCAGGTACTGGTCGACGCCGCCGGGCATATGCGTCAGGTGACCGTCGATCAGCGCCCACTGCTGGTCGGTCACGCGCTCCATCAAGAAGCGGTCGTGTGTCACCAGGATCAACGTGCCGGGCCAGCCGTCGAGCAGGTCCTCGACAATCGCGAGCATGTCGGTATCCAGGTCGTTGCCGGGCTCGTCCAGGATGAGCACGTTGGGCTCGTCCAGGATCGTCAGCAGCAGCGACAGGCGACGGCGCTGGCCGCCCGAAAGATCGCCGATGCGGCTCCAGAGCTGCTGCGTCGTAAATCCCAGGCGCTCGCAGAGCTTCTCGGGCGAAGTCTCCTTGCCGTCGATGACGTAGTACTTCTTATAGTTGCTGAGCACCTCGCGGATCGTGTCGCCCATGTAGGGCTCGAGCTCCTCGAGCTGCTGCGACAGCACGCCAAAGCGTACCGTCTGGCCAATCTTCACGCGGCCGCGCGTGGGCGCAATTTTGCCCTGGATCACATCAAGCAGCGTCGACTTGCCAGCGCCATTCTCACCCAAAAGACCATAGCGGTCGCCCGCACCAATGAGCCAGGTCACATCGGAGAGCACCTGCTTGGGCGCGCCGCCGGCATCCGCATAGCCGGCGTCCACGTCGACCACGTCGATAACCTGCTTGCCTAGGCGGCTCACGGCGAGGCGCTTGAGCTCCAGCTCGTCACGCATGGGCGGCACGTCGGCGATCAGCTCGCAAGCGGCATCAACGCGAAACTTGGGCTTAGTGGAACGCGCCTGGGCGCCGCGGCTCAGCCACGCGAGCTCCTTGCGCGCCATGTTGCGACGGCGCTCCTCGGTAACCGCGGCCATGCGGTCGCGCTCCACGCGCTGAAGGATATATGCGGAGTAGCCGCCCTCGAAGGGATCGACCTGGCCGTCGTGGACCTCCCACATGCTGGTGCAGACCTCGTCCAAGAACCAACGGTCATGCGTGACCACGAGCATGGCGCCCTGGCCACGCTGCCAGCGGGCCTTTAAGTGACGCGCGAGCCAGTTGATGGTGCGCATGTCCAGGTGGTTAGTGGGCTCGTCGAGCATGAGCACGTCGTAGTCGCCGATCAGCAGGCGCGCGAGGTCCACGCGACGGCGCTGGCCGCCCGAAAGCTCGCCCACCGTGCCCTCCCAGGGCACATCGCTAATAAGGCCGGCCAGAATCTGGCGCGTGCGGGGGCTCGACGCCCACTCGTACTCGGGGACGTCACCCACAACGGCATGATGCACGGTGTCGGTATCGACCAGCTGGTCCTTTTGGCCGAGTAGACCGATCGTGGTGCCGCGACGGTGCGTCACGCGGCCGTCGTCGGGCTCCAACGTGCCGGCGAGCACGCTCAGCAGCGTCGACTTACCGTCGCCGTTTTTACCGACAATACCAATACGGTCGCCCTCGCCCACGCCGAGCGTAACGCTATCGAAAATATGCTTGGTGGGAAACTCTAGGCTGACGGAATCGCATCCCAAAAGAATCGCCATATGCCCTGCTCCTTCGTAGAAATTCAACGTTGTCCATGATAGCAGCGAGCCCCACCCCAAACCACCACGAAGGCGCCTGTCCCCTTTGTGGTGGTCGTTTCGGTCGCAGAGCAAAAGGCGGGCCATCTCCCGCAAGAGATGACCCGCCTCTCCAATCAGTCCTGCGGCAACCGTGGCCGCTGCAGGCCTCAAGCATGTCCCGGACTAGGAGAACATGCCGGTGAGGTAATCATTCAGCCGCTTATCCTTGGGCCGTTGGAAAATCTCGTCAGTCTCGTCGTACTCGACCATATCGCCCATGTAGAAGAACGCCGTGCGGTTGGACACGCGCGACGCCTGCTCCATGTTGTGCGTCACGATAACGATGGCGCGGTCGGCCACGATCGATGACATGAGGTCCTCGATCGCCAGCGTCGAGATGGGGTCGAGCGCCGAGCAGGGCTCGTCGAACAGAATCACGTCGGGGTTGAGCGCCAGCGTACGCGCGATGCACAGACGCTGCTGCTGACCGCCCGAAAGCGCATAGGCGCTCTTATCGAGCTTGTCTTTGACCTCGTCCCACAGCGCCGCGCCGCGTAAGCTTTCCTCGACCATGCGGTCGAGCTCGTCACGGTCGGTGATGCCGTGGCGCTTGGGCGCAAACGTGATGTTGTCGCGAATGGACTTGCGGAACGGGTTGGGCTGCTGGAACACCATGCCAATGGAACGGCGCAGCTCGTAGGTGTTTTCGGTCTTGGTGTTCACGTTGCGCCCGCGATAGTTGATCTCGCCCTCCACGCGGCAGCCGCGAATCTCGCGATTCATGAGGTTGAGGCTACGCAAGAAGGTCGACTTACCGCAGCCCGAAGGCCCAATGAGCGCCGTGATCTCGCCCTTGTGGAAGTCGAGCGACGTATTGTGCAGTGCATGGTGGTCGCCATAGTACACGTTGACGTCCTTGGTGGAGAGCACAACCTCGTCGCTCACGGCCTTGCCGCTCACGCGCACGCGCTTCTCGCTCTCCCCCACGCTCGACAGGAAGTCCCGGGTGTCGGACGATGCCGCTTCGGTTGCGGGCGTTACATTCATCTCGCTCATTCGGCCGTCATCTTCCTTGCCAGTTGCTTGCCCACAATGCGGGCGATTACGTTAAACAGCAGCACGCAAATCATCAGCAGTGCCGCGGTACCCCAAACGATCTGCTGGGCCTCGGGGCTGCCTTCGCCATAGATCTTGTAGATATGCACGGCGAGCGACTCACCGGGGCGGAACACGTTCCAAGCGCAGGTGGGGCTCGACAGGTTAAAGCTCAAGAAGTTCAGGCGAACCGGCGAGCTCATGCCCGAGGTAAAGAGCAGCGCTGCGGCCTCGCCAAACACGCGACCGGCCGAAAGCACGATGCCCGTCACGATGGCAGGCATGGCCTCGGGGATCAGGATGTGCAGCGTGGCCTCCCAGCGAGTGAGGCCCATGGCCAGGCACGCATCGCGCTGGGCCTGCGGCACGTCCTCGAGCGCCTGCTGGATCACGCGCACCAGGATGGGGATGTTGAACATGGTGAGCGCGACGGCGCCGGAGATGATGGAGTACTTCCAGCCCAGCTGCACCGAGAACACCAGAAAACCGAACATGCCGACGACGATGGAAGGCAGCGAGGACAACGTCTCGATGGCGGTGGAGGCGATGTCGCGGATGGGTCCGTCCGGCGCGTACTCAACCAAAAAGACCGCGCCACCCAGGCTGATGGGCACCGAGATGATCAGGGTGATCAGCAGCAGGTAGAACGAGTCGAACAGCTGGTAGAGCACGCCGCCCTGCGTTCCGTTGGCGCGCGACGGCTCCGTGAGAAAGCCCGGCTGGAACAGCGTCGAGATGCCCTCGAACAGGATATAGGCCACCATGGAGACGACGATGAGCATGACGATGGCGACGATCGCCGTCAACACGCCCGTGGCGAAGCGGTCCTGCTTTTGGACACGCCCGAGCCTCGCCTCGTCGATGTGGATACGCGTGCTAGCCACGAGCCTTCGCCCCCTTGCGGCCGATAAGGTGGATAATCAGGATGAAGATGAGACTCATGCCCATCAGCAGCAGGCCGAGCGCCCACAGAACATCGTCTTGGGCCGAGCCCTCGGCATAGACTGCCATGGACGTGGTGAGCGTGGTGGTGATGGTGGACGCCGGCGACAGCAGCGACGTCGGCATGGCCTCGATGCCGCCGATGACCATGCGCACGGCGAGCGTCTCGCCAAAGGCGCGGGTCATGCCCAAGATAACCGCGGTTATGAGCGACGGCATGGCGGACTTGAGCACCACGTGCCAGATGGTCTGCCAGCGGGTGTAGCCCAGCGCGAGCGAGCCCTGGCGGTAGCCGTCGGGCACGGCGCGCAAGCCATCGACCGAAAGCGTGGTCATCGTCGGCAGAATCATGACCGCCAGCACGATGGCGCCGGGCAAGATGCCCAGGCCCGTGCTCACGTGGAAAACGCTCTTCATAAGACCGACGACCACGTGAAAACCGATCAGGCCAAAGACGACCGAGGGGATGCCGGTCAAAAGCTCAATGAGCGGCTGAAAGATCTTAGAGCCAAACTTAGGGCTAATCTCGACCGCAAAGATGGCAGAGCCGATGGCGATGGGCAGCGCGATAAGCGTGGAGAGCACCATGACCGCAAACGAGGTGACGATCAGGGGCAGGGCGCCGGTATAGGGCAGGCCGTTTTCGGCTGTGTTGGCCAGGTCCCACTTGGTGCCGGTGAAAAACTCGACGACCGAGACGCCGTCCTTGACAAAAGCCGAGAGGCCCTTTTGGGCGACCATAAAGATGAGCGCGGCAACGACAAGCGTCACGAGCGCTACGCACGCGCCCGTGACGCCCAGGCCCACGTTCTCAAGGTCGCGCTTTGGCAGCTGTTTTGCCATTGCAAACCTTTCCGGGGCGATTACTTATTTAGCAGAGACCTTGCCGCTGGCGTCCTTGACGACCTTCATGGCAGAGACGGGGATGAAGCCCTGCTCCTCGACGAGCTTGCCCTGGACGTCGTCGGAAAGCATGAACTCCAGGAAGGCCTTGGCGGCCTCGTCGGCGTCCTTGGAGCAGTACATGTGCTCGGTAGCCCAGATCTTGAAGGAGTCATCAGTGACATTCTTGCTCTTGGGCTCGACGCCCTCGACCTTGATGGCGTTGAACTTGGAGTCATCGAAGTGCGAGAAGTCGAGGTAGGAGATGGCGTTATCGGTGCTGCCCATCTGAGTCTGGACGTCGCCGGACTTGTCGAGCTCGGCGTCGCCCTTAAAGTCGACGGCCTCGTCGCCAAAGACGGCGGCCTCGAAGGTGGCGCGGGTGCCGGAGCCGGCCTTGCGGTTGAGGACGACGATGGTGGCGTCGTCGCCGCCGACCTCCTTCCAGTTGGTGATCTGGCCAGAGAAGATGCCCTTGAGCTGCTCGAGGGACAGGTCGTCGACCGTCACGTTCTTGGAGACGACGGGACCCATGCCCACGACGGCGACCTCATGGTCGACGAGGTTCTTGACCTGGTCGGCCTCGAGCTTGGTCTCGGCGAAGACGTCGGAGTTGCCGATGGTGACGGTGCCGGCGGCAACAGCGGTCAGGCCCTTGCCCGAACCGTTACCCGAGCCGGAGACGGAGACGTCCGGGTTGGCATCCATGAACTTCTCGGCAGCGGCCTCGACGAGAGCCTGGAACGAAGAGGCACCGTCGTAGGTCACCTCGCCGGAGACGGACTCGGCAGCAGCGGCGCTACCCTTGTCGGCGGCGTCGGATGCGCCGGAGCCGGCGCAACCAACGAGACCGAGACCGACGATGCTGGCAAAACCACCAGCGAGGCCGAGGAACTGACGACGAGAATAAGCCTGATCGAGCATGATCTTCCTTTCATACATGCGACTCGCGGGCACCCCGCCCGCTTTGCTGTTTGGAAAGATACGGCCCCGATCGGGCGACGACCGCCTTATCTGCGGTTTCTTACGGGCTATTGATAGACCCTTACCGCAAGCTCTGCCCAGCCTTTACAAACGGATAACAATCCAGCGCCGAACATGGCGCACCTTTTACACCAAAGGAACGTCCCCAATGACTACCCCACCGCAACAGAAAAAACCCGGGCCGAAGCACCGGGCTCGTAATGCAAGTTTGTATCCAAGCAGGATATAGGGGTTTCCCAGGTGCCCGAGATTGCCCCGAAAGAGGAGCGCCGCGTACTTTGGTACGCAAGCGACGGTTTGAGGGGCAAGGTCGGGTGCCTGGGGAAGCCCTACAGCTCAAGTTCGTTGAGGCGCAGGATCGCCACGATATAAATCTTGAGCGCCTGCTTGAGCTGGTCCTCGTTGGCGCACTCGTTGGGGCCGTGCATCTGGCCGCCCCATGCGGGCAGCTCCAGGCCGGTCTCCTCGGGGCCAAACGAGACGGCGCGGGCAAAGTTGCGCGCGTACGTGCCGCCGCCCATGGCAAAGGGCTTGGCATGCTTGCCCGTAAACTCGTTATAGGTATCGATAAGCGCCTTCACGGCCGGATCGTCGGCAGACACCGAGAACGGCACCTTAGCGCGACCCAGCTGGCACGTCACGCCAAAACGGCCCACGAGCGGGTCGAGCTGCTCGCGGATGGTATCGGCACTCGTGCTGTCGGGGAAGCGCACGTCGATGACCTGCTCAATATGGCCATCCGCCACGCGGATGACGCCAGCGTTGCAGGTAAGCGGGCCAAACGCCGAGCTCGTCGCATCGATACCCAGGCCGCGGCCATAGGCGTCTGCATGTACAAAGGCCAGGAACTTGACGAACTCGTGCTCGGCAGGCGTCAGCAGGCGCTCGTCACGGGCACCAAACGCGTCCTCGGCCTCGCGCAGGTACGTCACGATCAGGCCGACGGCGTTGATCGTCCCCTCGGGCATCGAAGCGTGGCCGCCAATACCGTGGGCGAAAATCTGCGCACGCCCGTTATCAAGCGCCGTGATCTCCAGGCGGTCGGCGTTCTCAACGGGCGCCGGCAGCTCATCGGCGGCAATCGCAAGCTCGCAGATGGACTGCGACGGAATGGCGTTGCTCGCCTCGGCACCGCTCCAGGACACAATGCGCCCGCCGTCGATCTTGGGGCTCACAAACGTCGCCCCAAACTGGCCCTTCTCGGCATTGCAGACCGGGAACTCGGCATCGGGCGTAAACAAAAAGTCGGGGTCTGCGTGGTTCTCCAGATAATGGTGAACGTCGGACATGCCCACTTCCTCATCGCAGCCCAGCAGTGCGCGAAAGGTATAGCGCGGCACAATGCCGTGCTTGAGCAGGTAGGCACCGGCGTAGAGCGACAACACCGCCGGACCCTTGTCATCAATCACGCCACGGCCGAGCAGCCATCCCTCGCGACGCTCCATCGCAAACGGGTCGGTGTTCCAGCCGGGGCCGGCGGGCACCACGTCCACGTGGCAGATGGTCGCGAGCTGCTTGTCGCCGCGACCCGGGATATCGGCAATGCCCACATAGCCCTCGTCGTCGCTCGTCTGGTAGCCGAGCTTTTGCGCAATGCCGAGCGCGCAATCGAGCGCATCACG
>DBEZGO010000062.1:0-11395 GCA_048189345.1 Collinsella sp.
GGCTTTAGGTGAATAACTGACCAACCAGAACGGTAAAATAGTGTTTGTCTGAGCGTTGAGACGTTTAGACATCGCGCATTGTCATCGCCGGCAACGCGCAAAACGGTCCTAACGGAGCCAATCGGGTGCTCCGTTATATACGCAAGTCTAAGAGGGGCTTGTTTAGGAGGCACAGTATGGGACGTTTTACCAATCCTCGCGATCTGTACTTTGGTGAGGGCGCTCGCCACGAGGTGAAGAACCTCAAGGGCAAGAAGGCCATCATCGTTTCTGGCGGCAGCTCTATGCGCCGCGGCGGGTTCCTGCAGGACGTTGAGGCCGACCTCAAAGAGGGCGGCTTCGAGGTCAAGCTGTTCGAGGGCGTCGAGTCCGACCCGTCCATCGAGACGGTCATGAAGGGCGCCGAGGCCATGCGCGAGTTCGAGCCCGACTGGATTATCGCCATCGGCGGCGGCTCGCCCATCGATGCCGCTAAGGCCATGTGGGTCTTCTACGAGTATCCCGAGGAGTCCTTCGATAACATCATCCAGCCGTTCAGCTTCCCCGAGCTGCGTCAGAAGGCTCATTTCTGCGCCATCTCCTCTACCTCCGGCACCGCTACCGAGGTCACCGCGTTCTCCGTCATTACCGACTACGCCAAGGGCATCAAGTACCCGCTGGCCGACTTCAACATCACCCCTGATGTCGCCATCGTCGACCCCGAGCTCACCTACACCATGCCCGCCAAGCTGTGCGCTCACACCGGCATGGATGCTCTGACCCACTGCATGGAGGCCTACGTTTCTACCTTCGCCTCTATGTTCACCGACGCCAACGCCCTGCACGGCATCCGCGAGATCGTCGAGTGGCTGCCCAAGTCCTATGCTGGCGACCATGAGGCCCGTCAGCACATGCACGAGGCTCAGTGCATCGCCGGCATCGCCTTCTCCTCGGGCCTGCTGGGCATCGTTCACTCCATGGCTCACAAGACCGGTGCAGCCTTTGAGAACGGCCACATCATCCACGGTGCTGCTAACGCTATGTACCTTGGCAAGGTCATCCAGTGGAACTCCAAGGATCCGCGCGCTGCCGAGCGTTACGCTTACGTGGCCAAGGAGATCCTGCACCTTCCCGGCGAGACCAACGAGGAGCTTATCGCTGCGCTCGTCCAGAAGATCCGCGACCTCAACGACCAGCTCAACATTCCGCAGTCCATCAAGGATTACGCGAATGGTGGCGTGAAGGTCGACGCCGAGAACCCGCAGATGGTTTCCGAGGAGGAGTTCCTCGCCAAGCTCCCCGAGATCGCCGCGAACGCCGAGCAGGACGCCTGCACGCCGGAGAACCCGCGTGAGACCAAGGCTGCCGACTTCGAGAAGATTCTCAAGGCCTGCTACTACGACACCGACATCGATTTCTAATCGACTCTTGTTATCGTAACGAGGGGCTCCGCACGTATCTGTACGGAGCCCCTTTCTTTTTTCTTTTAGAGAATGGGATAGTTATGGCTGCAATTTTCAATAGCCCCAGCAAGTACATCCAGGGTCCGGACGAGCTCGCCAAGCTCGGCTCCTATGTCGAGCCGCTCGGCGCTAAGGCCCTCGTCATCGTGACGCCTTCGGGCAAGAAGCGCGTTGGTGCCAAGATCGAGGGCGGTTTTGCCGAGGCTAAGGCCGAGCTGCTGTTTGAGGACTTTAACGGCGAGTGCTCCAAGGGTGAGGTCGATCGCCTGGTCGCGCTCGCTCGCGACAACGGTTGCGACATCATCGTCGGCGTCGGTGGCGGCAAGATCCTCGACACCGCGAAGGCCGTCGCCTATTACCTGGAGTCCCCGGTTATCATTTGCCCCACCATTGCTTCGACCGATGCACCGTGCTCGGCGCTTTCGGTGCTCTACACCGACGATGGCCAGTTCGATAAATATCTCTTCCTTAAGGCAAACCCCAACATTGTCCTGATGGATACGACGGTTATCGCGGCGAGCCCGGTGCGCCTGACGGTTTCCGGTATGGGCGATGCGCTCGCAACCTACTTTGAGGCCCAGGCGACGCATGATGCCGACGGTGGCACCTGCGCTGGCGGCAAGGGCGGCATGGCCGGTCTGGCGCTCGCCAAGCTTTGCTACGAGACGCTTATGGCCGATGGCGTCAAGGCCAAGGTCGCGCTGGAGAAGGGTGCGCTCACGCCTGCAGTCGAGCATATCATCGAGGCCAATACGCTGCTTTCGGGCATTGGCTTTGAGAGCTCGGGCCTTGCTGCTGCTCATGCCATCCACAATGGCCTGACGATGCTGCCCGAGTGCCACGGCATGTATCACGGCGAGAAGGTCGCCTTTGGCACCATCGTCCAGCTGGTACTCGAGGATGCTCCGACTGAGAAACTCGAGGAAGTCCTGGGCTTCTGCATTGAGCTGGGCCTGCCGGTCACGATGAAGGAGCTTGGCGTTGCCGAGGTTACGCGCGAGCAGGCCATGGTCGTTGCCGAGGCCGCTTGCGCGCCCGAGGACACCATGTGCAACATGCCGTTTGAGGTGACGCCCGACATGGTCGCAAACGCCATCCTGGGTGCCGACGCGCTGGGCCACTACTATCTCATGGATGAGTAAATCAAGCTAAGGAAGGGGCAAAGCCAACAGATGGCTTTGCCCCTTTTTGCTATGGTGCAAACTAACCTGACCCCATCGCACCAAGTTGGTGCAAAGGGGTCAGGTTACTTTGCACCAATCGTTGTTTGATGAAGGGCGGATTCTCGTATGGCGCTTCCTATGGTTTATGGCGGTCCCGGCCGGTATGTTCAGGGGCCGGGCGAACTTTCGCGTCAGGGCAGGTATTTGTCATGGTTGGGTTGTGCTGCCTATGTCTTGTTTGACCAGGGCACCGAGGATCGGCTGTGCAGGCAGATTGTCGATGGATTTCTGGACGAAGATCTAAGCGAGCCGTTCTTTAAGATTTATGACGGTCCGTGTACGGAAGAGGCCGTTGTCGAAATGGCTCAGGAAGCCCAGGCTGAGTATTGCGACATGGTGGTAGGCATTGGCGGCGGCAAGATGCTCGATATCGCCAAGGCCGTTGCGTTTTATGCCGAGCTGCCGTTGTGCGTATGCCCCACGGCGGCTTCGATGGACGGTCCGTGCAGCGCGATTTCGGTGCTGTATCACGAGGATGGGTCGTTCGACCGCTACCTGATGCTCGAGAAGAATCCAGACCTGGTCGTGGTCGATACCAACGTGGTCGCGGCGGCCCCACTGCGTATGACGGTCGCCGGTATGGGCGATGCGCTGGCAACGTACTTCGAGGCGCGTTCGTGCGCCGCGGCGCACGGCGCCAACGAGCACGGTGGCGCGCCGGGGCACTTGGCCCTGGTTGCGGCTCGTGCTTGCTATGACATACTTATGGAGTGCGGCGTCGCTGCCAAGCGCGATCTCAAAAAGGGGCGTACATCGCCGGCGGTTGAGCGCCTGATCGAGTGCAATATTCTGCTCTCGGGCGTCGGCTTTGAGAGCGGTGGCTTGGCGTTGGCGCATGCCATCGCCAACGGTCTAACGATTCTGCCTGAGTGCAAGGCCATGCACGGCGAGGCCGTGGCGTTTGGCCTGGTGGTGCAGCTTCGTCTGGAGCGTGCGCCCGAGCTTGATCAGGTGCTCGAGTTTTGCCAGCGTGTTGGTCTGCCGACGACGCTCGAGGATCTGGGCCTTGGCGAGATTTCCGATGCCGACCTGCAGAGTGTTGCAAATGCGGCCTTTAGAAACGAGCGTAATATGGCCAACGAGCAGGCCAAGGTGACCAAACAAAAGCTCGTGCAGCTCATGTGCGAGGCATAGTTTGGCGCTTGATTGACCTTGTGCAATCGAGGCGGCGATAGGCCATAGGCTATTTGTCCCAAAGGTGCTCCGCGTGTAATTTGCTCGAGGCACGGGCCGATGGCGTATCATTATTTCTTGCTTGTTTGCACTGCTCAGGGAGGGGCCGCGCATGGCGCAGGAACACGATCTGTTTGATGACATTATCGAAATCAGCAAGGGTTTCGACTTTCTTAAAAACCCGCTTGGCGGTGTGACCGACGCACTCGATCCGTCGGCGCCGCAGTGGAATCCTGCCGACTACAAGGAGCGTCCGCGCGGCAACACCATTCCGTGCTTGACCTGCAAAAACGAAAAGAGCGGTTGCACCGCGTGCATGGATGTGTGCCCGGTCAACGCTATCGAGGTCGAGGAAGACGCTATCGAGATCCTCGACTCCTGTCGCAAGTGCGGCCTGTGCGCCGCTGCCTGTCCGACCGAGGCGATTATTTCGCCGCGCCTGGCGCCCAAAAACCTTTACGACGACATTGTCTCTGCAGCTACGAGTCACGAGACCGCCTACGTTACCTGCACGCGTGCCCTTAAGCGCATGCCGCGCGAGAACGAGGTCGTCGTTGCCTGCGTGGGCGATATTACGGCCGAGACCTGGTTCTCGGTGCTGGCCGACTATCCCAACGTGAGCGTGTACCTGCCGTTGGGCGTGTGCGATAAGTGCCGCAACACCGGTGGCGAGGATATTCTGGGCGAGGCGATTGCGAAGGCCGAGGAATGGTCCGGCACGGGCATGGGGCTGGAGGTCGACCCCAAGAGCCTCAAGTGTCATAAGCGCCGCGAGTACGAGCGCAAGGAGTACATGGAAAAGATCGCCCGCACGACGGGCTTGACCGTGACCAAGCTCAATCCGGCGACGGCGGCGCTCGCCTCGGTGACGCAGAAGCTCAAGGCTCATCGCCATCAGATTACCCAGCTGGAGCGTACGCTCAACACCATGTGCGGCACCACGACGACCAAGCGTCGCCGTTCGCTCACGCACGGTCGACAGCTGGTGCTCTCAACGCTGCAAAACCACCCCGAGCTTGCCCAAAACATGCAGGTGAGTACGCCGGAGTGCGACTTTGACAAGTGCACGTCGTGCGGCGAGTGCGTCAATGTATGTCCCACGTTCGCCTGCGATTTGGTGGGAAGCGGCCGCTTTGCGTTGGAGTCCACGTATTGTTTGGGCTGCGGTGCCTGTGTCAAGGTGTGCCCTGAGCATGCGCTCAAGTTGGTTGAGCACGACGCGTCCAATCTGGTCGTCGTCGATCCCGAAGCCGAGGAAAAGGCCGCCCAGAAGGCGAAGGCCCACGAAGAAGCCCAGAAGGTCAAGGCCGAGGCAAAGGCCAAGCTCGATAAGATGCTCGACCAGGTTGAGAAGCTCGCGGACTAGCCAACGACCCCTATCTCTGCTTCATTCGTGCCGCCGTGGCGTCCGGGTTCGCCCAGATGCTGCGGCGGCGCTATACTTATGCAGTTTGAAATGCTTGTACCAAAAGGAGCTGTCGTGTCCCTTTCCATCGGTATCGTGGGCCTGCCCAACGTAGGCAAGTCGACGCTGTTCACCGCGCTTACCAAAAAGACCGGTCTTGCCGCCAACTACCCGTTCGCCACGATCGACCCCAACGTGGGTATCGTCGACGTGCCCGATAGCCGTCTGCAAAAGCTCGCCGACATCGTCAACCCGGGTCGCATCGTGCCGGCAACGGTCGAGTTCGTCGACATCGCAGGTCTGGTGAAGGGCGCCAACGAGGGCGAGGGCCTGGGCAACCAGTTCCTGGCCAACATTCGCGAGACCGACGCCATCTGCGAGGTCGTGCGCTACTTTAAAGACCCCAACGTCATGCGTGAGGTGGGCCGCACGGGCGAGTTCGTCGATCCCGCCGGCGATGCCGACACCATCATGACCGAGCTCATCCTGGCCGACATGGGCACGCTCGAGAAGCAGCTGCCTAAGCTCGAGAAGGAGGCCAAGCGCGACAAGGAGCTCATGCCCAAGTTCGAGGTCGCCAAGCGCCTGCTCGCCTGGCTCAACGAGGGTAAGCGTGCCGCGTCTATGGAGATGACCGATGAGGAGCGCGCCGCCGCCAAGGGCCTGTTCCTGCTCACCATGAAGCCCATCCTGTATGTGGCCAACGTAGACGAGGACATGCTCAACGACGATCTGGCGCCCATCGATGGTGTTAAGCCGCTGCCCATCTGCGCCAAGATCGAGGCCGAGCTTTCCGAGCTCGATCCCGAGGACGCCGCCGACTACCTGGAGAGCCTGGGCTTGGAGCAGCCCGGCCTGGACGTGCTCGCGCAGGCAGCCTATAAGCTGCTCGGCCTGCAGTCGTTCTTTACGGCCGGCGAGATGGAGGTCAAGGCTTGGACGGTACGTCAGGGTGCGACCGCCCCGCAGGCTGCCGGTGTCATCCACACCGACTTTGAGCGCGGCTTTATTAAGGCCGAGGTCATTGGCTATGACGACTACATCGAGCTCGGCGGCGAGCAGGGCGCCAAGGCCGCCGGCAAGCTGCGTATTGAGGGCAAGGACTATGTCATGGCCGATGGCGACGTCGTGCACTTCCGCTTTAACGTGTAAGGACGACGCACATGTTTAAATATGGCAAAAAAGCCGGCTACATGGGTATTGCGCTGCTCGTGCTTGCGGTGATTCCGCTTGTGGTCGCAGCGTGTGTTATCCCCAACATTGGTCCCGAGGTGGCAACAAAGTTTAATGCCGCCGGCGAGGCGACGCGCTGGGGCAAGAGCTACGAGTTGCTGGCACTGCCGGTGCTCAACCTGCTGCTGAGCGTGGCGACGTACTTTACGGCAGGACGCCAGGCAAAGAACAATGAGGACTCCGCCGCCATGGCGCGCATCGTGTGCGAACGCTACCTGCGCAACGGTTGCATCACGGGTGTGTTCCTCAACGTGGTTAACGTTTACTTTATGTACTCGGCGATTACCGGAACGGGCTTTGGCCTAGGCTTTTAGCTTGCGCCTTTAGGCAACGAGCCTGCACGCATATTCAATGGCTGCTGCGAGGCCGCCGCTCGATCGTGGTTTAAAGACCATGTCGGCGGCGGCCTCGTTTTCGTATCCGGCGCCGCGAAGGGTGAGCGCGGTACCGGCTTCTAAAAGAAGGGACAGGCCGCGTTGGCTGGTTGCGATTACGGCAGCCTGATTGAGCGAGCAGCTATGCGTTTGGCATTGGATGGCAAGTTCACCTTGCGCTGGGCAAGGGACCAGAACGGCGGCGACGCGACTTGATAGCAATGCAAATGCTGTGCGCTCATCGGGCGAAAGGCATTCGGCTTCAACGACGACGAGCTTGGGCGGTGCGCTGTTTGTGCGAAGCGTGGCTCGGTACATGCGGACCGAAGAACCCGACATAGAAAACTCCTGTGTATTCGGCAAAACGTAAACTATAGTTTACGTTTATGTTCGGCTCCATTTCAAACTCGGCTGCATGGACGAACGTGCGAAACAGATTCTTGGCAGGCGGGTCGAAGAGACGCGCAGAGACCTTGGTATCTCCAAGGTTGATTTTTGTGTGGCGACAGGAATCAGCCGACCCTACCTCGACCGAATCGAAGATGGGACGGCAAATTTCACGCTCAAGGTTCTATTTAAGATCGCGCCCGCACTCGGCATGACGGTGTCAGAGCTTCTCGAGGGTATCGAATAGGGGATATCCGTCGACAACTGAATTACGCCATCGGGATGCGGTCGTGGTTGACTTGGCTGTAGAACAGGCGCTGAATCTCGGCCGCATCACGTGACTGGCCGAGTGCCCACATGGTTTTGGCCACGAGCGTCTCGGTGGTCATGTCGTCGCCGCGCAAAATGCCCGGATGATCGGCGTAGGCACGGCCGACCTCATAAACACCCAGGTCAAGGCCCTCTTCGGGGACCTGCGTGGTCATAACGACGGTGCGGCCCGAATCGACCCAGCGGAAAATTGCCTCTTGGAACGACTCGCCCGACTCACCAAACTCGGGGATACCGCCAATGCCAAAGGTCTCAAGGATTACAGCGTCGTAGCTATCGGCAAGGGCGTCGAGGATGCCCGGGTTCACGCCGGGCGTGAGCTTGAGTACAAATACGCGCGGGTCGATGCTGTCGTAGAAACGCACCGGGTTTTCGTCCTGATGCGTGCCGTGAAGCCCGTTGCGCACGATGCGGTCATTGCGGATATAGGCGATGGGCGGATAGTTGACGCTAATGAACGCGTTAAAGCTCATGGTGCGCTGCTTGCGGGCACGCGTGCCGGCAATGGCTACGCCGCCAAACACGATCGAGACGTCGTGCGAGTGTTCGTCGAGCGCATAGAGCAGGCTCTGGTACAGGTTGAGCTTGGCGTCGGTAAAGGGATTGCCCATGGGCTTTTGCGAGCCGGTGAGTACGATGGGCTTGGGGCTGTCCTGAATCAGGTAGGAAAGCGCCGCCGCGGTGTAGCTCATGGTGTCGGTGCCGTGCAGAATCACGAAGCCGTCGTGGTCGGCATAGCCCTCGACGATGACGTCGCGGATACGCATCCAGTCGCTCGGGCGCATATTGGTGCTGTCGATGTTCATGGGCTGCACCACGTCGAGCTCGCAGAGGTCCGAGATCTCGGGGACGCTCTGGGCGAGCTCCTCACCGGTCAGGGCGGGGGAGAGGCCGTTGCCGTCCTCGGTCGATGCGATGGTGCCGCCCGTGGCGATGAGAAGGATGCGCTTCATGCTGGTATTCCTATCGTATTTGCCGCCGCAGAGGCGGAGTCGTTCGGCAGTATTGTGGCACAGAGCGTTCAATGTTCAAACGTATTACATCATCTGTAACGTCTGGTAACACTTCAATTGCCGTCAAATAGGGGCCCAGGTCGTGCGTTTGCCGTGCGCTGATGGCTGCGAGGGACGAGAAACCCCATATAACGTGTACACTATGGAGGTTATTTTCGTTCATTCGCGCGGGTGGGCACCGGCTCCCCGCCAACAAGAGGGGGAAACCATGGATCAAAAGGCTTCCGCAAAGGTCCTCGTACTCGACTTTGGTGCGCAGTACGGTCAGCTCATTGCCCGTCGCGTCCGCGACCTCAACGTGTATTCCGAGATTGTCCCCTGTGACATCTCGGCCGACGAGATTCGCGATATGAACGCCTCTGCGCTCATCCTTTCTGGCGGCCCGGCTTCCGTGTATGCCGAGGACGCTCCGTCCATCGATCCTGCCATCTTTGACCTGGGCCTTCCCGTCCTGGGCTTCTGCTACGGCCATCAGATCACGGCCGTGACGCTCGGCGGCAAGGTCGGCCACTCCGAGGTGGGCGAGTACGGCCGCGCCACCATCACGCGCACGGCCGGCGCCAAGCTCTTTAACTCCACGCCCATGGAGCAGACCGTGTGGATGAGCCATCGCGACGCCGTTTCCGAGGTGCCCGAGGGCTTTGCTGTTACCGCCAGCACCGACGTGTGCCCGGTTGCCGCCATGGAGTGCGTCGAGCGCAAGATCTTCACCACGCAGTTCCACCCCGAGGTCAAGCATTCCGAGTACGGTCAGCAGCTGCTGAGCAACTTCCTGTTTGAGATCTGCGGCCTGGAGCCCAACTGGAGCATGGACAACCTGGTCGAGACCATGACGGCCGAGTTCCGCGAGAAGGTTGGCGACGACCGCGTGATTCTTGCCCTGTCCGGCGGCGTCGACTCCTCCGTCGTGGCTGCGCTGGGCGCCCGCGCCGTGGGCAAGCAGATGACCTGCGTGTTCATCAACCACGGCCTGCTGCGCAAGGGTGAGCCCGAGCAGGTGGAGGAGGTCTTCACCAAGCAGTTCGACGTCGACTTTATCCACGTTCACGCCGAGGACCGCTATGCCGAGCTTCTGGCCGGCGTGACCGAGCCCGAGGAGAAGCGCCGCATCATCGGTACGCAGTTCTGGAAAGAGTTCTTCGCGGTTGCTCAGCAGCTCGAGATCGATGGCAAGCCGGTCAAGTACCTGGCTCAGGGCACCATCTACCCCGACATCATCGAGTCCGGCGCTCGCAAGACGGGCGGCAAGACGGCCACCATCAAGAGCCATCACAACCTGATCCCGTTCCCCGAGGGCGTGCACTTCGACCTTATTGAGCCGCTCGATCACTTCTTTAAGGACGAGGTCCGTGCACTTGGTCTGGCGCTGGGCCTGCCGGGTCACATCGTGTTCCGTCAGCCTTTCCCGGGTCCGGGTCTGGCCATCCGCATCATCGGCGCGGTCGACAAGGAGAAGCTCGAGATCCTCAAGAACGCCGACGCTATCGTGCGCGAGGAGCTCGACGCCTACAACCAGCGCCTGTATGAGCAGACCGGCGAGCGTAACTCCGAGCACAGCTGCTGGCAGTATTTTGCGGTTCTGCCCGACATCAAGTCCGTCGGCGTTATGGGTGACGAGCGCACCTACCAGCGCCCGATCATCCTGCGTGCCGTCGAGTCCAGCGATGCCATGACCGCCGACTGGGCCAAACTGCCTTACGACGTCCTGGCCCGCATCTCCGGCCGCATCGTTGCTGAGGTCCCCGGCGCCAACCGCGTGTGCTACGACATCACGTCTAAGCCGCCCGCGACGATCGAGTGGGAATAGTAAATAGCCCTTTGCGGGGGAGGTCGGAAACGGCCTCCCCCGTTTTTTATTTGCATGCCATGTGTGTCTGCGGGCTGTGGTGTATGTGGTACATGCAAACCAGCAACGCAATCTCTCAAGCTATTTAGCTGGGATTATTGTTTGCTGGTATGTTTTAAAGTGCTTTCAATTACCGAAGCAACGCCATCAATTTATATCTAATTAATGCTGACCGGCAGATTACGTTCGCCCGCAAGAGGCCGCTTGGACTGGTACTCAAAATGTACTCATGACGTTTTGGGTATCGATTTGTTGGTACTCACAGACGGTAAAAACGGGTGTCTACCTCGATATATTCGTTATCCCCAACGATTCGTCAACGAATACTGACTAGTGATTGAGTGCTGAATGGCTCAAATTAGCCTACGTAATTACGTAATTACGTATTTTGACGTAAAATGAGTTCGGTCAATTAAGGAACGTAGAACAGGTCAATTCGGAGGGGTGTCCATGAAAGAAGGCCAGGCTGTTCATGCCGAAAAGGAGCTGGATAAGTTCACGCTTTCGATAACCCGCGAGGATAAGCGGGCTCTTAAGTCCTATGCCGCGCGCCAGGACAAGACGGTGGCTAAGGTCCTGCGCGAATGGATTGACGAGAAGTGCAAGGGGGAGAAGTGATGTCTCAAACAGCGCAAGCGGTCGTTCAGAACCTTGTTGATCGCGCTGTCAAGCTGGGAGATCGTCAGCTCGCTGCCGACATCCGCGCCTTTGCTGCGCAGCGCCAGTTTGGGCTTGTGTTTGAACACAACCGCCCGGAACGACTTCGCCTTTATGGCAAACCTATCATGAAGGGCGATATCGTACAGGTGCTTCCCGAGCGTGGTAAAAAAGAGGACTCTAGCTCCCAACTGCTTTGGTTGGTAAATACCGTTCGGGGGGTGTTCCTATAGTTTTGTCAACTGGGAAATGCTCTCCGTGCGACCGAATCGCGGCATGCTGACGCCAAGCCATTAGGCCGGTGGGCTTCAG
>DBEZGO010000063.1:0-4628 GCA_048189345.1 Collinsella sp.
GAGGAGCTGATGCAGGTCGCGCTCTTGAGTTACGGGGTTGCAGCTGATATAGGTGATGCGGCGCGGCTTAAGCGCGCAGGCAGCTTCGAGGAACTCGGGCGTGGAGCCGGCGCGCGGCGGATCGATGGAAAGGACATCGACTCGCTCGTTGTTATCGGCGGCGTCCAGGATGTAGTCGGTGGCATCGTCGGCCATAAACCAAGCGCTGCGGGTGAGGCCGTTGAGCTCGGCATTACGACGTGCGTCGGCAATGCCGGCGTGGTTACGCTCCACGCCAAGCAGCATAATGCCGACGCCCTTGTCCTGGGCGGCTTTGGCTGCGCACAGGCCGATAGTTCCGCTACCGCAATAGGCATCCATGAGTACGTCGCCCTGCTGCAGGTCCATGCCGTCAATCGCGAGCTGATAGAGCAGCTCGGTCTGCTGCGGGTTGGTCTGGTAGAACGCGGTGGGGGAGATATCGAATTCGCAGCCGAGCAGCTGGTCGCGCATGCACTCGGCGCCATATACAATGCGGGTTTCCTCGCCGAGGATGGCGTTGCCGGGACGTCCGTTGATGTTTTGGGCGACGGTGACGATGTGCGGATTGAGTGCGGCGACAGCCTCAAAGAACTCCTGCGCATGCGGCAAGTCGCGCTGAGCGGTCACGAGCGTGACCATGACCTGGTCGGTACGCCAACCGCAGCGGACGACGGCATAGCGAAGCAAGCCAAGATGCTTGTCCTCATTAAAGGCGGGAATATGCAGCCGCTCAGCTTCGCGTGCGATGCCGTTGAGAATCTGACGGGCGCCCGGCGCCTCGACAGGACACTCGGGTACGGCAACGATCTTGTGCGTGCCGCGCTCAAAGAAGCCGCAGCGGACAGCACCCTCCTTACCAGGAGCAAACGGTGTGGCAGCCTTATGACGAAAACCACGCGGCGCAGGATACTTGCCCGGGTCGCCCAGGGTGACTCCCATACCGCGAATGGGGTCGACGCTGATACCCTCGCGCTCGCAAAGAGCAGCAAAAAGCTCCTCCATGGCGGCCTGCTTGGCGGCGAGCTGCTTCTTATAAGGACGATTGAGCGCCGTACACCCACCGCAATCTTTCATGATGGAACAAGGAGACTTGGAATCAACGGTCTTGCGCGCAGACGGAGCCGGATTCTTATACGGGCGCTTGGAGCGAGTCTGAGAAGCCTTATCCTCGCTCCGACGAGAGCCAGAACGCTTGGCTTTAGCCCCGCTCTTGGTCGATTTGCTTTTTGCAGCTTTAGAAGACTTGGATTTCGTAGAAGACTTCTCATCCTTCGACCCCTCAGCCGCCTCGATCAAAGCACGACGAGCCTTACGCTCCGCACGAGATTCTGCCATGAATTAACCCCACTAATTTACAAATTGAACTCTGAAAGCATTGTACCGTGCCAAGCTAGCGGGCGATATGCAAGCGCCCATTTCATGTCAGTGATAAGTCCAACGACATTTGCCCGGCGTGGGCGGGGAGCGGCGCGTAATTAAGTTTATCGCGAGTTCCGCACGCAAAGGAAAGCACTTAATGTGCTTTCCGTCTTGCGCAGGACTGTAGAGCAGGAAACTTAATTACGCGCCGCTCCCCGCCCACGCCGGGCAAACCCTCCCTTGTACTCTATCAAGGTAAAGTGTATGATTCTGGACGTTACATGACTCACTTTACCTAACTAAAGTGCCATCAAGGGGGAATACCATGAATACCGATATGTCTCGTCGTCAGTTTGTTGGTTTAGCCGGCTCGCTTGCCACGGTGCTTGGCCTTGGCCTTGTCGGCTGCGGCGGTGGTGCCGGCAAGGGATCCGCTGCCGGTTCTGCCACAGCCAAGGACGTGAAGGGCGCTGCGGAGTCCAAGAAGCTCGTCGTGGGCTTTGACAAGTCCTATCCTCCGTACGGCTTTGTGGGCGATGACGGCAAGTACACGGGCTTTGATCTCGACCTTGCCAAGGCCGTTGCCGATAAGCAGGGCTGGGATGTCGATTACGAGGCCATCGATTGGGATGCCAAGGATACGCTGCTCAACTCTGGCGCCATCAACTGCATCTGGAACGGCTTTACCATGGAGGGCCGCGAGGACGACTACACGTTCTCCGAGCCTTACATGCTCAACGAGCAGGTGCTCGTGGTCAAGAAGGACGCGGGCATCAAGAGCTGGGACGATCTTGCCGGCAAGACCGTGATTACCCAGACTGATTCCGCCGCACAGGACGTGCTCGAGGGCGACCAGAAGGATCTGGCCGCGACGTTTGCCACGCTCGACACCATCGGCGAGTACAACACGGCGTTTATGCAGCTCGAGAGTGGTGCAGTCGATGCCGTTGCCTGTGACCTCTCGATCGCTCAGTATCAGCTTGCCGCCAAGCCCGATGCCTATACGCAGCTCGACAAGCCGCTGTCCAGCGAGCACTACGCCGTCGGCTTTAAGAAGGGCGACACCAAGTCGGCTGACGCCGTGACCGAGTCACTCAAGGCGCTCTATGAGGACGGCACGGTCAAGGACCTGTGCGACAAGTATTCAAGCTATGGTCTGTCCTTCGACAACTGGGTTTTGAAATAGCCACAGCACCCAACCTTGCGGCTCCAACCCTCCTCGCGTACCAAAGTACGCTTCGTCGGGCTTGTCGCTCGCAATCTTGGGCACTGTGCCTATTTCAATTAACGCCCGCTGTTCTGTTGCCGTGAAAGAGAGCTTAGGTTGTCTATTCAGGTCATGATGCAGATGCTTGGCCAGGGATTCTTGGTCAGTTTGCAGCTGTTTGTACTGACGCTGCTCGGGTCGATTCCGCTGGGAATCCCCGTGGCGTTCATGCGCATGAGCAAAATTGCGCCACTTCGCTGGATCGCGCGCATCTATATTTCGGTGATGCGCGGCACGCCGCTTATGCTACAGATGTTTGCCATCTACTTTGCCCCGTACTACGTGTTTGGCATTTCGCTGACGCCTGATTCCAAATGGACGGCGTGTGTCGTGGCGTTCATCATCAACTATGCCGGCTACTTTGCCGAGATTTATCGCTCGGGTCTGCAGTCCATTCCGCACGGTCAATACGAGGCTGCCGAGGTGCTGGGCTACTCACGCATGCAGACGTTTCTGTATATCGTGATGCCGCAGGTCATCAAGCGCATTTTACCGGCGATGGGCAACGAGATCATCACACTGGTCAAGGACACGTCGCTGGCGTTCGCCATCGGCGTGGGCGAGATGTTCTCGACGGCCAAGGCGTTGGTTGCCTCGCAGGTGAGCATGGTGCCGTTTGCAATCGCGGCGCTGATCTACTGGGTCTTTAACTTCGTCGTCGAGATGCTGCTGGGCGCTGCCGAAAAGCGACTTGACTACTACCACGACTAGCCTGTTCCGTCGTGCTTTTCAAACACATGGAGGTTCCCGTGTCCGGAACGGTAATGAATATATCGAACGCGCGTAAGGCGTTTGGCGGCAATGAGGTGCTCAAGGATATCTCGCTCGAGGTCAAGCGTGGCGAGGTCGTGGCGATTATCGGGCCTTCGGGCGGCGGTAAGTCAACGCTGCTGCGCTGTGCCACGCTGCTCGAGACGCTCGACGGTGGCTCGCTTTCGTTTGGCGACCTTGCCGTTGCGACGGACGCGGGGTCGGGTGCGGTGTACGCAAAGGGCGATGTTCCCAAGCAAGCGCGTTCGCGTTTTGGTCTGGTGTTCCAGAACTACAATCTGTTCCCGCATTATACCGTGATGAAAAACATCACCGATGCGCCGATTCGCGTGCTTAAGCGTCCGCGCGAGCAGGCGGAAGCCCGCGCTCACGAGCTTATTGCACAGATGGGGCTGACGGGTAACGAGAACAAGGTGCCCTGCGAGCTTTCGGGCGGTCAGCAGCAGCGCGTGAGTATTGCCCGCGCCCTGGCGCTCGATCCGGAAATCTTATTCTTTGACGAGCCGACCTCGGCGCTCGACCCTGAGCTGACGGCCGAGGTGCTGCGTGTCATTAAGGACCTTGCCGCACAGAATATGACGATGGTGATCGTGACCCATGCGATGCAGTTTGCGCGCGACGTCGCCGACCGCGTGGTCTTTATGGACGGCGGTCGTATTGTCGAGGAAGGTCCTGCCGAGCAGGTCATCGACCATCCGCGCGAGCAGCGTACCCGCGAGTTCTTGAGCCGTATCGAGGGATAGGCTCAGCTATTTACTCAACTGATTATTGAGGCGAAACCGCCGCAGGCCTTATGATCTGCAGCGGTTTTTTGCATCCGCGGGGTTCAATAATCGCCTCGCGAGCTCGCCCCTCCTCTCGCCGCCCGTATCCATACGTGCGCCGAAAGGTGTGCATGGACAGTCGCCCGTGAGGGTAGGGTGGTGTCATAGGACATTTGGAGGGTGAGTCGGCTCGGTTGCCGACCATGCTGCTCCCGGGACGGCACCGACCGCGAACTCTCCCCGTTGGCGTCGCGCATTGCGCGCGGCCCTGCAAGGAGGTCATCATGGGTGCTCCCAAGACCGGCAACGTAAGGAACGTGGTGCTCGTAGGCCAAGGCGGGGTGGGCAAGACTTCACTCGCCGAGGCCATGCTCCACCTTTCCGGCAAGACCGCCCGCCTGGGCGGCCACGACGGCACCAAGCCCACGCTCGACTATGACCCCGAA
>DBEZGO010000064.1:0-22459 GCA_048189345.1 Collinsella sp.
GCTGTACGGCTCGCTCGCCTACGATTGGGTGGGCAAAACCTGGGGTAACAACAACGACCCCGCATACGGCAATATTAAGGCCCTCTTCCAGGTAAGAACCGACCTCAATTGGACCGAGCAGTTTACCCTAGGACCGGTGCCGTTTTTCCTAAACGTCAACCCTTGGGTGCTGGCAAAACTGGCGCTCGCTGTGGGTGCCCACACGTACGGCAGCGGCGCGGCGTTTTTTAAAAACATTTCGCTCGACTATTCAAACACGTCGGGCTCGTTCACCATCCAGATCGGGCTTGCCGTCACCTTTGGCGCCGGCGTTGCAGGCGTCGCTTCGTCCGCCGTGCGCGGTGCCGCGTCCCTCACACTGTTCATTGGATACGAGAAGGCGGACGGTCACCAGCTTCCGCGGCTGCGTGTAGGTGCAGACGTCGATGTCGATGTGATACTCCAGTTCGTAATGTTCAAGTGGACCACCAAGGCTTGGTCGGGGTCGTGGCCCACACTCATCGATTCGTGGAATATGTCGGTGAACAATGGCGACCAGTATGTACTCCAGCGCTCTGAGCTCGCATTGGGTGGAGATACGCCCTACACGCTGGATGCCCACTTCGGCACGCCCGGCAACATCGAGGCGGGCGGCGTGCCGCAATTTATCGCATCGGCCACCATCGTCACCAACGCCGAGCTGCTCGCACGCGCCGAGGTTGCAGCCGCCGCGATAAACGTCGCGCCTACCGTACGCGATTGGGACCGGGCGGTCACGCGCATTGAGCTCGAGGCGGATGCAGAAAGCGACGACACGGGACAGATCGAGCATTTCGTCCATGCGCTGATAGAGGACGACGAAAACGCCGCGCCGATGTATGTGTACACCCATATCGGGCAGGCGACGAACGCCGTTGCGGACCCCAACGCCAATTCTGCCGGCGTGTCGGAAGACGAGCGTGGCGGCATCAAACCCTCGAGCGACAACGTGCTGTTTACCGGCGTGCTCAGCGAAGCTCACATGAAGCTGGCAATGATTGCCGGCGTAGAATGCCTGTTCCGTATCGCCTCGGTGCGCTACGGCGACAATGGCCGCTCGCGCCTGGTGGTGCACACAAAGGCAAACGGCACGTGGTCCGCTCCCACGCCCGTGGACTTTCCCCTTGGGTTTGGCGAGGGCGACGTGGAGCGCGACGGCATATTCGATTACGACTTCGATGTGGTGGAATATACAGACGGGAGGGGAAACCAGGACGCCTACGTGCTGCTGGTCTCGGGCGAGCGCCCCGCCGGCGACAACACCCTTTTCGACGCGGCGAGCACATCCGGCATACTGTCCGTTGTGCGCCTGCGCATAAGCAACGGCGGAGTTCGCGTGGTGTCGCATACGTCATGGCGCAGTATCTCGCGCGGACGCTTGCAAGAGGATGGCTACCATTGCCTGCAGTGCCCGCGTATTACGGTGGGCAAGACGCTGGTCGACGGGCGTCTGTCGGGTGCCTACCTCCACCGCCGCGGAACCACCGCAGAAAAGGCGCTCGGCGGCGAGGCTGAGGTTGCGCTGGAGTGCTTTACCCTGTGGTCGGATGATTTGGGCGACAGCCTGACGTTCCGCCAAGTTCTTCGCTTTCCGCAGGCACCGTCGAGCATCGAGCTGGGCGAGCCCGAAAATATCAACGGCAAAATGGTGGTGCCCGTTGCGTACGAGACCGCAGACGGTTGCGGCTGCGCATCGTACGCCGTGATCGGCCAGTCCATTGCGGGCTGGGGCGTTATGTCACCAGATGCCACGGTACCCCGTGCGGTGCCGTGGCCACAACATTCGGGCTTTTTGGCCACCGTCAACGAGCAGCTGCAGCATATTACCTGGACGCGAGGCGCATCGGCATTTGCAGCGCAGCCCGTGGGCGCCGCAGGCTGTGGCCCGGCATCGTTTAGCGTAAGCAACAACGGCAGGTGCGTGCTCTATGTAGAGAATACCGATGGCAAGGTGGGACAAACCTACGACGATGAAGGCAACCCGGTGGCAGTGATGGGCAAGCACTTCCGCATCTTCGCCAGCACCTTGGCAGGCGATCTTTTCACGGAGCCGTTCGTGATGTGCGAGCTGGACCATCCCGTCGATCAAATAACGACATTTTTGACGTCGGGAGGCATACTCTCCGCGCTCGCCACGCACATTGTGAGCGCGGAGATGAGCGAGGCAGAGTTGCACGGCATCGAAGTGCCCTTGGCGGCGTGTGCCACTCCGACGGGCGCGGTCGCTACCTCGGGCGCGGTGGTGCCCGGAGCAGCAGGCGAATCCTTCATGGTCACGGTGCGAAACGACGGCAACACGCTGCTCACCGCCGGAACGATTGATCTGTACCGAGAGGGTTCCAACCAGCCATTCTCCAGCGCATCCATCGGATTCGGAGCGAACGCACGCATGGCTTCGATCTACGATCCGGAGCTTGCCGAGGACGCTTCGGCCAACGACATGGCACACGTGAAGTACGCGCTCGAGACGCTGGACGCACGTTTTGCGACGCACCCGCTGGTTGCCGACAATGGAAACGCCGTGCTGGCACCAGGCTGCACGGCACAGTTCCGCATGAGCTTCGCCATCCCCGAGAGTTGGAGCGACGAAGTGGGCAAACGCGTAACGCTGTATGCGAAGGCGCGCGACCTGGTGGCGCTCGACCCCGTGACGCTCGAGGAAATCCGACCCGGCGCAAACTCGACGCTGGGTGCCGTACTGCACGAGCTTCATGTGCCCGACGCGGCATGCGAACGCTCGGAAGTGCAGGTCGGCGTATGCGACAGCGCGGATACGACAGGACTTCACGACGCCCCGATGACAGCAGACGGCGATGGTGGCTCGAGTGGCGGCGGTACTGACGAGGGCAGCGGATCCGGCGGAAGCAGCTCCAGCAGTGGTAAGGACCACGGCACTAACAAGCGCTCCGGAAAAGCAGGCGCGCTTGCGGGCACGGGCGATGTCAACGCTCCCCTTACGGCAGCCGCAGCAGCACTCGCCGCAGCTGGTGCCGGCCTTGTCGCCTACAGTGCCCGCCGCACGGCGCTCGAAACCGACACTGCCAATGAGGTCAATTCTGATAAGCGTCGCTAGCTTCTAGTTACTTTTGTGAGAGACGCCGACTCGGCTCATCGAGCACCAAAAAGGGCTGGCCCCGATAACTCGGAGCCAGCCCTGAGTCGCCTGACGTGGGGATCGCAGTCCGCTACTTGAGCTTCAGTGCCTCCATCATGGGCACGGCGGCATCCCAGTCGATCTTCCAGCCGATCGACACGCGGACGGTTTCACTCGTCGCGGGAGCCGTCGCAAACAGTGTATGGCCGTTGTCGGGACCGGTAAAGCGCAGCCACGTTATGCCGTTGTACTCGACCTGGTCGGTTGTTGTCTCCTTGCCTTCGTAGACCTGCTCTAGGCTTGCAACCTCTTCCTCCGGCGAGCGCGGGAAGATGCTGATGTTCAGGCGTCCTCCAGTCTCGTCGTGGAAGAAGTTTGCCTTTTCGCGCTCTTCGTCGGACGAATCCAGCGTGTACCCATCGGCAGCCTCGATACTGTACGATGCGCAGTCGATACTCGTTAAATCTGCCTTCTCGTCAGAATCGGCCACGCCGCCGGCCGCCTGGAACTCCTTGGTCTCGCATCCCGTGGTGTCAAAGTGCATGGCCTCATGATTCTTGGCGGGGGCGTAAGCGTCTACGAACTCGACAGTGATGGGCCCGTAGTACGCCGTCTTGGGCGCCCAGAAATACACGTACTCAACGGTCTCGCCCGGGCCGATATCTGGCCTCTTGGAAAGATCGATGCCCTCGTGAAGCTCATCGGGAGCCTCGCTTGCAGCGTAGTCGAGCACGGCCGCCTTGCCGGAAGTAAACAACGGGTCACCCGCCTCAAGATCGCCCTGGGCAGCATGCACGTTAAAGGAACTGAACGTCCTGTTCTTTGTGTTGTTGTTGGTAATCTTGATGTGCAGGTAAAAGCCGTCCTGCTTCTTGGCATCACCGCGATAGAACGTACCGTGAGCCACCGACTCATAGGTAATGCCTGCCACCTCGACCGTCTGCGACTCATAGGCCTTGGCCTTCTTGGACTTCTCCTGCACAGGTGCGCTCCCGCCCGAGCTGCCAGCCGAACCGCTCGGAGCGCTACTGCCGCAGCCTGCCACCGTACAAGCCAGCACGGCCGAAAGCGTCACAGTGGGAATTCCTAACAGCAGTTTCTTTGTCATGGGCCTCATCGTTCTCACCGCTCCTTTCGGCTTGCAGCTCATCCATTGCCCGAGTCGCAAGTCGACTCCGTGGCATCGGCTTCCACTATGAGCGTATGACGAAACGCGGCGCCGGCGAAGTGACCCACGGCCCAAATAACGACCCGCCAGCGTTCCTTATGGGCCAAAGGGACTCGCACACGCACGCCCGTGGCCCATAAAACGAGACGCTTGTCCCAATGTTCGATTCGATCCATCCGCAAACAAGGTAGGGCGCCTCCAGCCGCCTTCAAACTTACTCGGGCAGAATCAACTCGGTCTTGTCCGAGTAAACGCCGTTCCATCGAACTCCGAACGATTGTTCGATGGATTTCGTGTTGGGTGGAATCGTCTGTGGGCTGGGCTATGCTACCTTGACTATCTATATGACTAAAACGCAGCAAAGGAGCATCGAGAGAGCGAGTATGGCAAAAAACACCGCAAACTATGGTAACGACAGCATCCGCCAGCTCAAGGACGAGGAACGAGTACGCCTGCGCCCCGCCGTCATCTTTGGCTCGGACGGACTCGATGGCTGCGCGCATGCTACCTTCGAGATCCTATCCAACGCCGTTGACGAGGCGCGCCAGGGCTACGGAAAGCTCATCACCCTTACCGCCTTTCGCGATGGCTCCATTCAGGTAGAGGATAACGGCCGTGGCTGCCCGCTCGACTGGAACCCTTCCGAGAAGCGCTTTAACTGGGAGCTCGTCTTTTGCGAGCTCTACGCCGGCGGCAAGTACAACAATAACCAGGGCGGCGACTACGACTTCTCGCTCGGCACCAACGGCCTGGGCTCCTGCGCGACCCAGTACGCCTCCGAATACATGGACGTCACGGTTTGGCGTGACGGCAACAAGTACTCCCTGCACTTTAAGAAGGGCAAGGTCGTCGGCGCCAAAAAGAAGGCGCTCGAGATTGAGCCCAGCGACGAGGACCGTACCGGCACCACCATCAAGTGGCGCCCCGACCTTGAGGTCTTTACCTCGATCAGTATTCCCCACGAGTGGTATCGCGAGACCATGCGCCGTCAGGCCGTGGTCAACGCCAACGTGACCTTCCGCCTGCGCATTGAGGGCGACGATGGCGAGTTTTCCGAAGAGGATTTTTGCTATCCCAAGGGCATCGAGGACTACGTGCTCGAGAAGGTCGGTGCCGACTACCTCACCGAGCCCTTCTTTATCGAAGCCGACCGTCGCGGTCGCGACCGCGAGGACCTGCCCGACTACAACGTAAAGATCACCGCGTGCATGTGCTTCTCGCGCACCTTCACGATGCAGGAGTACTACCACAACTCCTCCTGGCTCGAGAACGGCGGTTCGCCCGAAAAGGCCGCCCGTAGCGCTCTGACCAGCGCCATCGATGCCTACATTAAGCAACAGGGCAAATACAACAAAAACGAGAGCGGCATTAAGTGGCAAGACGTCCAGGACTGCCTGGTGCTGGTGACCAACTGCTTCTCCACCCAGACGTCCTACGAAAACCAGACCAAGAAGGCCATCAATAACCGCTTTATCCAGCAGGCCATGACCGCCTTCTTTAAGGAGCGCCTCTCGACCTACCTGATCGAGAACAAAGACGCCGCCAACAAGATCATGGAGCAGGTTCTCATCAACAAGCGTTCGCGCGAGAACGCAGAGAAAACGCGTCAGAGCATCAAGACCAACCTACAGCAAAAGACCGACATGGCCAACCGCGTGCAGAAGTTCATCGACTGCCGCTCCAAGGACAAGAGCCGTCGCGAGATCTACATCGTAGAGGGCGACTCGGCAGCAGGCGCCATTCGCACCTCGCGCGATGCCGAATTCCAGGGCGTTATGCCCGTCCGCGGTAAGATCCTCAACTGCCTGAAGGAGGACTACCCGCGCATCTTTAAGTCCGACATCATCATGGACCTCATGCGCGTGCTGGGTTGCGGCGTGGAGATCAAAGACAAACGCATCAAGAACCTTGGCGCCTTCGACCTGGACAACCTCAACTGGAACAAAGTCATCATCTGTACGGACGCCGACGTCGACGGTTATCACATTCGCACGCTCGTGCTCACCATGCTCTACCGCCTGGTGCCCACGCTTATCGACGAGGGCTACGTGTATATCGCCGAGTCACCGCTCTACGAGATCAACTGCAAAGAGAAGACCTACTTTGCCTACACCGAGCTCGAGAAGAACGGCATCCTCAAAGAAATCGGCGACCAGAAGTGCTCAATCAACCGCTCCAAGGGTCTTGGTGAGAACGATCCGGACATGATGTGGCTCACCACCATGAACCCCGAGACGCGCCGCCTGATCAAGGTGGAGCCCGAGGACGTTTCCAAGATGGAGACCATGTTCAACCTGTTGCTGGGCAACGACGAGGCGGGCCGCAAGCGCCATATCTCGGAGCACGGCAAGGAATACCTGGACCAGCTGGACCTGCAATAGCAGCAAATCGATAACGACGGCCCATAAGAAGTTCAAGAGGAAATCGTGGCAAAGAAGAAGACGAAGAACCAGCCAAAGAAAAAGCAGGTCAACGCCGAGAACGTCATCGGCCTGCACTCCGAGGTCACCGATCAGCCGATCACGCAGACGCTCGAGGTCAACTACATGCCCTACGCCATGAGCGTCAACGTCTCGCGTGCGTTCCCCGAGATTGACGGCTTTAAGCCCTCGCACCGCAAGCTGCTCTACACCATGTACAAGATGGGTCTGCTCAAGGGCGAACGCCAGAAGAGCGCCAACATCGTGGGCCAGACCATGAAGCTCAACCCGCACGGCGATGCCGCGATCTACGAGACGATGGTGCGCCTGGCAACCGGCAACGAAGCGCTGCTTGCCCCCTTCGTGGAGTCGAAGGGTAACTTTGGTAAGTACTACTCGGGCGACCTGAGCTACGCCGCCTCGCGTTACACCGAGGCCAAGCTCTCCCCCATCAGCGCCGAGATCTTCAAGGACATCGACAAGGACCCGGTCGACTTCGTCGACAGCTACGACGGCGCCATGAAGGAGCCGCGCCTGCTGCCCACGACATTCCCCAACATCCTTGTCTCGGCCAATAAGGGCATCGGCGTCGCCATGGCGTCCGATATCTGCGGTTTCAACCTCAACGAGGTCTGCACCGCCACCATGCACTACCTGCAGGATCCCGACTGCGACCTGCTCGAGTATATGCCCATGCCCGACTTCTCGACCGGCGGCGAAATTATCTACCGCCGCGAGGAGATGGAGAAGATCATCGAGACCGGTCTTGGCAGCTTCCAGATCCGCTCCCGCTGGCGTTGGATTCCCGAAGAGCGCATCATCGAGGTGTACGAGATCCCCTACACCACCAAGACCGATGTCATCATCGAGCGCATCGTCAAACTCTCCAAAGAGGGCAAGGTCAAGGAGATCGCTGACATCCGCGACGAGACCGACCTCTCGGGCTTGCGCATCGCCATCGACCTTAAGCGCGGCGTCGACCCCGACAAGCTCATGGCCAAGCTCTATCGCTCGACCACGCTGCAGGATTCGTTCTCGTGCAACTTCAACGTGCTGGTCGATGGTTACCCTCGTGTTATGGGCGTGCGCCAGATCCTGCACGAGTGGGTCAAGTGGCGTATTGAGTCCACGCGTCGCCGCATTAATTTTGACCTGAGCAAAAAGTCCGAGCGCCTGCACCTGCTGCACGGCCTCGAGGCAATCCTGCTCGACATCGACAAGGCCATCGCCATCATCCGCGGCACCAAGCTCGAAGCCGAGGTCGTGCCCAACCTTATGAAGGGTTTCGACATCGACGAGACCCAGGCCGAGTTTGTTGCCGAGCTCAAGCTCCGCAACATCAACGAAGAGTACATCCTCAACCGCACCAAGGACATTGCCAAGCTTGAGGGCGAGATTGCCGAGCTTGAGGATATCCTCTCCAGCGAGGAGAACATCAAGAAGGTCATCAGCGACGAGCTGGCCGCGGTCAACAAGAAGTACGTGATGCCGCGCCGCACGGGCAGGATCGAGCCCCATGAGGTCATCGAGGTGAGCCTGGAGCCCGAGGTCGAGGAGTATCCGGTCACCATCATGCTCTCGCGCGATGGCTACCTCAAAAAGATGACGGACCGTGTGCTCAAGAAGGCGACCACGCTCAAGTACAAGGACGGCGACAAACCCTTTATCGAGTTCCCGTCCTCCAACACCCACGAGCTGCTGGTCTTTACCAATAAGAGCCAGGTGTACAAGTGCAAGGTCGCGGCGTTTGAGGACACCAAGTCGGCCCAGCTGGGCTCGTACCTGCCGACCGACCTCGAGATGGAACCCGACGAGAGCGTCATCTGGGTCATCGACCCCGAGGACTACAAGGCCGACGTGCTGTTTGTCTTTGAAAACGGCCGCGTGGCGCGCGTCGCACTTGCCGGATACGTCACCAAGACCAACCGCAAGCGCCTCAAGAACGCAATCTACGGCGGTAGCAAGCTGCTGTATGCCCAGGTACTCAAGGAAGATCGCGACATCGCGTTGGTCTCGAGCGACTATCGTTTGATGAACTTCAACACGTCGCTGCTCAAGACCAAGACGACCACCAACACGCAGGGCGTCCAGGCTTTCACGGCCAAGAAAGGCCGCTCGGTCACCACCGTCGGCACGACCGAGGACATCCTCGGCGCCGGCGTCTCCGCCGAAAAGTTCACCGCGCAGAGCCTGCCTTCTGCCGGTGCCCTCATGAAGGAAAACGACATGCCGAGCCTGTTTGATTAACAGCCGTATGGCCGGTTCCGACAGCCCAACCCCCTTGAAACGCAGCAAGGCCCGAATGGTTCAAATGAACCTTTCGGGCCTTGTTCGTTATTGGAAATGCGCGCTAGGCAAGCTTGCGAGCGAGCTCTCGCACCCCTTCCAGCTTGGGCGAGGAGGCCATGCTGTCGCGCTCGGTCATACCGCTGATGGTGACAATGCCCTGGTCCTCCCACTTGCAGTACGCGCAGGTTGACTTGTACATAGCGATTGCCGCATCATAGACGCCCTCGCTGTGGCTATCGAGCAAAAGGGCCGTCTTGGTGAACGGGAAGCCCGTAGCACCGAAGGCGTACAGGCGGTCGATGACAGCCTTCTCCTGCGCAGTGATATCAAACCAGTAGATAGGCGAAGCGAAGACAACCATGTCGGCGTCTTTCAGCGACTTGATCACGTCGGCCATGTCATCCTTCTGCACGCAAGTGCCCTCATGGGCGAAGCAGTACTGGCATCCCAGGCAACCAGCAATCTTCTTGCTGGCAACGCGCGCGACCTCGACCGCATGGCCGCCCTCACGCGCGGTCTCGGCAAACGCCTCGACCATGATGTCGGTATTGGCACCCTTGCGCGGGCTACCACTCAATACAACGATATTCATAGGATTCCCTCTCCCTCATGCTGCAGGCGCGCAGCATGTCTTCTTGTAACCAAAACGAATGGAGTTAATCAATCGCCTCGTTTTCGCTACTCCCACTCAGTGACTAATCCAGTCCGAGTGTTGTCGATGCGCGTCGTGTCGTACCGCCTAAGGGCTGATTCGTGCGCAATTTGGGCGAATCAGGCCCTTGATTCGCGATTTCGAATGACTCGATTGATTCGCAAAACCGCAGATCGCTCCTTTAATCACTCCCTGGTTTCCGCCGGGGTTCGTAGCGGGTGGCATGAAAGGGGTGATTCAAAGGGTCGAAGAGATGCCCATAGCGCAATCGTCTGGTATTGGCGCGGCGAGGGACTTCTCACCTCCATCAGCCTAAATCGTCAAGCTCCGAAAGACGTCGAGCTAGAGAAAAGGACCTATTTCCCATCATGGATTGGGTCTACCTGCATGACTAGAGCCCTGGTGTAATTGGCTGGATCACCGTTCCGGGAACCAGTATCGACCTACCTGTCCGCCAAGCTCCTTCTTCAGCTCCAGACTAGTATCTGACTCGCGCCGATATAAGCGAAAACCGAAGAGATGCGTCTTAGCCAAGAAAATAAGGTTAGCCTTATCTTACTTCATGATTCGTGTGTTATAGTTAGATGGCTCTAACTGTTTGGGGACGATAGCCATGCACGAACGCAAGGACTTCTGGGACAAGAATGCCGGTCGGTACGAACGTTTCATGCGAAAGGACCGGGCGGCGTATGAGAAGATGTATGGGCTGATCAGGCCGGTGGTGAAAGCAAAAACCGTGCTGGAGGTTGCCACCGGCACGGGGCTTATCGCAAAGAGCATCGTGAATGTAGCGGCGCACATCGAGGCTACGGACGCTTCTGCAAAGATGATCCTTGAAGCAAAACGGGACAATCAATCCGCAAAGCTGCACTTTTCCGTACAGGATATGTTCCGCCTGCCCTATGCACATAAGTCCTTCGAAGTGGTGATCGCGTCCAACGCGCTTCACATAGTGCCGCATCCGGAAAAGGCCCTGCAAGAAATCAGGCGGGTGCTGAAGGACGACGGCGTGCTCATCGCGCCAACCTTCACCCACGCGGGGAACTCGATTTCCGGCAAGGCAAAAGCCTTTTTCATGAGTATGGCGGGATTCCCCCTCCACAGCAGGTGGACAAGCGAGGAATACCTGCGTTTCCTGCGTCAAAACGGCTGGGCGGTGCAGAAAAGCGCGGTGCTGAAGGCCTCGTTCCCGTTGACCTATGCGGAATGCACGAAATCGGAGGGGCCAGATGTCGTTCTTTGAAAACACCCGCAAGCCCGTGGGCCTCGGCGGAAAACTAATGGTTGCCATGATGAATCTGGGCCACAGCCCTGTGGCGCGGTGGGGACTTCGATTTTTACGACTTGCGCCAAATGCCAAGGTGCTGGATTGCGGCTGCGGCGGCGGGGCGAACATAAAACGACTGCTGAAAAAATACCCGCATGGCGTCGTCAAGGGCATCGACTATTCGCCCGTCAGCGTGGAGAAGGCTAGAAAGCTCAACCGAACTGCAATTCAGGAGGGGCGTTGCGCCGTTCTGCAAGGCAGTGTGGCGGATATGGTGTTTGAGGATAGCTACTTCGATGCTGCCACGGCGTTTGAGACCGTCTATTTTTGGCCTGAGTTGCCCCGATGCTTCCGTGAGGTCTGGCGGACGCTGAAGCCAGGCGGGACAATTCTTATCTGCAACGAGAGCAATGGCGATACGGACAAGGACGAGAGGTGGACGCAGATCATCGGCGGCATGACCATCTACAAGGACATTGAATTAAAGGCGTGTCTGGAGCAGGCGGGTTTTCACGAGGTGCAGATACGCAAAAAGAAAAAGTGGCTCTGCGTCACGGCGCGGAAGTAAGGATATCAAGCACGGGCATTTTTGCATCCATCCTGCACATGACGATAGGCATGACGGTCATAGCGGCTGTGCTGGCGGCAATTATGACAGTTTTTATTCACTGAGGAAGAAACCTATGAAATGTAAAATTGAGGAAAACACCGTTCAGGAGACGCTGATCCTCCCGCTGTATTCCCGGAAGCTGTGTACGGAGCTGTACCCGAACCTTTATAGGGATGAAACAGCGGTTCGTCTGCTCGACCAAATCGACTACGACTTTTCAGAGGCAGAGAAAAACTCCCGCAGCCTGATGCAGCGCTTTGGTGCGCTGGAGGTGGCCACACGGCAGAGTGATCTTGCTTTCGAGGTGCGGGATTACCTGAAAGGCCACCCCAATGCGGCGGTGGTCAATCTGGGCTGCGGGCTGGACAACACCGGCAGAACCTGCGACAACGGTAGATGCAAGATCTACAATCTGGACTTCCCGGATGTGATTGCCTTGCGGCAGCAGCTGCTGCCCGCCGAGGATCGAGAACAAAATATCCCCCGCGACCTGAAAGACACCGCATGGTTTAGCAAAATCGATGCCTCCGGCGGGGCGGTATTCTTTGCCTCCGGGGTGTTCTATTACTTTCTGACCCAGCAGGTCCGGGAACTGGTGCGGGGAATGGCGGACGCTTTCCCCGGCGGTGTGCTGGTCTTTGATGCTGCCAATCGGACGGCAGTAAAGATGATCGCAAAAACATGGCTTAAGACTGCAAAAATCAAGGATGTGGGGGCATATTTTGCGGTTTCGGATGCCGCCAAGGAAATCGGCACGTGGGACAGCCGTCTGCAGGTCACAAGTCGCGGCTATATGCTGGGTTACAACGATTTGAGAGACCCTTCTGTCAGCGGCTTTTTCCGGTTTCTCGCAAGGGTCGGTGACAACGGGATGAAAATGCAAATCGTGAAAATAAGATTTTGAGAGGCAAAAATGCAAAAGATGAGCGCTTCTTGCCGCCCAATTGGCAAGAAGCGCTCGTCTTTTCTTAACGTGTTGTATGGCGGAGAGAGCGCAAGTTACGCGAGCGTCCTTCTTGCCAGCTCGGCCGCGCCGAGGATTCCTTGGTCGCCGCCGCAGCCCGGGGCGCAGATGTAGCTCTCCATGTCCTTAAGCTCGGCGGTCTGGATGTAGCCACCCAGATATTCGAGGGTCTTCTTGCGGACGATGCCGTAGAGCTGCTCCTGGTGCATCACGCCGCCGCCGAGGACGATGCGGCGAGGCGAGTACATGAGTACGAGGTTCGCGCACATCTGCCCCAGATAATCCCCCTCGAGCGCCCACACCTCATCGTTGTCCGCGAGCTCGGCCGCGGGCTTTCCCCAGCGCGCGGCAATGGCGGGGCCGGAGGCGAGGCCCTCGAGACAGCTCGCGTGGCTCGGGCAGACGCAGCGTCCCTCCTCGGTGGGACGGGTCCTTACCAGCATGTGGCCGGCCTCGGGGTGCAGCATGCCGTGAAGGAGCCTGCCCGCGCACATGACGCCCGCGCCCACGCCGGTGCCGATGGTCACGTAGACGGCGTCCTCGAGCCCCTTGCAGCAGCCGAAGACCACTTCGCCGAGGCAGGCAACGTTCACGTCCGTGTCGTAGGCCACCGGAATCCCGAGGGCGTCGGCGAACGCGGCGCGAAGACCATAGCCTCGCCACGCGAGCTTGGGCGTCTGGAGAATGGAGCCGTAGCGCTCGTCGTCGGGGTTGACGCAGGTCGGGCCGAAGGCACCGATGCCCAACGCGTCTACATCGCGGGCGGTGAACCACTCGATCATCTGCGGGACGGTTTCGGCGGGCGTAAGCGTCGGGGTCTCCATACGGTCGAGGACCTCGCCGTCGCCGGACACCACGGCACAGACCATCTTGGTCCCGCCGGCCTCGAGGGCGCCGAGCCTCATTTGCTTTTCGCTCATGTGATCCTCCTTACAAAGGGACGCCCACAGTCATGGTCAACCGCGGGCGCCCATAACGTTGGCTTGTTTCGAGGCGACCCTACCTGGGCACGCGGTCCTGCCTTGCGGCAAACGGGGCGAGCACGGCGTGCGGCTCGCTTTGGTACCAGTAGGCGACGGTGGAGATGTCGTCCTCGCGCTCGTAGAGCTTGATGTCGTCGTTGCCGAGGTCCTGGAACGTCACGCGCAGGTCCTCCTTGAACGAGATCGGGTCGGGAAGGTGCCACCTGTAGAGGCCGTGCCTGGGCAGCGCGTCGTCGTTGGTCGCGAGCATCGGGTTCGGGTTCGGCTTGCCCGCGCTGAAGCGGTCGCGCGTGGCGTCGCGCGTCGAGCGGTACGGGTAGCCGGCGAACAGCGTGTTGAAGCACTGCGCCTCGGGCAGCGCGTGGGGCGGCCTGTCGAGGAAGGCCCAGGCACCGCCGAAGTAGTCCTCGGCTCCCGTCGAGGTGACCGTGGGGAACTCCTCGTCGCCGTCGAGGAAGAACTTCATCTCGCCCTCGCCCCACCAATAGCGCTCCAGGGCGCACAGGGCCATGTAGGTGCCGACGTAGTAGCCCTTACCGCGCACGCCGTCGAGCACGGTGTAGTCGACGCCCCTGCGGGTGCTGCGCTCGCGGTTAAAACGGGCGTGGAAGTACATGGCGTCGTCCGGCACGTCGGTGAGCGCGTAGTTGAACGTGTAGAAGATGTACTTAATGAACCCGGGGTGCTCGCTCGCAAGCGTGACCTTGGCGTGCTTCCTGAAAGGCATCTCGAAGTAGCAGTTCATGCCGCCCGTCGGGTTCACGCAGATGGGCATCGAGTTGACGATGGCGCGCTCACCGAAGCCGTTGCAGAAGAAGTCGCCGACAGGGCACTCGACCGAGGGGGTCTCCTCGTCGTCCCAGTAGAAGCGCAGCACGAGGTCGCGCATGACGAAGCTGCCGGCGGCGGTCTTGTCGGGGACGGTCATCCAGATGTGGCGGATGATGCCGGGACCCTCGATGTCCGCGAGCGTGATGGTCTCGCCGGACTCAAGGGGCACGCAGCACGAGCCCTTGCGGCCGACGCCGAGGTGGCTGGCCGACATGGCGGCACGGCCCTTCTCGCCCGTGATGTTCTCGGGGGTGATGGCGCGGCTTTCCTCACCGCCGTGCATCCACACGTCCTTAAGGAACTCTCTCATCGTCGACCTCCTCTATTCGTCGTCTTCGCACTCGGCGGAACTGGCACCGTTCACGTAGACAATCTGCTGGCGCGCCTCGTCGACGAGGGCGTCGAAGTCGAGTTTCTCGTCGGGGCGCGCGAGCGCGACCGTCATGGCGAGCGGGAGGTTGACACCCGCGATCACGTGGATCCGGTCGGAGGCGAAGCGGGAGAAGCGCTGGTTCACGCTGCCGCCGAGCGCGTCGGTGAGGACGACGACCTCGTCAGTGCCCGAAAGAGCCGCCTCGACCGCCGCGTCGAGCCCCTCGCCGTTGTCGTTCACGTAGGCGCACACGGCGTTGACGGCGTCGCTCTTACCCGTAAGAAACTCGAGGGTGTCCTTGAAGCCCTGGGCGAGAAGGGAATGGCTCGCCACAACTATCTTTCTCATTGATTCACCAATCTCTTGGGTCGAAGCTAGGCGAGGATGCCGGCGGCGGAGGCGACCATCGCGAGGACAATCACCACGAGGATGAGGGCCGTCATGCTCGCGTTCTTCTTGGTAAGAAGGTAATACGCGCTTCCCGTGATGGCGGCGGGGATCATGGCAGGCAGGATCTTGTCGAGCAGCGGCTGAATCTCCATCGAGACGTCGCCGAAGCTGAAGCTAATCGGGCAGGTGACGCCGATGACCGAGGCGATGAGGCAGCCGACCACGGTGAGGCCGAGCACGGAGGCGGCGGCAGTGAGGTTGGGAAGCTTCTCGCTGAAGTCGGTGACGAGCTTCACGCCCTGCTTGTAGCCGAACTCGAGGGCGTGCATGCGGACCCAGAAGATGGCCAGGATGAGCGCGAACCAGATGCCGGCTCCCACGGGGTTGCCCTCGATGGCCATGTAGGCGGCGATGGAGCCCATGATGGTCGGGATCATGGTCATGAGCAGGGAGTCGCCGACGCCGGCGAGCGGTCCCATGGTGCCGATCTTCAGGTCTTGGACGGCGTCCGCCGCCGCTAGGCCGTCGCGTTCCTCCATGGCCACGCAGGCGCCAAGGATGATGGCGGCGAGCCAAGGCTGGGTGTTGTAGTAGCGGAAGTGGTTGTTGAGCGCTTGCTTATAGTCCTCGTCGTTCGTGTAGATCTTCCTCAGGACCGGCGAGAGGGCGTAGGCGACTGAGGCGCCCTGCTGGGTCTGGTAGTTGAAGGTGCACACGCTCATGAGCCAGCGCCAGTTAGCGTTGCGCAGGTCCTTCTTGGTGACCTTGTAGCCGGAGGGCTTGCCCTCGGCGACGGCGGTGATGTTCTCGTTTTCCATGGTTACTCATCCTCTCCGATGAAGGCGTCTGCGGAAGCGTGGGCGGCGAGCTCGGTGTCCCTCTCGGCACGCTGGTAGAATGCGATCGCGAGGGCAACGCCGACGATGGCGGCGCCGATGATGGGCACGTTCAGGAAGGCCGAGAGGAAGAAGCCGACGAGCAGGTACTGGAAGTACTTGCCGGTGGGCATGTAGCGGAGCAGCATGGCGATACCGATGGCCGGGAGCATCTTGCCGGCGAGGGTGAGGCCGGAGAGGAACCACTGAGGCATGACCTCGAGGAGCCAGTTGACGGCGGGCTGGCCGAGCGTCACGGAGACAAAGACGGGCAGGGCGGCGCACAGGCCGAAGAGCGCGGGGCAGACCCACAGGATGGCGTTCATCTGATTGAACTTGCCCTCGTCGCAGAACTTCTGGGACTTCTCGACGACGAAGCCGTTGAGGATCTTGACGATGACGTCGAGCTGGATGCCGAGCATGCCGACCGGCAGGCCGATGGCGAGGCCCGTGTCCGCGCCCAGGGTCACGCCGTAGGCGGTGGCGATGATGGCCATCGTGCCGTAGTCGGGAATCGACGAGCCGCCGAAGCCCGCGACGCCGAGCTGCATGAGCTGGATGGTGCCGCCGATGACGAGGCCGGTCTGCCAGTCGCCCATGACGACGCCGGTGATAAGGCCCCAGAAGACGGCATAGTTGACGAAAATCATCGGGATGCCGTAGTAGTCCACGTGCTTGATGAAGGCCAGCAGGGTCAAAAGGACGACCTGCAGGATAGTGAAGTTGACCATGATCCCTCCTTAGATGAGGTCGGCGACGGAGACGGGCTTGTCGGCGGGCACGAACTGTGCCGTCACCTTGACGCCGCGGGCGATGAGCGCCTTGTAGCTCTGGACGTTCTCGGCGGAGGCATAGGCGCGCTGGGTGAGCTGGACGCCGCCCTCCTTGACAAGAGAGCCGCCGACGATCAGCGACGGGAGCTCGATGCCCGACTCGACCAGGTGAAGGATCGTCTCGGGCTCCTTGGCGATGACAAAGACCTTCTCGCGGTCGTACTTGCCCGCCGCGAAGTTCTTGAGCGCGGTCTCCTCGGAGATGATCGAGACGGCCATGCCCGCGGGGCGCGCCATCCTCATAGTGGACTTCAGGACCTCGTCGCCGGCGACCTTGTCGTCGATGACCATGACTCGGGTCGCGCCCGACACCGGGGCCCACTGCGTCACGATGATGCCGTGAAGCAGGCGATTGTCGATTCGTGCCATAACAACACTCATGTTTGCTCCTATCAAATGAAGTTTTACGTTCGGTACTGCCTCGGCGCTATCCGGATTCGCGCCGGGCAAGGGGTTATCGGATTATTGAGGACGCGCAGTCAGCTTGCGGCGGCGCGGGGAAGGTCACTCGTCGAGCAGGAGGTCCGAGGAGCCGAGGCGCTCTTCTCGCGCCGGGGCGGCGCTCACGCTTATGTAGTCGAAGACATATGCGATCTCGCTTACGGGAACCTCTACGCGATAGCGCGTCGAGATGCTCGAGAAGCTCTGCCTGAAGGACTCGATGAAATCGGCACGCTCCTCCTCGAAGCGGTCCTGGCCAACGTAGGTCTCAATGGGGTTTCTGGTAACAAGGCGCTCGACGAGACAGCAGAGGTGGACGTAGAGCCCAATGATGGCGTTGCTGCCGATCTTCTCGCCTGTCCTGCGCTGAAGCTCGTGCACGGCGCTCTCGATCTCGTGGAATAGCCGCTCCGGGTCGAGGATGGTGATGGAGCGGATGACGTTCTGCAGCGTCATGTTCGAGAGCAGCTTCTCGTGGAAAGAAGAGAGCTCGGAAGCGTCAAGCCACCTGCCGAACACGGCATCGACCTTAGAGGCGGACGCCGTCGACATGATGTCCTCGAGGGCGACGAAGGGGATGGAGGCGACCCCGGGGTCTCCCGTGCCGATGACGGCGCAGACGCGGTGCTCGGAGAAAACGGCGTCGTTCGACCCGTTCGCGACGAGCTGCTTGAAGGGCCTCGTGAGCAGGCGCGCGCCTATGGTGCGCGGGAGGCTCTGCGAGACGAGCTGGCGTATCCTCTCCGCGGCGTCGACCCCGGACTCGGAGCAGAAGACGATGGCGTCCTCACGGTTGACGCGCTCGATCACCTTGCAGTGCGTCACGCACGCGGCGGTCGCATCGCCAAGAACCTCGGCGATGGACTTGCCGCCGAGCAGCCCGACCCCGATCTCGAGCGCAAGACCGGTAGAGACGTTGTTCACCACGCCGATAGTGGAGTCGGTAACGTTCTCGAGGGCCTTATAGGCCTCCTCCAAGGAGCCCATGTCGACGAGGAACACGACCCCGGTGCAGTAGGAATGGCGGTCGACGAGGCGCTGGAGCGGACCGACGATGTCCTTCAGCTGCTGGTCGTAGGGCATGTCGACCGCCTCGTACACATGCATGCCGAGCATACGGTTCGCCGCGTCGGCGATGCTCGTCGCCGTTGAGTAGCCGTGGGACAAGATGACGCAGAGCGTTCGAAGGGCCTTCACGTCGCGAGACTCCGATGCGACGCACAGCGTCAGAAGCGTCTTCGTGAAGTGATCGAGCGAGATTCCCAGCGCCCCTTCCACGTCTGCGGCGACCTGATCGGAGACGCTCGAGGCAAACGGTAATTCGGAGGTCACGGCACCGAGGAGATGGGAGATTTGCTCCGCACAGGCAGACTTTCGCTTAGCCAGGCCGATGCCCGGCCACAACTGCAGGCAAATCTCCTGGGCCAGCAGAAAAGCGACCTTCCTCGAAAGCTCGATGCCATAAGAAGAGCCTGCGTCGGCAAGGACCGCGCCCACGATGCGCTCGAAGGCGCGCGACCTCGAGGAGGTAACGCCGCGGCCGAAGATCAAGTGATCCTCAACGCCGCGCACAGCGGAGACAGCTTGCGAGACGAGCTCGGAGACAGAGAGCTCCCCGGCGCAGAATCGCTCATCGAGAGAGCACAGGGCATCGAGCGCCTGCTCGACCGGCCCTGTGCTCTCGGCGGCATCCAGGGACGCGTCGATCAGAACGCCATCGTCGGGCTGTTGATCGATCTGCGCGGAGGAGAGGAGCCCGCTGGGAAGAAGATACGGGCGAACGACGACGTAGTCGCCCTCGCGATTGAGGAACGCTTTGGCGCAGCAGTTCGTCACGCAGGCGCGCAAGCCGGCGATGTTATCGGAAAAGTCCGCGTTCACGAGGCAACGGTATGCGCCGCGGCTAATCTTCACATCAGAACCGATTCGGCACCCCTCGCTGCGCAGGAAGCTCAAGATGAGATCCTCGCGCTCCTCGGAGGTCCGCTCCTTGAGTGAGGGGACGCGGGCACAGATGGGCATTTTGCTGTAGGCCGAGGAAACCTTCAGGTCATCGGCGGAAAGCGTCGTCGAAAGAACGAGGCGAGCGCGCGGCGCATCCTGGGAGGCATCGAGCCCGAGGGCCGTCGCAAGGCAGTGCTCCATCGCAGAGGGAGAGAGTGCCTCGATGCCGTTGACAAAGACCACACCCCCGCGCGATTTCGCGATCGACTCGTCAAGAAGCCCGTTGAACGAGGCGGCGTCCGGGACCCCGGCGCAGTCGATGCGCACATAGGAGGAGTCGCGGGACAGCAAGCCCTGGTTCTTGCCGTACTCGTACACAAGGCGAGAAAGGAAAGACTTACCGACACCCACGCCGCCGCTCAAGAGGATGGGTAGGCCAAACGGAGGGTACTGAACCGCAGCCTTGCACTGCTCGACAACGGAGCTGAGGCTCAGGTCGAAGCCCACGGCACGCGCGAAGTCGCGGTGATCGGCGATTCCCGTCGCCTGGATGAGGTCGGCGAGCGAGGCGTACTCGCTTGCAGAGAGCTTTACCTGAAAACGCTTCTGGAACGCGCGGCGATGAAAATAACGGACAGGCCTGCCCGCCACCTTAACCACAAGGCCGGCGCGAACAAGGTCGTTGAGGTACTGGCTCGCCAGGCTCCTGGAGATGATGAGCGTCTCGGCGATGTCGGAGGTGGACAGACGGGCAAGGTCGTCGAGCGAGACGGCAGAGGTGAGGGCCTCGAGATGCTCGAGAATCCTGTCCCTCATGTCGACGGGCTTCTTTGCCAAGCTGTCCTGTGCGGTCTTGTCCATGACTTCTTACCTCCTTGTACAAGGAGTATAAGGGGAACACAGAGAACGGAAGGGGGCGCGTGGGGGAATCAACAGCCCCGAGGAGAAGTTCACCACTTGAGGGGCAGAAAACAACGGCCATTGAACATTCAGGGCCGACGCTCAACACTTCGGCTCGACACTTCGCTTTGGAAAGGACCCTGCGCGATGGTGCAGCCCTCCATCTCGCAGCACAGGTCGCCGAAGGTCGCGAGGATGCGCTCCTTCTGTTCCGTGGGCGAGACGGCTCGGTGGGCAAGGTCCTCTCAAAAGGGGTCGTCCGACGCCGCAAGACCTCGATGACCGACTACCGCCTCGAGCAAGTGGCGGATTACCTCTTCACTATCGAACTTGCCTTGGTCAAGTACGAGGCCAAGGAGAACGGTGAGACGTACAACAAGTTCTTCGGAGGTATAGGCTCTTTCAAGAGGAACTGGCTCAAGCAAGCCCGCAGCAAGCGGATATAGCTGGTCTCGCGGTTTCGCAAGGAACGGTCAGTTCTCCTCTGGCGAGGAACCCCGGGCGACGTGCTTCGAGCAGCGGAAGCTGAAGCGCAAGCAGAAGCAGCGCGGGCATTGATCAGTGCCGACATGGGCCCAGACGTGAACAGTGCTACGTCCCCTGTTCACGGGGCGCGAAACCCCAAAGGTTGCACAGAGGTTGCAAAATAAGAAGCCCCCGACCTGTTTTCGCAGGTCAGGGGCTTGGAATCACCGAATATCGTTTATTCCCACTCGATAACGGGTGCCGCAGGTAAATGAGGCGCTCGTTTTACCTCAGTCCGTTCTATCAGGCATTCTCCCATCGCCGTTTGATACTCATTTGGTCCTCACGCCGGCTAATCTGACCACAATTAGGGCAGGGCATACCCCTTCTTAAATCGCTCGTCAAAGGGACAGAAATCGCTATAGACATAGCCGTCAATAAGCGATGAACCGTTCGGTTGGCGTATCTCATGCTGCCGGAACTTCTCGACATAGCCATCGGACTTATCGTGCTCGAAATAGTCGAACTGATCAAGCCACTCGTCGTATTCATCGGCCTGCTTCACGCGCGTTTCGTACCTCTTCGCCCATTCAAAAAGAAAAGAGTCGGGAACAGGCGCTCTCGCTAGAAGCGCCGGCCCCTCTTCCAGTTGAAGCGGAATCAATCCATATGAAGCCGAGAGCTGAAATAGCGCATGAGCAGCTTGAACAGGACTACCGAAATCGGTAAATACAAGCGCTCCCCTCTTCACCTCAAGAGCGCTGGACAGTTTTTGAAGCGCCGCATATTTCGGCACCCTAGCCCCCTGTTCATACGAACGTAGCGTTGCGAGGGAGAGATCAGCCTCTCGGGCCAAATCCAGCTGGGTCTTTGCAGGGGTACACCGCGCCCTTAGCTCGGGCAGCTTCTTGGACTGCATCCTATTTTGCCAAGGCGTAATCGGCACCCAAGAATCTCGTGGATCATATTCGTATCGGAGGGGGAACTGGGACGGATCAAAGTCGGCTGAGAAGTTGTCCTTCCATCTTTCATAGTCGTCTCGATCGGAGTCGCTCTCAATTTGAGCATACTGAGCTGCCCACTTCTTTAGAAAAGACTCCATGAAAGGCGAAGTCGGCTTGAGCGCTGAATAGCGCTCGTTTGCAACAGGCTCGAACCCATATGTCGCGGCAAATTGGAAAAAAGCCTGAGCAATCAGGTCAGTATCGTTGAAATCATAAAAATGGAGCGCCTCAGCCCGTATGCCATAGGCGTTCGCAAGCCCCTCCAAATGCTCTTCCTTCGGGGCAGACTTCATGAGCTCGTAGTTCCTCAAGGCCGACTCCGAAATGCCTGCCGCCTGAGCGGCGACCTTTCGTGTCCATTTTCGCGCCGAACGGAGGCGGAGCAGTTTCTCGGACAGCCGTAGCCTTCCCCAGCGCTTGCTCGTTTGTTCCCACTCCCTATCGGCCACAAATGACGTCAGGGTCTCTTTGGCAGCACCGATGCGATCGACGGCAGTCATCCAGATACACCTCCGAAGAAATACTGTTCTCAAGTCTACATGCGAAATCTCATGCATACAAAAAATGTAGGAGATGTGACTTAATCTGCAAAATTACACTTTCCGTAGTAGGTCATACGTTTTTTGGACATAATCAAGACGAGGGGCAATCGGTGCCCCGCTCTGGAAAGGAGACTACATATGACACGTCAGCTTATCGGCGCGGAGGAGGTTGCCGAGATCACGGGCATGAGCAAGTCTTATGCGTTCAAGCTGATTAAGACCTTGAATGCAGAACTTGCAGCTCAGGGAATCATGACCATCCCCGGGAAGGTTCAGCGCTCGTACTTCGAGGCACGGCTTCTCTCCGCCCCTTCCAAGCAGAGGGCGGCGATGGCCCATGTCAGTTAACCGAGACAAGAAGCGCGGGACCTGGACGGTCGAGGCTTGGTACCGCAA
>DBEZGO010000065.1:0-5090 GCA_048189345.1 Collinsella sp.
CCCTGGGCAATGCCGCCCTCGGCCTGGACGCGCGCGAGCGCCTCGTTGATCACGGTGCCGCAATCGACGGCCGCCGCGTAGTCCACCACGGTCACCTTGCCGGTGGCCTTGTCGACCTCGACCTCGGCAATGCCGGCCATAAACGGCGGGGGCGAAACGGGCAGGCAGGCTGAGGCGTGCGAGGTGAGCGCGTCGCCGCCCGCGATGTTCTTGACGCACAGGTTGGCAAAGTCGCGCAGCGTGAGGTAGCGGTTCTGCTCGCGCGCGGCACGCTCGTCGGACAGGCGCACGTACTGACCATCAAAGACCACGTCGGCGGCGTCCACGTCCCACATCTGGGCGGCCTTGGCGCAGATCTTCTCACGCAACTCGGTCGCGGCGTTCTTGGCGGCAAGGCCCGTCACGTACGTACCCGAGCTCGCGTACGAGCCGGCGTCGAACGGCGACACGTCGGTGTCCACGCCGCGCACCACGATAAGCGAGCTCTCCACGCCCAGCTCCTCGGCGGCAATCTGCGCCAGAATCGTGTCGACGCCCATGCCGTTATCGGTGGCGCCGGTGCCGATGGTAATGAAGCCGTCCTCTTCCAGGCGCATGTCGATGCCGGCGATGTCCACGTTGGAGATGCCCGAGCCCTGCATAGTGAGCGCGCAGCCCAGGGCGCGCACGCGGTCGCCCAGGTCCACGGCCAGCGGCTTGTCGCGCCAGCCGATCATGTCCATCGCGCGCAGCAGGCAGCGGTCGAGCGCGCAGGCGTTGAGCTTCTCGTTGTAGTACTGCGGCATGACCTCGCCCTCGCGCACCATGTTTTTAAGGCGCAGGTCGGCGGGGTCCATGTGCAGCATGTCGGCGAGCTCGTTAACGGCACTCTCCACGGCAAACTGGCCCTGGGTGGCACCGTAGCCGCGATACGCGCCGCCACGGTTGGTATTGGTGTAGACGGCGTCCCAGCTAAAGCGGCTCGCCTTCACGTGGTTGTAGATGGGCAGGCTCTTATGACCCGAAAGGCCGATCGTCGTGGTGGCATGCTCGCCATAGGCGCCGGCGTTGGACAGCGTATGCAGATCGATGGCCGTGATGGTGCCGTCGTTCATGGCGCCCAGCTTAACGGTCATCTGCATCTGGTGGCGCGAGTTGCCCGCGGTGATGGTCTCCTCGCGGGTGTAGCAGCAGTAGCTCGGACGGCCGGTCTGCTGCGTCACAAACGCAACGAAGATCTCACAGCAGCCCGTCTGCTTGGAGCCAAAGCCGCCGCCGATGCGCGGCTTAATGACCTGCACCTGCGACTGCGGAATGTCGAGCGACTGCGCGACCATGCGGCGCACGTGGAAGGGCACCTGTGTAGAGGTGGTCACCGAGATGCGGCCGAACGCGTCGGTCGTCGCGAAGGCGCGGAAGGTCTCCATGGGCGCGGTCTGCGTGGCCTGGCTGGTGTAGGTGCGAGTGAAGACGATGTCGCTCTGGGCGAAGGCCTCGTCCAAGTCGCCAAAGTCGCTCGTGCCACTGCACACCAGGTTGCGAGCAACGTCGCCGCCCTGCGGGAACATAAAGGTCACATCGCCCTCGGGGTGGACCACGATGTCATTATCGAGCGCCTTGGTAAAGTCGAGCAGCGGCTCGAGCACCTCATAGTCAACCTTAATGAGCTTGAGTGCCTTGTCGGCGGCCTCCTCGGTCTCGGCGGCGACGATCGCCACCTCCTCGTTTTGGTAGCGCACCAGGTTCTCAAGAATCAGACGGTCGTAGGGCGAAGGCTGCGGATAGCTCTGGCCGGCAATGGTAAAGCGGCGCTGGGGCACGTCCTCGTAGGTGTAGACGCCCACGACGCCCGGCACCTTCAGGGCGCGCGACGTATCGATGGAGCGGATCTTGGCGCGGGCATAGGGGCTGCGCTTGAGTTTGACGATGAGCGCACCGGCGGGCACCATATCGCCGGTGTAGACGGGACGCCCCTCGAGCAGGGCCTTCGAGTCCTTCTTGGGCTGCTTGTGAGTGATCTGCTTGTAGGAGACACCGTCGGAGCTGGTGTTATTGACCGGCAGCTCGGGCATCTCAAAGCCCACCTGCACGCCGGACTCGTTAAGGAAGCGCACGATGGCGCGCAGCTGGCTCTCGTAGCCGCTGCAGCGGCAAAGGTTGCCGGCCAGCTGGCGCGAGAGCTCCTCGCGCGTGGCGACGAGGCTCGGGTCCTCCTTGGCGGCGCGGGCAAGCGCCAGCACGTTCATGATGAGGCCGGGGGCGCAAAAACCGCACTGCTCGGCGCCTTCGGCAGCCATCGCACGGGCCAGTGCCTCGGACTCGGCCTTGAGGCCCTCGAGCGTGGTGATGGTGCGACCCTCAACACGGGCCGCGGGAACCGAGCAGCTCAGCACCGGGTCGCCGTCGAGCCACACCGTGCACAGGCCACAGTTGGTGGTTTCGCAGGCACAGCGCACCGACGCGCAGCCTTGCTCGCGCAGCAGCGCAAAGAGCATGGTGTCGGGGGCAATCTGAACCTTGACCTTGCGGCCGTTGAGCGTAAAGGAAAGATCGATGAGTTTGGCAGCCATTAGCGCACCTCGCTAGAATCGACGCCGGACACGCGGCGGCAAGAATACTCGTCCGTGGCGAACTTGGGAATCTGCACGGTCTCGAGCTCGTGGGCAAGCGCGGCCGAAAGCTCGATGCCGGCGGCACGACGCACAGCCTGGACGGCAAGCGGGGCCGAGATGCGGCGGCGGTAGTCGGCCGAGCCCCACATATTGGTGCCGTAGCTCAGGGCACGCACGGATGCGGCAAGGGCGCGAAGCTCGTCCTCGGAAGGCTGCTCGCCGGTGAGACCACACGCCTCGCCCTGTAGCAAGGTCGCGCGCAGCGGGCGGGCGCCCACGGTGACGTGCCAGGAGCCGTCCCACCAGGCGGCGGTAACGTTCAGCGAGGGAAAGTCGGTCGCGGCCTTGCGCACGGCCTCGTAGCTCGCACGGTAATCGTGCTTAACGACTACGATGTGCTCGATCACGTCGCGCACGTAACCCATGTTCACGAACTCGGCGAGCGGAACGCGGCCTGCCCCCGTCAGCTCAACATAGGAATCGAGCGCCAGGAAAGCCGAGAGCACGTCCGAGAAGCCAAAGCGGCCGTAGATGCTGCCGCCCACCGTGGCGGTGTTGCGCAGCTGCACGCCCACGATGTCGTGGACGGCGAACTCAAAGACATTGTTGACAAGCGCGTTGAGCCCGGCATGACGCTCGAGCTGGCGCAGGGTGCACATGGCACCGATGCGAAACTCGGTCTCGGTCTCCTCGATCTGATCGAGTCCGCAGGCCGAAAGGTCAATCGCCGTCGCCACGCGACGCGAACCCAGGCGCATCCAGATGCCGCCGCCCACAATCTTGTTGTTGCGGTTCTTCTGCAAGAGCTCATAGGCTTCGGCCGCGTTTCCAACACGGACGTAGGTACCGAACTTGAGCACGTTCTCCCCCATCTCTCCACTTGTCCAGTACCTTTAAGTGTACCAAACGAGGGGGCACAGCTCGTGTCGGGACAAAATGAACCGTTTTCCTCCGTCGCATGCGTATCAAAAAGCTCCCAGCCAAGATGACTGGGAGCCTTCTGCGATGCTATATCGAGCGAAGATTTAGCAGACGCCCTGGGCGAGCATGGCATCGGCGACCTTCAGGAAGCCGGCGATGTTGGCGCCCATGACGAAGTTGCCCTCCTCGCCATACTTCTTGGCGGTGTCGTCCACGTTGTGGAACATGCCGCGCATGAGCTGCTCGAGCTTGCCGTCGACCTCCTCGAAGGTCCAGGACAGGTGCTCGGCGTTCTGGCTCATCTCCAGGCCGGACACGAGCACGCCGCCGGCGTTGGCAGCCTTACCGGGCATAAAGGCGACGCCGTTCTCCTGGAAGTAGGTCGTGGCCTCGATGGTCGTGGGCATGTTCGCGCCCTCGCCGACCACCTTGCAGCCGTTGGCGACGAGTGCCTGGGCGTCCTCGAGCAGCAGCGTGTTCTCGCGAGCGCAGGGCAGCGCGATATCGCAGGGAAGCTGCCACACGCCGCGGCCGTCGCCCTCGTGCCACACGGCGCTGGGCTTCTCATCAACGTACATAGCAAGCGTAACGCCCTTGTCGTGGCCGGAGCGCTTCTTGTTGTAGACATGCTCGAGCACGGTGTAGTCGATGCCGTCGGGATCCTCGACCCAGCCGTGGGTGTCGGAGCAGGCCAGCACCTTGCCGCCGAGCTGGGCGACCTTCTGGACCGCGTAGATGGCGACGTTACCGGAACCGTGAACGACGACGTTCTTGCCCTCGAAGGAGTCGCCGCGGCTCTTAAGGTACTCGTCCACAAAGTAGGCCAGACCGTAGCCGGTGGCCTCGGTACGGGCGAGCGAGCCGCCAAAGGAGAGGCCCTTGCCGGTGAGGACGCCGGTCCACTCGTTGGTCAGGCGCTTGTACTGACCGAACAGGTAGGCAACCTCGCGGCCGCCAACGCCCAGGTCGCCGGCGGGAACGTCGGTGTTGGGACCGATGTGGCGATAGAGCTCGGTCATGAAGGACTGGCAGAAGCGCATGATCTCGTTGTTGGACTTGCCCTTGGGGTCAAAGTCGGAGCCGCCCTTGCCGCCGCCCATGGGAAGGGTGGTCAGGCTGTTCTTGAGAATCTGCTCCAGACCCAGGAACTTGAGCATGCCCAGGGTAACCGTCGGGTTAAAGCGCAGGCCGCCCTTGTAAGGTCCAATGGCAGAGTTGAACTCGACGCGGTAGCCACGATTGACCTGGACCTTGCCCTGGTCGTCGACCCAGGGGACACGGAACATGACGATGCGCTCGGGCTCGACGAGGCGCTCAAGCAGGGCAGCCTCCTCGTACTCGGGATGGGCGTCGAGCGCCGGCTGGATGGTGCCGAGGATCTCGGTCGCGGCCTGGATGAACTCAGGCTGCTCGGGATAGCGGGCCTTGAGCTCGTCGAGAACTTTCTGCGTGTAGCTCATGCTTCCTCCAATTGATGGAAAAGAAAAGTGTCGTTCGAGGCGCCCCATGCGCCGCGAGCTTTATCGAGTATGGATAATATCGCACTGTTGCAGCAAAGTTTCGCATAAGCCGACGAGC
>DBEZGO010000066.1:0-57606 GCA_048189345.1 Collinsella sp.
GACGGATAAGCCCTTTGGCGTCAACGTCATGCTCATGAGCCCGTTTGCCGACGAGGTCGCGCAGGTCGTGATTGACGAGCGAGTGCCGGTCGTCGTGACGGGCGCCGGCAATCCCGCCAAGTACATGAAGGCGTGGAACGAGGCGGGCATCAAGGTCATCCCGGTCGTTGCCTCGGTGGCGCTGGCGCGCCTCGTGGCACGTCGTGGAGCCACGGCGGTTGTTGCCGAGGGTACCGAATCGGGCGGCCATATTGGCGAGACCTCGACGATGGCACTGGTGCCGCAGGTCGTCGATGCGGTTGACATTCCCGTCGTGGCCGCCGGCGGTATTGCCGACGGCCGCGGCGTGGCGGCCGCCTTTATGCTGGGCGCCGAAGGCGTGCAAGTGGGTACGCGCTTTCTGGTCGCAGACGAGTGCACCGTCTCGGAGCAGTACAAAGAGATGGTCCTGAAGGCCAACGACACTTCGACGCGTGCGACCGGTCGCTCGACGGGACATCCAGTGCGCGCCCTCAAGAGCCCCTTCACCAACGCCTATGCCAAGAGCGAGGGTTCCGGCGCGAGTGCCGAGGAGCTCGGTGCTATGGGAACCGGTGCGCTGCGTAAGGCCGCCAAGGACGGCAATTACGAAGAGGGTTCGTTTTTGTGTGGACAGATTGCCGGCATGGTTAGCGAGCGCCAGAGCGCACGCGAAATCGTTGACGACCTGGTCGATGGCGCCGAGCGCGTCCTGAAGGGTGCGTGCGCATGGGTAGCGTAGCGTTTCTGTTTGCCGGCCAGGGTGCCCAACACCCCGCGATGGGCGTCGATCTGATCGAGACATCGCCGGCGGCCGCCGAGGTGTTCGCGATCGCCGACGAGGTGCGTCCGGGGACCAGCGAGCAGTGCCGGAGCGCCTCCAAGGAGGAGCTCTCGCAGACCGAGAACACGCAGCCGTGCGTGTTCGTTCACGACCTGGCAGCGGCCGCCGCATTGCGTGAGCGCGGCGTGGTGCCTGCCGCCTGTGCGGGATTTTCGCTGGGCGAGGTCGCCGCGCTCACCTTTGCGGGGGCGTTCGATACGCGAGCGGGCTTTGAGCTTGTGTTCGAGCGCGCGGCGCTGATGGCCGCGGCTGCCGAGCGCCATCCGGGCGGCATGCGCGCCGTCATCAAGCTCGATGCGGCGCAAGTCGAGAACCTGGCTGCGCAGGCCGGCGAGGACTGCTGGCCGGTCAACTACAACAGCCCGCAGCAGACGGTTGTTGCCGGAGCGCCCGAGGCGCTGCAGGCGCTCGACGTCCTAGTAAAAGAGGCTGGCGGCCGCGCCATGAAGGTCGCGGTGTCGGGTGCATTTCATAGCCCCTATATGGCCGAGGCGACCTGTGGCCTTGCCGCATATATTGAGGCCGGTCACGCGCCGTCCCCGTTGCTCATTCCTGTTTTGGCAAATATGACAGCGGCGCCCTATCCGGCGGACCCCCAGACGGCATCGGGTGTCTTGGCCAATCAAGTGAGCCATGCCGTGCGCTGGGTCGATACGCTGCACACTCTGCAGGATCAAGGCATCGACACATTTATTGAGGTCGGTCCTGGCAAAACACTGTCGGGCCTGGTCAAGCGTACGCTGAGCGACGTTCGCGTTTATTCGTGCGAAACGGCCGAGCAGGTCGCAGCTATTGCCGATGAGCTCGCATAGCCCACAGGGCTGTAACCCGAAAGGAATGACATGGGCAACTTGAACAACGGCGCGCTCGAGCGCAACGACTCACGCCGTGTGGCACTGGTCACGGGCGGCTCGCGGGGAATCGGCCGCGCTTGTGCGGTTGGCTTGGCGGAGGACGGCTTTGATATTGCCGTCGTCTATGCCGGTAGCGTCGATGCCGCGCGCGAGACATGCGGAGCCTGCGAGATGGTTGGCGCCACGGCGCGCGCATATCAATGCGACGTGGCAGACCCCGCTGCCGTCAATGCGTGCGTGGAAGCGGTCCTCAACGACTTTGGCTCCATTTGGGCGCTCGTCAACAACGCCGGCATCACGCGCGACGGCCTGCTCATGCGTATGGGTGACGATGCCTTCGACCGCGTGCTCGATGTCAATCTCAAGGGCACGTTCAATACGACGCGCGCACTCACCAAGACCTTTATGCGCCAGCGCGGCGGTTGCGTCATCAACATGAGCTCGGTTGTGGGCCTGATGGGCAATGCCGGGCAGGCCAACTACGCTGCCTCCAAGGCGGGCGTCATCGGCCTGACCAAGGCGGTAGCGCGCGAGCTTGCGCCCCGCGGCGTACGAGTGAACGCGGTCGCACCCGGGTTTGTCGAGACGGATATGACGGCAAAGCTCTCGGAGAAGGTTCGCGCGGCAACCGAGGAGCAGATTCCCCTAAAGCGCATGGCGCGCCCCGAGGAAGTGGCCGGCGTGGTGCGCTTTTTAGCGAGCGATGCGGCTGCCTACATTACGGGCGAGGTCGTACGCGTCGACGGCGGAATGGCGATGTAGAAATCAGGACCGAAGAACGGCTTGGATGAGGAGACCATGATGGAACAGAGAGTTGCAATTACCGGCATAGGTGCCATATCGCCGCTCGGCAACACCGCGCTTGCCACCTGGGCGGCCATGTGCGCCGGCACGTGCGGCATCGGCCCGATCACGCACTTCGATACCGATGCATTTGCTGTCAAGGTGGCAGCCGAGGTCAAGGGCTTTGACGGCAACGAGTACTTTGGCAAGCGTGACGCCAAGCATCTCGACCCCTGCGTTCAGTTTGCGATGGCGGCTTCGGACGAAGCCATGCACGATGCGGGCTTTGATGCCGAAGGCGCCATCGATCGAGAGCGCCTGGGCGTCTACGTGGGGTCGGGCGTGGGCGGCATGCAGACACTCGTCGACAACGTCCACACGATCGCCGATCGGGGGCCTCGTCGCGCATCTCCTTACATGATCGCGATGATGATCCCCAACATGGCATCGGGCAATATCGCAATCCGCCACAAGGCAAAGGGCCCGACCCTGCCCGTGGTGACCGCGTGCGCGACCTCGGCCCATGCGGTGGGCGAGGCGTTCCGCGCCATCAAGCACGGCTATGCCGACGCGATTCTCGCGGGCGGCGCCGAGGCGGCCATTATCCCCGATGCCGTTGCGGGCTTTACGTCCTGCCGCGCATTGACTACCAACCCCGATCCCGCGACGGCCTGCCGCCCGTTCGATGCAGACCGCGACGGCTTTGTGATGGGCGAGGGCGCCTGCGTGCTGGTACTCGAGAGCATGGAGCATGCGCAGGCGCGCGGTGCGCACATTTATGCCGAGGTCGTGGGCTACGGCAACACCGATGATGCCTATCACATCACGAGTCCTGATCCCGAGGCTGCCGGCATTGCCCGCGCGATATCGCTGGCGGTGACCGAGGGCGACGTCAAGCCTTCCGAGGGTCTCTACATCAATGCCCACGGCACCTCGACCAAGCTTAACGATTCGTCCGAGACGGCGGGCATTAAGCGTGCACTCGGCGAGGACGCGGCGCGCGCCGCGCACGTCTCGTCGACAAAGTCGATGACCGGCCACATGATCGGTGCCACGGGCGCCATCGAGGTCATGGCCTGCGCCATGGCGCTCGAGCAGGGCGTGGTGCCGCCGACCATTAACTACCACACGCCCGATCCCGCCTGCGATCTTGACTACACGCCCAATCGCGCGGTTCGCGCCGACCTTACCTGGGCGCTTTCGACCAACCTGGGCTTTGGCGGACACAACGCCGCCATCGCGCTGCGTAGATATACGAGGAGCTAGAGCATGGATTCCAAAAGACTTGCCGAGATAGCCGATGTTATGGAGGACCGCGGCCTCACGCGCGTACGCGTTGAGGAGCCCGATGGCACCGCGGTCGAACTCGAGCGCGCGAGTGCCGCACAGCCGGTTGCCGTGCCCATGCCCATGCCGAGCGCTATGGCCGCTCCAGTTGCAGCTCCCACAGTCGCGCCTGCCGCACCGGAGCCCGCCGCGCAGACACCTGCCGCCGCACCGGAGCCCAAGGGCACCGAGGTGACCGCTCCCATGGTCGGCGTTTTCTATGCTGCCCCGGCGCCGGGCGACGAGCCGTTTGTGCACGTGGGCTCTAAGGTCAAGGCCGGCGAGACGCTCTGCATCATCGAGGCCATGAAGGTTCTCAACGAGGTAACGGCAGAGGCAGACGGCGAGGTGCTCGAGATCTGCGTGGCCGACGGCGACCTCGTGGAGTTCGGCAGCTGCCTCATGAGGATCGGATAGGTGATATCCATGAACAAAGAAGAGCTTAAGGAACTGTTGCCGCATCGCGAACCGATGCTTTTGCTCGACGAGGCCGAGCTGGTGGGCGACGAGGCCCACGGCAAGATCACGATTACGGGCGACGAGTACTTTTTGCAGGGGCATTTTCCGGGAAACCCGGTGGTCCCCGGCGTGATTCAGTGCGAGATGCTCGCCCAAAACTGTTGCGTGCTGCTGATGGGCGACGAGGAAGCGCGCGGCGCGACGCCGTTCTACACGAGTCTGGACAAGGTGCGCTTTAAGCGTCCGGTGCGCCCGGGCGACACGGTTGATCTGGTGTGCACCATCACGCGTGCGCGCGGGCCGTTCCGCTTTGCGACGGGTACTGCGAGCGTCAACGGTGAGGTTTGCTGCCGCGCCGATATGTCTTTTGCACTCATGCACGAAAGTTAAGGAAGGCTTCATGTTCGACAAAGTGCTCATCGCCAACCGCGGCGAAGTCGCGGTCCGTGTTATCCGCGCGTGCCGCGATATGGGCATCAAGACCGTCGCCGTTTATTCCACGGCCGATGCGGACGCGCTGCACGTGCAGCTTGCCGACGAGGCGTATTGCATCGGCGGTCCGCGTCTTGCCGAGAGCTACCTCAACGACGATGCCGTGCTCACCTGTGCCGTAAAGTCGGGAGCTAAGGCAATTCATCCCGGCTATGGCTTTTTCTCCGAGAAGGCGAGCTTCGTGCGCGACTGCGACAAGTATGGCCTGGCGTTTGTCGGTCCTTCGGCCGAGGTGATCGACAGCATGGGCGACAAGGACGCCGCGCGTCGAACGGCCGCCGCGGCGGGCGTGCCCATCGTGCCGGGCTGCGATTTGCTCAAAAGTCCCGAGGAGGCAACGGCCGAGGCCGAGCGCATTGGCTGCCCCGTGCTTATTAAGGCGCGTGCGGGCGGCGGCGGTCGCGGTATTCGTAAGGTCGAGCGCGTGGAAGATGCGGCAAAGGCGTTCATCGAGGCGCGTGCCGAGGGCGAGGCCGTCTTTGGCGACGGCGAGTGCTACATGGAGAAGTTCGTCGCGCCGGCGCACCACGTTGAGGTGCAGATTATGGCCGATAAGCAGGGCCATGTGTTTTCGCTCGGCGAGCGCGAGTGCTCGGTTCAGCGTCGCAATCAAAAGCTGATCGAGGAGAGCCCCGCGCCGTGCCTCGACGGACACGACGACACTCGTGCTCGCATGCACAAGGCAGCGCGTGACCTGGCTCGTGCCGTCGGCTACGAAGGGGCCGGTACCATCGAGTTCTTGTATTCGGACGACGGCAATTTCTACTTTATGGAAATGAACACGCGCTTGCAGGTGGAGCATCCGGTTACGGAGTTTGTGACCGATACCGACTTGGTCAAGTGGCAGCTGCGCGTGGCAGCCGGCCAGCCTCTGCCCTTTGAGCGGGAGGACATGCCGGTCCGCAACCACGCCATGGAGTGCCGCATCAATGCCGAAACGCCGGACTTTCTGCCGTCATGTGGAACGGTCACCGCGTTGCGTGTGCCGGGTGGTCCGCGCGTACGCTGGGATTCCGCCATGTTCACCGGTGCGAACGTTCCGCCGTACTACGACTCTATGCTCGGCAAGCTCATCGTGTGTGCGCCCACGCGTGACGGCGCTATTCGTAAGATGCGCTCGGCCCTGGGCGAGCTCGTGATTGAGGGCGTGAGCGAAAACAGCGAGCTTCAGCTCGACGTGCTGGCAAACGACGAGTTCTTGTCAGGCATGTATCACACCGATCTGATGGGGCATCTCTATGCTGATGAATAGAAAAGCGAAGACGGTCAACGTCCTCGAGGGGCCAATGACCGAGTCGTGCGCCGAGTTTCCCGCGCGTCACGTGTTTATCAAGTGCCCGGAGTGCCGCCGTGTGATCGATGAGGCGCGCCTGCACGACAACCTTGAGGTCTGCCCTCGTTGCGGCAAACACTTTCGCGTGAGCGGGCGCGACCGCATGCGCATGACGGTCGACGAGGGCACGTTTGAGGAATGGGATGCCAATCTGGCGCCGGAGGACTTCCTCTCGTTTCCCGGCTATGCCGACAAGCTCAAGAGCGTGAGCGAGCGTTCGGGCGAGCGCGATGCCGTCGTGTGCGGTAGGGGCAAAATCTGCGGTTGCGATACGGCGCTCTTCTTTATGGACGCCAACTTTATGATGGGCTCGATGGGTTCCGTGGTGGGCGAAAAGATCTGTCGCACATTTGAGCGAGCGACCGAGCTGGGATTGCCAGTTGTCGGCTTTACCGTTTCGGGCGGCGCGCGCATGCAAGAGGGCGTGACATCGCTTATGCAGATGGCCAAGATCTCCGCGGCGGTTAGGCGCCACAGCGAGGCGGGCGGTCTGTATATCACGGTGCTCACCGACCCCACGACCGGAGGCGTAACCGCGAGCTTTGCCATGGAGGGCGACATTATCCTGGCCGAGCCCGATGCCCTGACGGCATTTGCCGGTCCGCGCGTGATCGAGCAGAACATGCATAAGCGCTTGCCCAAGGGGTTCCAGCGCTCCGAGTTTTTGCTGGAGCACGGCTTTTGCGATGCCGTTGTCCCGCGTGGCGAGATTGCGCTCACGGTAGGCGAGCTGCTGGCGCTGCACGAAGGGCACGCGCCCGGCCTGGGGGCACCGCATGAGATCGTGCATACGGGTCGCCGCGGCAAAAAGCTGGGACACTTGTTCAAGCGCTCGGCCGCACCAAAAACCGCGCTCGAGATTGTCAAGCAGACCCGCTCGGCAGATCGCGCCACGGCAGGCGAGATGATCTCGCTGGGCCTGGATGGATTTGTGGAGCTGCACGGCGACCGCTACTTTGGCGACGACGCCGCTGTGGTGGCTGGCATTGGCTGGAAAGACGGACGCCCCGTAACGGTCATCGCCGTCGAGCGCGGCACCACGACTAAAGAGCGCATGCGTCGCAACTTTGGTATGGCACATCCCGAGGGCTACCGCAAAGCGCGTCGCCTGATGCGCCAGGCCGAAAAGTTTGGTCGACCGGTTCTGTGCCTGGTCGATACTTCGGGCGCGTTTTGCGGCATCGGTGCCGAGGAACGCGGCCAGGGTGAGGCGATTGCCCAGAACCTCATGGAGATGAGCGGCCTTAAGACGCCGATTGTCTCGGTGGTGACAGGCGAGGGCGGCTCTGGTGGCGCGCTGGCGCTGTCCGTGGCCGACCGCATCCTGATGCTCTCGAGCTCGGCCTATTCGGTCGTGAGCCCCGAGGCCTGTGCGTCGATCCTGTGGAAGGATACCGAGCGCGCGAATGAGGCCGCCGAGGCGCTTAAGCTCACGGCCCCCGATCTGTTGGCGCTCGGCATCATCGACGGCATTGTTGACGATAGGGGCCTGTCGCATGAGGAGATCGCCGGTGCCGTCATGTCCTCGGCATTTGATGCCTTCGATACGCTTGGGCAACTCGACGACGCGACCCTCACAAACCTCCGCTACGAAAAGTACCGCGCAATCGGTCGGTACCGCACGATGTGACAAAGGGGCAGCCCGCATGTCACATTGGGAAAGGCGTTCCATGTCGCAAGTTTCTAACACCTCGTTTACAACGACAGTTTCATCAAACGCCACGGCCGTGGTGGACTATCTGTCCAAAAGCATGATGTCGGCGCTGCCGTTTATTGTCTGCGCGGCGTTGTTCCGCACCGTCGCCGTCATTATGGGCGAAGGCATGCTGGGCCTGTGGTCTGCCGATTCCGAAATCTATCGCCTGTTCTACAGTTGGCTCTATAACGCCGGCTACTACTTTTTGCCCATTTATCTTGGTTGGGCGGCCGCCCGCCAGCTCGGTTGCTCGGAGCAGCTAGGCATGATGCTGGGCGGCGTATTGATTGCGCCCGATTTGCTTAAGCTCGTCGATGCTGCATCGACGACGGGGGCATCGATGACTTCCGTGTATGGCCTGCTTCCCGCGCCGGTCAACGATTACACGACGACTGTTATTCCGATTCTCATCTCGGTGCCCGTGCTATGGCGAGTGGAGTGTTTCTTTCAACGCGTTATCCCTAAGGCCGTGGCGTTTTCGTTCGTTCCGTTTGCGACCATGCTCGTCATGGTTCCGGTTTCGCTGTGCATTACGGCGCCGGCGGGCAGTTATCTGGGCATGCTGTTGGGACAGCTTATGTTTATGCTTGGCAATTCCGGTGGCATCGTGTCACTGCTCACGCTCATGGGGCTTGCCGCGGGCTGGGAGTTCCTAAAGATCGCGGGCGTCAGCAACGTTGTCCTATCGCTCGCCTATGCGCAGTTTATGAGTGTGGGAACGGATTCGTGCATTCTGATCGCCGCGACGATGGCAACGTTTGCCGTTTGGGGCATGCCTTTTGGCGCGTCGCTCCGCGTTGCGGATAAGGACGAGAAGGCCCTCATGCTGGGCTATTCGATCTCGGGCGTGCTTGGTGGCGTAAGTGAGCCGGCGCTGTACGGTTGCGGCTTTAAATATGGCAGGTGCCTGACGTGCATGGCCATTGGCGGCGCCGTCGGAGGCCTTGTTGCAGCCGTGGGCCACGTTACGGCCTATACCATCGGTATGACGAATGTCCTCATGGTCATTGGTTTTGCCACGGGCGGCATCTCGAACCTGCTATGGTGCTGTGCTGCCGGCGGTGTGGCATTTGCGGTGTCTGCGGCGCTGAGCTACTGCTTTGGCGTGGTGCCGGCGAAGGGGCAGGCGGCAGAAGACGGAGCCGATTTGCCCGAAACCTCGAAGAGCGCGGCCGAAGCAAGCGCATAAATCGATCGACAAAGGGACAGTCCTGCATGTCACATTCCAAGGTCGTGGCCCATGTGGGTTGCGGCCTTTTTGTATCTGGGGGACAAAGTGGCTACACTACAATCCGTTTGAGCAATAGATATATAGATAGCACCGTGGGGGCGGATGTAGATGGTTGAGTGGATTGTTAAGCGTGCGCAGGGCGACCGTGCGCGCGTGGGCACGTTGACGGGCGTGGTGTGTATTCTCGCCAATGTGGCACTATGCGCTGCAAAGGGCGCAATTGGCGTGCTGTCGGGATCGGTTTCGATCGTGGCGGATGCCATGAACAACCTGTCCGATGCCAGCTCGAATATCGTGAGCGTGCTGGGCTTTAAGCTGGCGAGCAAGCCGGCCGACCCCGAGCATCCTTACGGCCACGGTCGCTATGAGTATCTCTCGGGTCTGGTCGTGGCGGCGCTCGTGCTGCTGATTGGCGTTGAGCTGGTGAAATCCTCGGTCGAGCGCGTCATCCACCCCGAACCTGTCGAGTTCTCGCTTGCCCTGGTGGCAGTTCTAGTGCTTTCGATGGTCGTAAAGCTCTGGATGGCGGCCCTCAACCAAAAGCTCGGCGATCGCATTGAGTCCGAGACGCTGCATGCGACTGCGCAAGATTCCAAGAACGATGTCCTTGCCACGGGCGCCGTGCTGGCGTGCGCGATTGTTTCGCAGGTGACGCACATCAATCTTGACGCATGGGTCGGCCTTGCCGTTGGCGCCTATATTGGCTGGAGCGGTTTTGAACTTATCCAGGATACGGTTAGCCCGCTTTTGGGCCAGACGCCCGATCCTAAGCTCGTCGAGCATATCCGCAGCAAGATCATGAGCTACCCCGGCGTCTTGGGCGTTCACGATTTGATGGTCCACGACTATGGCCCGGGCAGGAAGTTCGCAAGCGCTCACGCCGAGATGGCGGCCGAGGCCAGCCCGATGGAAAGTCACGACACGCTCGATAACATCGAGCAGGCGTTTAGGAACGAAGACGGCATGATTGTCACGCTCCATTACGACCCCATCGTGACCGACGACCCCAAGGTGGCGAGCATGCGTTTACGCATTAACGCCATGGCCCAACAGATCGATAGCCGCCTCTCGATTCACGATCTGCGCTGTGTGCCGGGTCCTACGCACACTAACGTGATCTTTGACTGCGTGCGTCCCTCGGATCTGCAGATGAGTGCCGAAGATGTAAAGCACGAGCTGGCACAACGGGTCGAATCGGAATATCCCAAGTCGATTGCCAAGATTACGATCGACGAAGACTACGTAGGCCATACCCACGAGTAGGGCTGTGCCGGCAAAGCAAGTTATACAGAAGGGGAGAATATGAAGAGGCTGTATCTGCTCCGCCACGGCCAGACGGAATTCAACGTCAAAAAGCTCGTCCAGGGCCGCTGCGATTCACCGCTCACCGATTTGGGCCGTCAACAGGCACAGGCAGCGGCCGCATGGCTCAAAGCCCACGGCGTCGTTCCCGACAAAGTGGTCTCATCACCCTTAGGCCGAGCCATGGACACGGCAAGTCTCGTCGCATGCGAACTCCTCGGTCCGGACGCCGCTGTCGAGCCCTGCGAAGGCATTATCGAGCGCGGCTACGGCACCTTCGAAGAAGGCCCCCACGACGCTCTGCCCACCGACGTCTGGGATCCGGGCGAGGATCTGGTCCCCTTCGGAGGAGAAGGAAGCCAGGCGCTGCAAGAACGTATGGTGGACGCCCTTACCAATCTCATGAGCTCCGAGGGCATCGAAACCCTCCTAGCAGTAAGCCACGGCAGCGCTAGCCGCCAATTCATCAAGGCTGCAGCCCCAGAGGGCTTCGAGCTCCCAGCAAAACTCCCCAACTGCGCCATCATGATTTTCGATTTCGATGAGCAAAAGCCACAAGCAGAAGACGAACCTCATCAATGTAAGTTCACCCTCCAGCAAATAGTGGACCCCCAACAAAGTCATTAGCCTGAGCGAGCAAGGTTTAGCAGACATCAACGTGGCGTTCCCAGTGTGCGGCGGAGGGGGCGGGCCTGAGACATATTAAGGTTGTCGCGAGTTCCGCACGAACAGGAGAGCACTTAATGTGCTCTCCGTCGTGAGCAGGACTGTAGAGCAGCAACCTTAATATGTCTCAGGCCCGCCCCCTCCGCCGCACACTGGGAACGTGCCACGCACTTTACCTGCGTAAACAATGTGAGTGAAATATGAATCTCGATGGATACGCCCGCAGCCGTGTATACTAAACAGCTGTGTGTAACCAGGGGAGTATTCTGGCTGGACAAAATGCCTGCTTAATAGGGTTGTCAGGTAGTCCGGACGCAATACAAGACTGGGGAGCACGTCGTGTAAGTAGTGGTCCTCTAGGGGCGTACGCTCGGTGGTGTACGCATTGTCCCAAGACCACGCGAGAGTTGGGATCATATCTTGATCAGCATGATTCTCGGCCGCAAGATTGGCATGACCCAGGTTTGGGACGAGGACGACAACGTCGTTCCCGTCACGGTCATCCAGGCTGGCCCCTGCGCTGTCTCGCAGGTTAAAACTCAGGCAACCGACGGCTATGACGCCGTCCAGATCGGTTTCGGCGACATCAAGGCCAAGAACGTGAACAAGCCCATGGCTGGTCACTTCGCCAAGGCTGGCGTCGAGCCTGTCCGTTTCCTTCGTGAGGTCCGCGTCGAGAACGGCGAGGAGCACAAGGTAGGCGAGGTCGTCACCGTCGCTGATTTCGCTGATGTCGAGAAGGTCGACGTCATCGGTACCTCCAAGGGTAAGGGCTTCCAGGGTCGCATCAAGCGCTGGGGTCAGCGCCGCGGTCCTATGACGCATGGTTCTCACTTCCAGCGTCACCCCGGTTCTATCGGTCAGTGCGCCTATCCTGCGCGCGTCCTCAAGGGTGTCAAGATGGCCGGTCACATGGGTAACGAGCGCGTTACCGTCAAGAACCTTTCCGTTGTCCGCATCGATGCCGAGCAGAACCTCATCTTGGTCAAGGGCGCTGTCCCGGGTGCCAAGAACGGTCTCGTCGCCATCCGTATGGCCTAAGGGCCCAGCCCATTTAGCCCAGCGTCATACCAAGGAGAACACTTAAATGGCAAAGTTTGAAGTAAAGAACAGCGAGGGCAAGAAGGTCGCCGAGGCCGAGCTCGCCGCTGAGGTGTACGGCATCGAGCCGAACATCCACGTTATGCACCACATCGTCAAGTGCCAGATGGCCTCTTGGCGTCAGGGCACCCAGTCCGCTAAGGGCCGCTCTGAGGTTTCCGGTGGCGGCAAGAAGCCTTGGCGTCAGAAGGGCACCGGCCGTGCCCGCCAGGGTTCCATCCGTGCTGCCCAGTGGCGTCACGGTGGCGTTGTCTTCGCCCCCAAGCCCCGTTCCTACGCTAAGCGTATGAACAACAAGGAGGTCAAGCTGGCTATGCGCTCCGCGCTGTCCGCCAAGCTGGCCGATGGCGAGCTCGTGCTCGTCGACGACTACGGCTTCGAGAAACCTTCCACCAAGGCTGCCGTCGCCATGCTCAAGGCTCTCGGTCTTGAGGGCAAGCGTCTGACCATCATCGTTCGCGATGAGGACGTCAACGCCTACCTGTCGTTCCGCAACATTCCCAAGACGTTCATCATCACCGCTGACGAGGCCAACACCTACGATCTCGTCAACAACAACGCTGTGCTGATGCCCGCCGACATCGCCGCTCACTTCGGGGAGGTGCTTGCATAAATGACCGCCCACGAGATCATCATCCGTCCGATCGTGTCCGAGCGTTCCTTCTCCGGCATGGAGCTGAACAAGTACACGTTCGAGGTCGCCAAGGATGCTAACAAGTATCAGATCAAGGACGCTGTCGAGGAGATCTTCGGCGTCAAGGTCGTTCGCGTGAACACCCTGACGGTCAAGCCCAAGACCAAGCGCGTGCGCTATGTCGCCGGCAAGACCCGTTCTTGGAAGAAGGCCATCGTCACGCTGGCCGAGGGCGACACCATCGAGGTCTTTGGCAACCAGGCCTAAGACTCGCTGCTGTTGAGTGAGCTCATGCCTCCCAAATAGGGGAGGCGGGAGCTCAAGGTTTTGGGCGTATTAAATGGACACGCCCGGAACCGTGTATACGTCCGGTGTCATCGCACCCGAGGCAGAACCTCGAATCCCTGTCTGCGATGGCTAACGGATTCCTATTGAAAGGGATTGTAATGGCTGTAAAGCACCTTAAGCCGACCTCCGCTGGTAGGCGTTGGCAGACGATCTCCGACTTCTCCGAGATCACCTGCACCAAGCCCGAGAAGTCTCTTCTCGAGCCCCTGCCCAAGAAGGCCGGTCGTAACAACAACGGCCGCATCACCACCCGCCACCAGGGCGGCGGCGTGAAGCGTCGTTACCGCGTGATCGACTTCAAGCGCAACAAGGACGGCGTGCCCGCCAAGGTTGCCACGATCGAGTACGATCCGAACCGTTCCGCTCGCATCGCTCTGCTGCACTACGCTGACGGTGAGAAGCGCTACATCCTGGCCCCCAAGGGCCTCGAGGTCGGTCAGACCATCATGTCCGGTTCTGACGCCGACATCAAGCCGGGCAACGCTCTGCCCCTCGCCGACATCCCCGTCGGTACGCTCATCCACGCCGTCGAGTTCCAGCCGGGCAAGGGCGCTGCTATCGCCCGTTCCGCCGGTAACTCCTGCCAGCTGATGGGTAAGGAGGGCAAGTACGCCATCGTCCGTATGCCTTCCTCCGAGATGCGCCGCATCCTCGTTACCTGCCGCGCCACCGTCGGTGAGGTCGGCAACGCCGATCACTCCAACATCGTCATCGGCAAGGCCGGCCGTAAGCGTCACATGAACGTGCGCCCGACCGTCCGCGGTACCGTCATGAACCCTGTCGACCACCCGCACGGCGGTGGCGAGGGCAAGAACCACACCTCTGGTCGTCCCTCTGTTACCCCCTGGGGTAAGCCGACGAAGGGCCTTCGTACGCGCAAGAAGAAGAAGGTCTCGAACCAGCACATCATTCGTCGCCGTAAGAAGTAATTTCGGATACCGAGTTTTAGGAGAAAGCACTTATGAGCAGAAGTCTCAAAAAGGGCCCGTTCGTGGAGACTCGCCTTCTCTCGCGTATCACCGCGATGAACGAGGCTGGCAAGAAGGACGTCGTGAAGACCTGGTCCCGCGCGTCCACCATCTTCCCCGAGATGGTTGGTCACACCATCGCCGTCCACGACGGCCGCAAGCATGTGCCCGTGTATGTTACCGAGTCCATGGTTGGTCACAAGCTCGGCGAGTTCGCGCCGACTCGTACGTTCCGTGGCCACAAGGCCAAATAGGGGGTTAACCGTAAATGGCAACTAAGTCTATTGAAACTGAGGCCACCGAGGTTCGCGCCGTCGCTAAGTACGTGCGTGTTTCCCCCAGCAAGGCCCGCCTGGTGGTCGATCTGATCCGCCGCAAGCCTGTCGCTCAGGCCTTCGACATCCTCCACTTCTGCGACCGCGCCGTCGCCGTGGATGTCGAGAAGGTTCTCCGTTCCGCCGTTGCGAACGCCGAGAACAACAACGGTCTGCGTGCCGACAACCTGGTTGTCGCCGCTGCCTATGTTGACGAGGGTCCGACGCTTAAGCGCATCCGTCCCCGCGCCAAGGGTTCCGCTTCTCGTATTCTGAAGCGTACTTCCCACATCACCGTCGTCGTTGCTCCTCGAAAGGAGGCGTAAAGCTGTATGGGTCAGAAAGTCTACCCCACCGGCTTCCGTCTTGGCATCACCGAGAACTGGCGCTCCCGCTGGTTCGCAGAGAAGGATTACGCTAAGACCCTCGGTAACGATCTTGAGATCCGCAAGTACCTCGAGAAGCGTCTTTCCCGCGCAGCTGTCTCCCGCGTCGAGATCGAGCGCGCTGGCGACAAGGTGAAGGTCATCATCCTCACCGCTCGCCCCGGCGTTGTCATCGGTAAGAAGGGTGCCGAGATCGATACCCTCCGCACCGAGCTCGAGAAGGTCGCTGGCGTCTCCAAGGGCCAGCTCTCCGTCGACGTTGTCGAGATCAAGCGCCCCGAGCTCGACGCCAACCTCGTTGCTCAGTCTATCGCCGAGCAGCTCGAGGGCCGCGTTGCCTTCCGTCGCGCTATGCGTAAGGCTGTCCAGTCCGCCCGCAAGGCCGGCGCTAAGGGCATCCGTATCCAGTGCTCCGGTCGTCTCGGCGGTGCCGAGATGGGCCGTCGTGAGTGGTACCGTGAGGGTCGCGTGCCTCTGCACACCCTCCGTGCCAAGATCGACTACGGCACGGCTGTCGCCAGCACCACCATGGGCGCTTGCGGCGTGAAGGTCTGGATCTACCTGGGCGAGAAGCTCCCGGGCCAGCCTGTTCCCAACCCTGCACTCGAGGGCTCTTCCCGTCCTCGTCGTCGTAACTCCGAGAGGAGGGGTCAGTAGTGCTTGCCCCTAAGCGTATTCTTCACCGCAAGGTGCAGCGTGGCTCCATGAAGGGCCAGGCCAAGGGTAATACCGAGCTGCATTTCGGCGAGTTTGGTATCCAGGCTCTCGAGGCCCATTGGATCACCAACCGTCAGATCGAGGCCGCTCGTATTGCCATGACCCGCTACATGAAGCGTGGCGGTCGTGTCTACATCACGATCTTCCCCGATAAGCCCATCACCAAGAAGCCTGCCGAGACTCGCATGGGTTCTGGTAAGGGTAACCCCGAGGAGTGGGTGGCCGTCGTCAAGCCCGGCCGCATCATGTTCGAGGTCAAAGGCGTGCCCGAGGAGGTCGCTCGCGAGGCTCTGCGTCTTGCACAGCACAAGCTTCCCATCAAGACCAAGATTGTTGCTGCCAAGAACGCTGAGCAGCGCATCGAGAAGGAGATGGCTGAGGAGGCCGCTCTCGAGGCCAAGTGGGCTGCTGAGGACGCCGCCGCCGCCAAGGAGGAGAACTAATGAAGCCCGCAGAGATTCGTGAGCTCTCGGACGCTCAGCTCGTTGAGAAGCTGAAGGAAATGCGCGCCGAGCTCTTTAACCTTCGTTTCCAGATGGCCACCAGCCAGCTGGACAACACCGCTCGCGTCAACACCGTGAAGAAGGACATCGCTCGCGTCCTCACGGAGCAGCGCGCCCGCGAGATCGCAGCGGAGAAGTCCGCTGTCGCCGAGTAGGACCTAAGGAGAGAACATGACTGATTCGCGTAACTCGCGTAAGGTCCGTACGGGTGTCGTTACCTCCGTCTCCGGTGCCAAGACCATTGTTGTCACCATCACCGAGCGCAAGCGTCACCCCAAGTACGGCAAGATGATGACCAGCTCCAAGAAGTTGCACGCTCACGACGAGGAGTGCACGGCTGGCGTGGGCGATACCGTCCGCGTTATGGAGACCCGTCCTATGTCCAAGATGAAGCGTTGGCGCCTCATCGAGGTCGTCGAGCGCGCTAAATAAGCAGTCGCTCTTACGACTTGTACGTTTCCGAAGATGTGCGTATGCCTGGCTTGCATACCACGGGCCGTATAAAGGCTGCGCACCTCTCTTCGGTTCTTAGTTCGGAGGAACATCTACCATGATTCAGATGCAAACCATGCTGAACGTCGCCGACAACTCCGGCGCTCGCAAGATTCGCTGCATCAAGGTGCTTGGCGGTTCCAAGCGTCGTTATGCAGGCATCGGCGATGTGTTCATCGGTGCTGTCCAGGAGGCTACCCCTGGCGCCAACGTCAAGAAGAAGGACGTTGTCCGTTGCGTCGTCGTTCGCACCGTTAAGGAGATCCGCCGCAAGGATGGCTCCTACATTCGCTTTGATGAGAACGCCTGCGTTGTCATCAACAACGATGGTTCGCCCGTCGGCACCCGTATCTTCGGGCCCGTCGCTCGCGAGCTTCGTGACAAGAAGTACATGAAGATCGTCTCGCTCGCTCCCGAGACCCTGTAGTTAGGGGAGATATATGTATATCAAGAAGGGCGATAAGGTCCAGGTTCTCTCTGGTAAGGATCGCGGCAAGCAGGGCGTTGTCCTGCGTGCTCTCCCCGCCGAGAACAAGGTCGTTGTCGAGGGCGTTTCGGTCGTCAAGAAGGCCGTCAAGCCCAACGCTGCCAACCAGCAGGGCGGCATCGTTTCGCAGGAGGCTCCCATCGACGCCTCCAACGTCAATCTCGTTTGCCCCGAGTGCGGTAAGGTTACCCGCGTCGGTCACGAGAAGGACGGCAAGAACAAGCTGCGCGTCTGCAAGAAGTGCGGCCACAAGTTCTAAGCTGCCCGCAACATCAAGTTGCTAGCAAAGGCCCGGATGCCCCACGGCATCCGGGCCTTTTTCTATCCCTACTCATTGGGGACACACTCATTGGGGACAGACTTAAATGACTAGTCGTTGAGGATGTTCTTAAACGGCTAGTTGATGAGGACAGTCTTGCCACGAAAGCGTCGCACGGGGAACGCCCCCAGGTTCCAGCAGCTTGGGACGTCCCTATGTGCCGGCAGTTTGGGACGGTCCTTTGATGTCTGATGTCCCCAGAGGGGTGGAGTAATACGGCCTACTCTGTCTTTTATGGCTATGGTGTTCCGCCCTTTTATGTTTCATGAGGATCGTCGCATGCGCATTTGCGCGCATAGCCTTGCGCGATAATACGCATAACCGCGCAAACATCTGCTACCTATGGTTAAATAATGACCGATTAGCAAATAAACACGCAAACACGAGCAGATGCGCGCGCAATTGTGCGAATATAGGACTGTTAGAAATGAAGGACTTCCGATGACTCAGGAGGCACATCATGGCAGATTTCAAACAGGCTCCGCTCGACGCCGAAGCAGCCGCTAAGGCGGCGTTTGCCTCGGTCCAGGATCAGCCGTTCCCCAACGATATTTTTACTGCCCCCGAGCTCCGCTGGGCTGTGATCGGGTGCGGCGTTATCGCCAACCAGATGGCCCAGTCTCTCGCTCTTGCCGGCCGCAAGCTTGCGGGCGTCGCCAACCGTACGCTGTCCAAGGCTCAGGCTTTTGCTGAGCAGTATGGCATCGAGAAGGTCTATGAAACGGTCGATGACCTCTACGCCGATCCGAACATTGACGCAGTCTATATCACCACCCCGCATAACACGCATATCACCTACCTGCGCGCCGCTCTGGCGGCTGGCAAGCACGTGCTCTGCGAGAAGGCCATTACCCTTAACTCCGCCGAGCTCGACGAGGCACGTGCCATTGCCGACGAGCAAAACGTGGTCCTCATGGACGCCACCACGGTGCTTCATATGCCCTTGTATCAAGAGCTGCGCCGTCGCATGGATGCCGGCGAGTTTGGCCGCATGAACCTCGCCCAGCTCAACTTTGGTAGCTACAAGGAGTACGGCGATCTGACCAATCGCTTCTACAACCGCAACCTTGCTGGCGGTGCCATGCTCGACATTGGCGTGTATGCCCTGTCCGTCATGCGTATCTTTATGGCAAGCCAGCCCATTGAGGTCGTTTCGTTGGGCAACACCTGTGAGACCGGTGTTGACGTTGCGGGCGGCATCGTCTGCCGTAATGCCGAGCAGCAGCTGGGTGTTGTGAGCCTCACGCTCCACTCCAAGCAACCCAAGCGCTCGATTATTAGCTTCGATAAGTGCTATATCGAGGTCAACGAGTATCCGCGCGCCGATCATGCGACCATCGTGTGGACTGCGGACGGCCACCGCGAGGAGGTCCACGCCGGCACCGAGGCTTACGCCCTTTGCTATGAGATGGCCGATCTTGAGAAGGCCGTTGCCGGCGACGACTCTAAGCGCGAGCTGCTGGATTATGCTTCTGATGTTATGAAGCTTATGACCAAGCTTCGCGCCGACTGGGGAGTCGTGTACCCCGAGGAGGAGTAAGCGATGCTAGCGGAAGATAGGCTCAACGCGATCGTGTCGATGGTGCAGCAGGCCGGCTCGGTTACCGTGCCGGAGCTTGCCGAAGCCTTGGGCGTGACGGCGTCTACCATTCGGCGCGACCTGCAGACGCTCGACCGAGCGCATCGCATCGCCAAGGTCCACGGTGGAGCGACGAGTCTTGAGCGCGCGCACGTGACGCGCGACCTAACGCTTAATGAGCGCAGCGACCTCCATAACGACGACAAGGAGCGTATCTGCGCCCGTGCGGCGGCACTTGTGGAGCCCGAGAGCTTTGTATACATCGACTCGGGTTCGACGACGCTCAGGCTCATCGAGCATCTTCCACACCTTGAAGATGTCACCTATGTGACCGATTCCGTGTTCCATGCTCAACGCCTTGCTTTGCGCGGCATGCGTACCGTGGTGCTGGGCGGCGAGCTCAAACCCGAGACCGAGGCGCTCGTTGGCCCCGATGCCTTGGCAACCTTAGACCGCTACAACTTCAACTGTGGCTTTTGGGGCTCTAACGGCATTGCCGCCGAGCAGGGCTTCACGGCGCCCGATATCGAGGAGGCGCAAGTAAAGCGTATCTCGATGCGCCATACCGCCAAACGCTTCGTAATCTCAGACGCCAGCAAATTTGGCATGGTGGCACCCGTAAAATTCGCGGACTTCCGTGACGCAACGGTTATCACCGCGGGCGAGGTGCCCGCCAAGTACCAGACGATGGAAAACGTCATCACGGTTTAGCAACGGGGCGAAGTAAGGCCAAAACCACCACAAAGGTGCCTGTCCCCACTGTGGCGGTTAGTAACGAAAACCGAGTAGTTTTCTCAATAGAAAAACGGCAACGTCCATTACGGGCGATGCCGCTATTGTTGTCTGCCGTTTTGTCTAAGTCTGTAACAACTAGACCGTTAAAAGTGGGTTAGATGTTACAGATTGAGATTCTTCCGAACCGCGCCGTCCCTTTGTCTCGATCTGTAACATCTGGGACCGATTTTGCCGAGTTATTGTTATAGATTGAGATTTTTCCTTGAGGGAGATTCGAATGTCTCGATCTGTAACAGACAGACCGGAAAATGGGTTTTAACTGTTACAGATCGAGACGTTTTGGCGCCACGGCTGAGCCATTGCGGCAAACCCGCCACAAAGGTGCCTGTCCCTTATTGGCGGGTTTTAGGGCTCCCAGGGGCAGGGGGCTTCGATGTGGATGTGCTCGCCGGTTACGGGATGCGTGAAGGACACGCTGTGGGCGTGGAGCATCAGGCCGCAGGGGCGCGGCGTTCCGTACAGGTCGTCGCCAACCAGGGGGTGACGCTCGCTGGCCAGGTGCACGCGAATCTGATGCTTGCGGCCGGTGAGCAGCTCAACATCGATATACGAACGCGCGGGCAGGCCTCGGCGGCTCTTAAGGCGCTTGAGTACCTTGACGCGCGTCTGAGAGGGCTTTCCGCTGGCGCCGACACGCATCTTGCGGCTATCGTGGCGATCGCGAGCGATAGGCTTGTCGATGAGCTTCTCGTTCCAGTCGATTTTGCCCTCGGCGAGCGCCAGATAGTGCTTTTCGAACGCGTGGTCGATGACCATCTGGTCAAAGGCGGGCTGCGTCTGCTTGTCGAGCGAGAACAGCACCACGCCGGTGGTGTCACGGTCCAGGCGATTGAGCGGCTGCATGTCGGTCGCGGCAAAGCCGTCGCCCATCGCCAGCAGCAGGTCGCTGGCGTAGTCGGTGAGCGTGCGTTCACCGGTGCCGTCGCCGTGGACGATCATGCCGGCGGGCTTGTCGATGGCCATGAGCCAGGCATCGCAGTAGAGGACTTGAGGTTCTTCGTTCACGTGTAAGCCTTTCGGTTAGCTGATTCCCACAAACATGCAGCCCGAGGTCGCCCCGCGCAGGCGGGCGGCGGGCTTGCGGCCGGCTTGAGCCGCCTCGACGGCGCGACGGACGCGAGCGACGGCACGGCCAATCTCATCGGCCTCGAGCAGCGTTCCGTCCACCATAAGACGACGGACGCCGGCGTCGAGCAGCTGCGGTACCTGCGGCGTGAGGTCGATGGGGTAGGCATCGTACAGGCGAGAGCGGCCGTGGATGTCAGTTCGGACGGGCATGACCTTTCCGTCGATATTCTTGAGCGAGAGCTTGCGGGCACGCAGGCGGCAGCTGGCACAATCGTGGATACAGCCGTTGGCAACCTGCAGAATGCAATGCTCGCTTGTCATGACGCGCGGGCGGCCAAAGACGGTGATGCCCAGAGCCGCGGGCGCGGCGGCGCCGAGCGAGACAATCTCGTCGAGTGTGATCTCGGGCGAGAGCCAAAACGCACCGGCTCCGCGCTCGGCAAGCGCCTCCATGCAGGGCGTGTTGTGCACCGGCAGGCAAGAGCGGACCTCCGCCGTGGCGCCAACCTGGGCGGCCAGCGCGAGCTCAGAGATGTTGCCAATATCGACCGTGGCACCGGCAACAACCCACGGGTCAACGCGCTCGTGGTCGACGGTGCGGCAGACCTCGTCGAGTACGGGTACAATGCCCTGCTCAAGTGCATCGGCGGGGGAGACACCGGCTGCCTCGAGCGCATCGGTGGTCATGTAGATGCGCGTTGCACCCTCCGCGCGGGCGGCCTCGGCGGCCTCGAGCGAGGTGACGGTGGTGCAGATCTGCGGCTCATCGCGGTAGTGCTCGGGCGCGGGGCGGGAATTACTGGTTACAATCGCCGGCAGCTCGAGCGTTTTCGCGCGCTCCTCGTACGGTGCCAGAATGGCCTCTTCCAGCGCCTTACAAGCGGCGGCGCGCACCTTGTGCACGGCGGAAAAGCCCATACCGCAGCCGGCGTCGAGCGAAACGTCAAAGCTCGCGGCCTCAAAGGGAGAGGAGCCCATGCGCCCGACGTGCTCAACCAGATCGGACGCCTCGACCGCGCGGGTCTTGGCGGCCTCGACGGTAAAGCCCGTGGCCGTGGCCGTAAGCGAAGGATCGTCGCAACAGGTGAGCGTAACGGCAAACGGCTCGCCCAGACGCGCCACAACGGACACGTCTACGGCGCGGCGGCGCAGCACATCGCGCTTGAGTGCGGCGCCGGCGGCGTCAATGGTGCGCTGGCTTCGAATCACGCGCACGCGGCAGCCCTCGGGCATGCTACGGGGCACGCGACACTCGATAACATCGCCGGCAGCGGCATCATCGGCGGCAATGGTGGTCAGGAACTGGTCAAACTCGTTATCGTGGCGAAGCTCCAGCAGGTCGCCCTTGCCCACGGGCTCAAGCAGCTCAATGCGGGCGATGGCGGCGCGGCGACGGCGATCGTCGGGCTTTAGTCCGCGTACATCGCGGTTGGCCAGACGGCTGCCCAGCACCGTGCCCACAATCTGGCCGCGGTTGTTGGAGCGCTCGTAGCTCATCATCTCGTCGCCCGAGGTGCCATCCTGGTAGGCGTGCGTAAAGTCGCGATTAAAGCAGCGCTTGAGCTGGCGCTGGCGAGCGGCGTCCTCGTGCTTATCTACGGCGACCCCGGCCAGCATGTCATCAATCTGGTGACGGTACACATCGACGATGGAGTACACGTAATCGGGAGCCTTCATGCGGCCCTCGAGCTTGAGCGATGCGGCGCCGGCGTCATACAGACGGCGAACAAGCTGCGACGTGTTAGTGTCGCGCGGGCATAGCGCGCGCTCGCGACCGGCAGGGGAGAGCGAGCGGCCGTTCTCGTCGATCAGCTCGTAAGGCAGGCGACAGGGCTGAGCGCACATGCCGCGGTTGGCCGAGCGGCCCGCCATGGCAAAGCTCGACAGCAGGCACAGACCCGAGTAGCAAAAGCAGATGGCGCCGTGGCTAAAGACCTCGAGGTCCACATCGGGCGCGGCGTTGTGAATGGCGGCGATCTCGTCGATGGAGAGCTCGCGCGAGAGAGTCACGCGGTCGGCGCCCTGCTCGCGGCACCAAAGCGTTCCGCGGTCATCATGGATGTTCGCCTGGGTCGAGATGTGCGTCTCGATGCCGGGCATCGTGCGCTTGACCTCAAAGAACAGGCCCCAGTCCTGGATGATGAAGGCGTCGGCGCCCAGCGTGGAGCAGCGATGGATGAGTTGCAGCGCATCGCCCATCTCGGACTGCTTGATGACGATGTTGACCGTGACGTAGACGCGCGACCCGGCTAGATGTGCGGCGCGGCAGGCTTGCTCAAAGGCCTCGTCGGTAAAGTTGGTGGCCTTGCGGCGGGCGTTGAAGCTGCCCATGCCGCAATAGATGGCGTCTGCCCCCGCGGCGAGTGCGGCGGCAAAGGGCTCGGGCCCTCCGGCGGGCGCCAAAAGCTCGGGTCTGCGGTTGGTGGTTCGACTGGCGGTTGCGGTCATATCCTGCCTTTCAAAATGCTCAGATATTCAAAAGTATAGTGGTGCCGTTGCGGCAGGCGATGCCCGTGCTCCAAGCGGGATAAAGTCTTCAGCAGCTTGGGCTGGCTGACCCCGTGGAGAACCGTTCAGCGGTTCGGGGAAACCGTTGGGCGATAAAATATTCTCGTAAACTGATAATAATCTTGCATCGCGCGGAAACCTTGAGTACTATCCCAATCAAGCGCGGTGTTCAGACCGAACTGTGCCTCCCGGTGCGAACGCCGCGCTCACGCTTTCTAGTTAACCGTAAGGAGATAAACATGAGCAAGACCGTCGTGTCTTCCGATAACGCACCCGCAGCCATCGGACCGTATTCCCCCGGTATCCAGACCGGCAACATGGTGTTCCTGTCCGGCCAGCTGGGCATCGACCCCACAACTGGCAAGATGCCCAAGGGCGTCGAGGCCCAGGCCAAGCAGTCCCTTGCTAACGTCGAGGCCCTGCTGACTGCCGCCGGCGCTACGTTTGCCGATGTCGTCAAGACCACGGTCTACCTGGCCGACATTGCCGACTTCGCTGCCGTGAACGAGATCTACGCCTCCAAGTTCGAGGCTCCGTTCCCCGCGCGCAGCGCTTTCCAGGTTGCCGCCCTTCCGGCTGGCGGTCTGGTCGAGATCGAGGTCGTCGCCGCTCTCTAAGGCGTTGGCAACAACTAAACATGACATGCAAAAAGACCCTGCAGCGCGTGCGAGCTGCAGGGTCTTTTGTTAAGTGACGGATCGCTTGTGGAGCTGCGCTCCATTTTGCTCGTTAGCCCTCCTTGCGAACTTTTTGCAGGTAGCGGTAGACGCTGGGCTCCGAGATGCCCAGCGCGGTGGCGGCGCAGGCCACGGCGCCCTTGAGCATGAACACCCCGTTGCCGTTGAGGTGGCGAATGACGTCCACGCGGTCGCCCTGACCAAGCGACGCTACATCCAGCCCGCGCGCGCTCAGCAACTCGGCAATGCTGCGGTCGATGAGCTCCTGTGTGGACTCCGAAAGGCTTTCGACCTCGATAGGGGCGGGCTCCGTGCGCGTCGGCGCCGCGTCGAAGCACGCCATGAGCTGCTGCGCCATGGCGTTGATGGAGCGTACGGTCGAGAGGTCGGTGTTGACGCAGAGCATACCGACGATCTCGTCATTCTCGCGGATAAAGTACGTCGCCGACTCCAACGTCTTGCCACCGGCACCGCGGCCCTCGTAGCCCGTAATAAACGGCAGGTCGCGATACTTGGCGTCGTGCATGATCTTGAGTGCCAGATCGGTGGCGGGACCGCCGACCTTGCGGCCGCTCACGATGCCGTTGCGAATATCGACGATGGCGTGGTCGGGATCCGAAAAATCGTGCAGCACGATTTCGCTGTTCTTACCGAGTATCTGCTCCAGGAAATCGACCATCGGCAAAAAGCGACGTACGGTCTCGTTCACGGGCAACTCCTTGGGGTGAAATCGGAAATGTTCATAACAATTTTTTCTCATGGTAACACGCCATTCCTCATCTCGCATATTCGCAGGTACATTGCGTAATACAGACGAACGGTAGGAATTTGGCGGTAAACGGTTGACCAAAAGAAAAGTTAGATGCTATTTTGACCGGACACTTTCCTGACCTGCGGAAATTCGTTATCTCAGCTTAAGAATAGTCTGATAACAAAAAATTATTATTGAGAATGAGAATCATCTTTAATACGATATCCAACGAAGGCACAACCTCAACCCCGCACTGCGTCACAATAGAGCGTTAGATGCGAAAACAACTATTTCGAGGATTGGTGGTCAAATGACCCAGGAGACGGTTACGAACGGCACTGAAGCCCTGTTCACTCGCGAAGGCATGCCTCCCGTTAAGGAAATGATCCCGTGTGCCCTTCAGCACGTACTGGCATCGTTTGCCGGCATCATTACCCCGGCGGTCATCATGGCCGGCGTCTACGGCTTTAATAGCCAGCAGAGCACCGACATCATCCAGGTCGCGCTCATTCTTTCGGCGATCGATACGGCCCTTCAGGCCTTCGCTCCCTTCCGTCGCATCGGCGGCGGCCTGCCCATCGTCATGGGCGTTTCCTTCGCGTTCCTGCCGGCCCTGCAGGCCATGGGTGCCTCGGGCTTTAGCTTTGGTGCGCTGCTGGGCGGCGAGATCGTCGGTGGCGCCGTCGCGGTCCTCTTTGGTCTGGCCTACAGCAAGATCAAGTGGCTGTTCCCGCCTGTCGTGACCGGTACGGTCATCTTCTCCATTGGCGTCTCTCTCTATCCCACGGCCGTCAAGTACATGGCCGGCGGTATGGGTACGCCGCTGTGGGGCACCCCGCAGGCCTGGTGCGTTGCTCTTATCACCTTCGCCGTGGTCTTTGCGCTCGCCAACTTTGGCAAGGGCACGCTCAAGCTGGGATCTGTGTTCTTTGGCATGATCGTTGGCATGATCGTCTCCATCCCCTTTGGCATGATCGACTTCTCCAGCGTCGCTACCGCCCAGGTCTTCGCCCTTCCCAAGCTCATGCCCTACGCGCTCGAGTTTGATCCCGAGGTCTGCATTACCCTCGCCGTCGTGTTCCCCATGGTCGCCATCCAGGTTATCGGTGACGTCTCCGCTGCTTGCCTTGGTTCCATCGACCGCATGCCCACCGAGCGCGAACTCTCCGGCGCTATCGTGTCCCAGGGCCTCACCTCTATGGTCGGCGGCCTGCTGGGCGGTCTTCCCACCAGCGCCCTTGGCCAGAACGTGGGAATCATCTGCTCCAACAAGGTCGTCAACAAGTGGGTCTTTGTGATCATCGCGGCCGTCTTTGCCATCGCCGGTCTGTTCCCGCAGCTCTCTGCCGTCCTTTCCGCTATCCCGCAGCCCGTCATCGGCGGCGCGACCGTCGGCGTCTTTGGCACCATCACCATGAACGGCGTGCGCATGTTCACCCGCGAGGGCCTTACGCAGCGCACTACTACCATCGTCGGTACCTCCGTCGTCTTTGGCCTGGGTATCTGGATGGCCAGCGGTTGCCTTGCCGGCGAGGGCATGCCCACCTGGGTGTCCACCGTCATCGGCTCCAACGCCGTGACCCCCACCGCCATCATGGCCATTGTCCTTAACCTGATCCTCCCGCAGACGCCGGTCGTGGCTCAGCATATCGATGCTGCCAAGGACGCTGCCGTGGATCTGGTCTTGCCCGAGAGCAAGAAGTAACCAATTCGGTGCTATTCGTCGGCGGACGCATCGCCTCGTCCGCCGACGCCATGCGGCACCAAGCCGCACTTCAAAGGGTTTGTCCCTTTGGTGAAGCGTTGACGGGAGAGGGCCCGTTTCCGGTGTAGGCCGGCGCTTCGCACTCCGCCATGTCAGAGGTGTCAAACCCCGCCTCTGATGTTGAAGGGAGCATCCATGCTTCTGGTCGCTAACGGTTCCGTCTTTACCCGCAACGCTCAGGCCCCGTTTATTCCAAACGGTGCGGTCGCCATTGACGGAGATACGATCGTCGAAGTGGGCCCCGAGCGCGAGCTCAAGGCCAAGTACCCGGATGCCGAGTACGTCGATGCCCAGGGCAACCTCATCATGCCCGGACTCATCAACTGCCACACCCACATCTACTCGGGTCTGGCCCGCGGCCTTGCCATTAAGGGCTGCAACCCCACCAACTTCTTGGAGAATCTCGAGCAGCAGTGGTGGAAGATCGACGACAACCTGACGCTCGACGGCACCAAGGCCAGCGCCTATGCTACGATTTTGGACTCCATCCGTGATGGCGTCACCACGATCTTCGATCACCATGCGAGCTTCTGCGAGATTCCGGGAAGCCTCTTTACCATTAAGGATGCAGCTCAGGAGCTGGGCATGCGTTCGTGCCTGTGCTACGAGGTCTCCGATCGCCGCGGCCAGGAAAAGTGCGACCAGGCCATTGCCGAGAACGCCGAATTTGCCCAGTGGGCCGCCAAGGAGCGTCGCGATAACGACAACCACATGATCGCCGCCATGTTTGGCGGACATGCTACCTTTACGCTTTCGGACGAGACCATGGATAAGATGGCCGAGGCCAACAACGGCCTGACCGGCTTCCACATCCATGTGTGCGAGGGCATGAACGACGTGTGGGACTCCCGCCTCAACCGCGGTGGCATCAGCCCCGTCGAGCGCCTGCTGCAGCACAACCTGCTGGGTCCCGACACCATGCTGGGCCACTGCATCCACGTGACGCCTGCCGAGATGGATATCGTCAAGGAGTCCGGCACTTGGCTGGTCAACAACCCCGAATCCAATATGGGCAACGCCGTGGGCTGCGCCCCCGTGCTCGAGTTCTTCCGCCGCGGCATCCCCGTGTGCATGGGCACCGACGCCTACACCCACGATATGCTCGAGAGCCTTAAGGTCTTCCTGATTATTCAGCGCCACAACGCCGCCATGCCCAACGTGGGCTGGTGCGAGGCCATGACGATGCTGTTCGAGAACAACGCCAAGATGGCGAGCAAGTACTTCGATCGCAAGCTCGGTGTGCTCGAGGCCGGCGCTGCCGCCGACGTTATCGTTATGGACTACAAGCCCTTTACGCCGCTGAGCGAGGAGAATATCGACGGCCACATGCTCTTTGGCATGATGGGCAAAAACTGCCGCACCACCATCATCAACGGCCGCGTCCTGTACAAGGATCGCGAGTTCGTTGGCATTGATGAGGACAAGATCAACGCGTTGACCATGGCCGAGTCCAAGAAGCTCTGGAGCACGCTCAACGATCGCACCTACTAATTCACAAGTAGATTCGCGCGCGTCGGATGTTTCGCCACATCCGGCGCGCGCATAGGCGGCCTCCGCGGGGTCGCCGGCGCTGTGCTAGCGCTACACCGTATTTGCGCCCGCCGCGCGGTCTCGCCGGGCGTTACAGAGAGGAACTCATTATGAGCGACATCATGAGGCCGATCCCGTTTTCGCAGCTGATGAACTGGATCATCGAGGAGCACAAGACTCAGGGCGCCGTCTTTGGCGTGCGCAAGATGGTCACGACCAACCAGGAGGGCGCGCTTCCCATTTTTGACGAGCGCATCGAGACTCCGTTTGGCCCGGCCGCCGGTCCCAATACGCAGTTGGCCCAGAACATTGTGGCATCCTACGTGGCCGGTTCCCGCTTCTTTGAGCTCAAGACCGTTCAGGTTATGGACGGCGAGGAGCTCTCCAAGTGTGTCAACAAGCCCTGCATTGTGGCGCAGGACGAGTGCTACAACTGCGAGTGGTCGACCGAGCTCGAGGTTCCGCAGGCTTTTGCCGAGTACGTGAAGGCATGGTTTGCCTGCCACCTGATCGCTCGCGAGTACGGCCTGGGCAGCCCGGACGGCTTTGTCTTCAACATGTCCGTGGGTTATGACCTGGAGGGCATCAAGAGCCCCAAGGTCGACGCCTACATCGAGGGCATGAAGGACGCCAGCGGCTCCGACGTCTGGAACGAGTGCCGCGCATGGGCGCTCGCCAACCTGGACAAGTTTGAGCATGTCGACGCCGCGTTTGTCGAGTCCATCCCGGCACGCGTCTCCAACTCCATCACCGAGTCTACCCTGCACGGCTGCCCGCCCGCCGAGATCGAGCGCATCGCGACCTACCTCATCACCGAGAAGGGCCTCAACACCTACATCAAGTGCAACCCCACGCTGCTGGGCTATGAGTTTGCCCGCCAGCGTCTGAACGAGCTGGGCTTTGACTACATCGTCTTCGACGATACGCACTTCCGCGAGGACCTGCAGTGGGCCGACGCCGTGCCCATGTTCGAGCGCCTGATTGCCCTGTGCGCCGAGCGCGGCCTGGAGTTTGGCGTCAAGCTCACCAACACCTTCCCCGTCGACGTGACGAGGAACGAGCTGCCTTCCACCGAGATGTACATGTCCGGCCGTTCGCTGTTCTCGCTGACCATCGAGGCTGCCCGTCGCATTACCGAGCAGTTCGATGGCAAGCTGCGCATCAGCTACTCCGGCGGTGCTACGGTCTACAACATCCGCGCCCTGTACGATGCCGGCATTTGGCCCGTCACCCTGGCGACCGACGTGCTCAAGCCCGGTGGCTACGAGCGCTTTAGCCAGATGGCCGGCGAGTTTACCGACCTGGATGGCAAGCCGTTCGCGGGTGTCTCTCTCGAGGCTGTGACTGCGATCCAGACCGACTCACTCACCAACCCGCTCTACAAGAAGCCGCTGCGTCCGCTGCCCGACCGCAAGGTCGCCGGCAAGAGCCCTCTTTCCGATTGCTTTACCACGCCGTGCCGCACGAGCTGCCCCATCCAGCAGGATATTCCCGCCTACCTGGCGGCCGTTGACGAGGGCCGCTACGAGGACGCACTCAACATCATCATCGAGCGCAACGCCCTGCCGTTCATTACCGGCACCATCTGCCCGCATCCCTGCGGCCGTGCCTGCGAGCGTGCGTTCTACGAGCCCGAGGGCGCCCAGATTCGCGCCAGCAAGCTCAAGGCCGCCCGCGAGGCCATGACCGCCGTGCTGCCCAAGCTGCGCGCCCAGGCCATCGCCAACGACGGCGAGCGCAACGTTGCCGTTATCGGCGGCGGCCCGGCCGGCCTGGCGACGGCATTCTTCCTGACGCGTGCCGGCGTGCCCGTCACCATCTTCGAGGCCCGCGATTCGCTCGGCGGCGTGGTCCGTCACGTGATTCCCGAGTTCCGTATCGCGAGCGACGATATCTCCCACGATGCCGAGCTCTGCCTAGCCTTTGGCGCCAAGGTGCAGCTCAACGCTCGCGTTGATTCCATTGACGAGCTCAAGGACCAGGGCTTTACCGACGTGGTCGTGGCCACCGGTGCCTGGATGCCCGGCTCTGCGGGCCTGGGCGAGGGCGCCGAGCTCGACGTGCTGGAGTTCCTCGAGGCCGCCAAGAAGGGCGAGAAGCTCGAGCTGGGCGAGGACGTCGTGGTCATTGGCGCCGGCAACACCGCCATGGACGCGGCCCGCGTGGCCAAGCGCCTGGCCGGCGTGAAGAACGTGCGCCTGGTCTACCGCCGCACCAAGAAGCAGATGCCCGCCGACGAGGAAGAGCTCGATCTTGCTCTTGCCGACGGCGTTGAGTTCTGCGAGCTGCTGGCGCCCAAGGCGCTCAACGGTGCCGTGCTGACCTGCGACGTCATGGAGCTTGGCGAGCCGGATGCAAGCGGCCGTCGCAGCCCTGTCGCCACGGGCGAGACCGTCGAGCTTTCCGCCACCACGGTGATCTGCGCCGTGGGCGAGGGCATCGATGCCAGCCTGTACGACGCCGCGGGCGTCGAGCACGACCGTCGCGGCCGCCTTGCCGCCACCTCCACCGGCGTCGAGGGCGTCTGGGCTGCCGGCGACTGCCGTCGCGGTCCCGCCACCGTGGTTGAGGCTATCGCCGATGCCGCCGAAGTCGCCCGTGCCATTGCCGGTGTGGACTTTAACAAGTACGCCGACTGCAACGAGCAGGCCGGTCGCGAGGACACCTGCTACGAGCGCAAGGGTACGCTCTGCCGCGACAAGCGCAACTGCACCAAGACCCGCTGCTTGGGCTGCGGCTCGGTGTGCGAGGTCTGCTGCGACGTGTGCCCCAACCGCGCCAACGTTGCCATCAAGGTGCCGGGCCTGGCCAAGCATCAGGTCGTCCATGTCGACGGCATGTGCAACGAGTGCGGCAACTGCGCCGTGTTCTGCCCCTACCAGGAGGGTCGTCCCTACAAGGACAAGCTCACCCTGTTCTGGAGCGAGCAAGACATGGAGAACTCCGAGAACGAGGGCTTCCTGGCCGTGGACGAGGATCACTTTAAGGTCCGCGTCGCCGGCACGGTCCGCACCGTCTCGGTCGATGCCGTTAACACCGGTCTTCCCGAGGCCGTCCGCCTGACCATCAGGGCTGTGCGCGACAACTATTTGTACCTTCTTAAGAAATAGGCGAGTCTCTTATGGCCAAATCCATTCAACATAACGTGGCCTACGTTGCCTGCGGAAGCGGTTGCGCCTCCGCAGGCGGCGACGCCCGCTGCAGCGAAGGCTGCATTGGCTGTGGCGCCTGTGTCACGGCCTGCCCCCACGGTGCCATTGCGCTGGTCGATGGCATCGCCCGCGTGGATCGCTCAAAGTGCACGGGTTGTGGCCTGTGCGGCATGGCGTGCCCGCAGCGCGTGATTGCCTTCGTTCCCGGCTACCAGAACATTCTGGTGCGCTGCAACAACACCGATAAGGGCGCCATTGCGCGCAAGATTTGCGACACGAGCTGCATCGGTTGCGGCATGTGCGCTAAAAAGTGCCCTGCCGGTGCTATCCGCATCGAGGACAACTGCGCCCATATCGACGGCGTGGACTGCCTGTCGTGCGGCATGTGCGCTGTCGTCTGCCCGCATGGCGCCATTCACGACCGCACCGGCATCGCCGCCGGCGTGTAGAAGGGAATCACCATGGCACAGGAATTCACTTTTACCGTTAACGGCGTCCAGCGCACGACGACCCAAAACAAACCGCTGCTGCGCTATCTTCGCGACGACCTGCACATCCATTCCGCTAAGGACGGCTGCTCCGAGGGCGCCTGCGGTACCTGCACCATCCATGTGGACGGTGCGGCCGTCAAGGCGTGCGTGCTGACCACCGCCCTTGCCGCCGGCCGTAACATCGTGACCGTCGAGGGCCTGCCCGAGGACGTGCGCGAGGCCTTTGTGTACGCCTTTGGTGCCGTGGGCGCCGTGCAGTGCGGTTTTTGTATCCCCGGCATGGTCATGGCAGGTGCAGCGCTCATCGCCGAGGACCCCGAGCCCACCGAGGAACAGATCAAGTACGCCATTCGCGGTAACGTCTGCCGCTGCACCGGCTACAAGAAGATCATCGAGGGCATTTCGCTGGCAGCTGCGGTGCTCCGCGGCGAAAAGCAGATCGACGAGGATCTGGAGCGCGGCGATGACTACGGCGTGGGCAAGCGCGCCTTCCGTATCGACGTGCGCAAGAAGGTGCTCGGCGAGGGCAAGTATCCCGACGACATCGACGAGCTCGATCAGCCGGGTCTGACCTACGCCAGCGCCGTGCGCTCCAAGTACCCGCGCGCCCGTGTGCTCTCCATCGATACCTCCAAGGCCGAGGCCCTGCCCGGCGTGGTGGGTATCCTGCGCGCCGAGGACGTGCCGGTTAACCAGGTCGGCCACCTTATCCAGGACTGGGACGTCATGATCGCGGCGGGCGATATCACCCGCTGCGTGGGTGACGCCATCGTGCTGGTGGTTGCCGAGGACGAGGCGACGCTCGAGAAGGCCAAGAAGCTCGTAAAGATTGATTACGAGCCGCTGGAGCCCGTGCGCAACATTGTCGAGGCCAAGGCCGTCGACGCGCCGCGCCTGCATGACAGCTTCTTTGCCTTTGGCAACACGGTGGAGCTCAAGGACAACGTGTGCCAGAGCCGCCACGTGACGCGCGGCGACGCCGCCAAGGCGCTGGCGGAGAGCGCGTTCACCGTGACGCAGCGCTTTACCACGCCCTTTACCGAGCATGCCTTCTTGGAGCCCGAGTGCGCCGTTGCCTTCCCGTACAAGAACGGCGTCAAGGTGCAGTCGACCGACCAGGGCGCCTACGATACGCGCAAAGAGTGCGCCCACATGTTTGGCTGGGATAACGAACCCGAGCGTGTGGTCGTCGAGACCATGCTCGTGGGTGGTGGCTTTGGCGGCAAGGAGGACGTGTCCATCCAACACCTGGCCGCGCTCGCCGCATATAAGTTCCAGCGTCCCGTGAAGTGCAAGCTCACGCGTGCTGAGTCGCTCGCGTTCCATCCCAAGCGCCACGCCATGGACGGCATCTTTACGCTGGGCTGCGACGCCGAGGGCAACTTTACCGGCCTGGATTGCGAGATCAATTTTGATACCGGCGCCTACGCGTCGCTGTGCGGCCCGGTGCTCGAGCGCGCCTGCACGCATGCCGTCGGCCCCTACAAGTACCAGAACACCGACATCCGCGGCTTTGGCTACTACACCAACAACCCGCCCGCCGGTGCGTACCGAGGCTTTGGCGTTTGCCAGTCCGAGTTTGCGCTCGAGAGCCTGATCGACCTGCTGGCCGAGAAGGTCGGCCTGGATCCGTGGGAGATCCGCTACCGTAATGCCATCGAGCCGGGCGAGGTTTTGCCCAACGGCCAGATTGCCGACTGCTCCACGGCACTTAAGGAGACGCTGCTCGAGGTCAAGGATGCCTACTACGCGCATCCCGGACATGCCGGCATTGCCTGCGCCATGAAGAACGCCGGCGTGGGCGTGGGCCTGCCCGATGCCGGCCGCTGCAAGATCCGCGTCGAGAACGGCGTGGCCGTGGTCTATGCCGCCACGTCCGACATCGGCCAGGGCTGCAACACCGTCTTTTTGCAGGACGTTGCCGAGGCGTGCGGCCTGCCGCTTCGCTGCATCGCCAACGGCGAGTGCTCCACCGAGAACGCTCCCGACTCCGGCACCACGTCTGGCTCGCGTCAGACGGTCGTGACCGGCGAGGCCGTGCGCGGTGCCGCCTTCCTGCTGCGCGATGCCATGTTTGGCATTGAGGCCGGCAAGCCCGCGCCCGATGCTCCCGTGAGCGCGCATGGCGACGGCGTCAAGATCGAGTACGACGACGGTCGCGCCTATCAGCTGCACACGCAGGAGCTCGTCGCCGGCCAGGGTATGCATCCTCAGGATCCCGCGGCTGCCATCAAGGCGCTCGAGGGATGCGAGTTTGGCTACGTGTACCTGGAGCCGACCGACAAGCTGGGCGCCGACGTTCCCAATCCCAAGAGCCACATCTGCTACGGCTTTGCCACGCATGTGGTCATTTTGGACGATGACGGCCGCGTGAGCGAGGTCTATGCTGCGCACGATTCCGGCAAGGTGGTCAACCCCATCTCCATCCAGGGTCAGATCGAAGGCGGCGTGCTCATGGGTATGGGCTATGCGCTTACCGAAGACTGGCCGCTCAAGGACTGCGTGCCCCAGGCCAGGTACGGTACGCTCGGGCTGTTCCGTGCGCCCGAGATCCCGGATATCCACGCCATTTACGTGGAGAAGGACGAGCTGTTGCCCGTGGCATACGGCGGCAAGGGCATCGGCGAGATCGCAACGATCCCCACGGCGCCCGCCGTACAGAACGCCTACCGCGCGTTTGACGGCAAGCTGCGTCCAGATCTGCCCATGGTGGATACGCCCTACAGCCGCGTTCGCAACCGCGGGTAGGGTAGGGCGCGGGCGGCCATTGCTGACGAGCTGTTCGCGCTCAACATCAACTGCATATGCTGTACCTTTGGCCCCAGCTCCATCGCGAGCTGGGGCCTTTTGTTTGGAGCGCCTCCGCATGCGGAAACTGCGTCCCGGAATCGTGCCTCAGAATGGGATGTGTTTTCCGCTGGCCGGCCGTTTGGAAACCGCATCCCAGTTTGAGCGTTTATTCCGGGATGCGGTTTCCGCTGAAGGACTCAACCGGAAAGCCTGTCCCGTTCCGAGGCTGGATTCCGGGACACGCTTTCCGCTAGGCCCGCCATACGGAAAGTGCATCCCGTTTTGAGTGTCCGAACTGGGACGCGCTTTCCGCCAGCGTGGCCGTTGGGAAAACGCGGCCCAGATAGGGGGGATGCGATTCGGCGATGCGTGGCCTAGCAGCTCCTACAGGTCCACCTCGTTGAGCCATGTCGGCAGCGCGGTCTGCCGGATGCCTGCCGTCTGCAGCTTTTTGGCGAGCATTCCTGTCGAGCGGACCTCGTTCATGGTAAAGCGCAGCAGAGGGTGACCGTAGAGCGATAGGTACGCCTCGCGCTGTCGTTCGGCAACGAGCGCCTCGGCGGTGGTGCGCCCGGCCAGCATGGTCTGGTCGGTATATTTGATGAGCCCGTCGAGCTCGCCCAGTGTGAGTTCTCGCGCCTGGCGCTCCCAGGCAAAGTCCGTTCGTATGGGTTTGGCCGAATCGAAGGGGTCCGTCAGCTCGTATTGAAGCCAGTCGGGCGCAAAACCCGTCTCGATCATGACGGCGCGGGCGACCGATTCCCCGCCGCTCTCGGCGCGGGCATCGGCATATCGAAGCGTTGTGAGAGCCGTACGAATCGCGTGGCCATTGCGGGCAGTCGCTCGTTGCTCGACGGCCTCCATCAGCTGTTCCCGCGCAAGGCCGAGCTTTAAGATTGCCGAATCGGCAATGGGCATGCCGTCAGCAAAACCGGTTTGCAGCAGGCAATCTGTGGCCGTTTGGATGGGCGGCGTTACCGATATGCCGGATAGACGGATTGCTCCGGCCGGCTCGATCTGATGCCGCTGAATATGCGCGCCTGGGCGAGCCGACGGCTTTGTCGAGCTGCAGACATGCACGACATTCAGATGTCGCCACGAGACCTCGAGCCCCAGCAGGCAGGCGGCCGAAAACGAGCAGAACGTCCAATCGGGGTGGATGATCGCAAGGGCGCGAATAATCTCGCAATGACGCTGCGCCCGGTTGAGTTCATCCCAGCGCATTTTACGCGCGAACAGTCCCGGCATGGGCGAGACGACCATGTCGCCGGTGCGCCGAAGGAGCGCTTTTCGGATCGCCGTGCTCGGGGGAATCAGACAGCGCCCCTCTTGTTCGGCTTGAGTAAGCAGTTGGTCGATGAGTTGGTCATTGCAATGGGTCATGAGCTACCGCCTCCTTTTGGGTAGCAAAAACGTATCAGCTGGAACTTGCCGCTCAGCTGACCAAAAGCTGACCAAAATCTAACCATGCAGGTAGATGACATGCTTTTGACGACATATTTCTTGTTTGAATCGGTGGGCGGTAATCGGCGACCGTGAACGGTAGCTGGATATGAAGTCTTGGTAAGTTTCGGAACGTGTACTTTTTTGAAAAAGAGCATTCTATCTGCTGTTTTGTGTTTCTGGATCGCATATTTGAAGGCATGTGATAAGGGCTGCGGATCGTCGTCTTGTATCTGCGGAAGCTGTGACCCGGAATGAGCGCTCGGAATGGGATGCATTTTCCGGTAGAAGCTTCAGCGGAAAGTGCATCCCAGAATTCAGGCTCAGAACGGGACACGCTTTCCGGATGGCATGCTTAGCGGAAACTACGGCCCAGTTTTTGGTTCCAGAACGGGATACATTTTCCGGAACGGTCCACGTGCGGCGGTGTATCGCCCTTTTTCGTGCGCCGCTTGTCGAATTGCGTTATAGCTAGCTATATTATAGGAAGGTATAATATAGCTAGCTATAACGCAAAGGAAGGATGGCCCTATGTTTATCGGAAGAACGGCGGAAATGTCCGAGCTCAATCGACTGTATGGCACGGGCTCCTTTGAGATGCCTGTGATTTACGGCCGCCGTCGCGTGGGCAAAACGCGTCTCATCACAGAATTCATCCAAGGCAAGAAGGCTATTTACTTTCAAGCTCGTCGTACCAATGCGGAGGCAAACCTGCACGGCTTTAGCCAGGCGATACTTGCAGGCTCGGTTGGTGCTGCAGGCGTGTCGTTTCGTAGTTTTGACGAAGCGTTCGATGCATTGGCCACCATGGCTCGCACGGAACGTTTGGTTGTCGTGATTGACGAGTATCCCTATCTCGCCCAATCGAATCCCGAAATCAGCTCGTTGCTGCAAGACAAGATCGATCACCTGTACAAAGAGACCAAGCTCATGCTTATCCTGTGCGGGTCGTCGCTTTCGTTTATGGAAGAGCAGGTGCTGGGCTACGAGAGTCCGCTATACGGTAGGCGTACGGCCCAGTTTAAGATCATGCCGCTCGATTTTACGACGACCCTCGGCCTGTGGCAGGGCATGAGTCGCGAAGACGCTGCGGTTTGCTATGGCATGACGGGCGGCATTCCTGCATATATCGAGAAAGTCGATCCTGCCGCGCCGCTCAAGGACAACATCAAACGTCTTTTTCTTACTCCTACGGGCTATCTCTTTGAGGAGCCGAGTAACCTGCTATTGCAAGAGTGCCGCAATCCCGAGCAATATGATGCGATCGTGCAAGCAATTGCTCAGGGGCGCTCGAAGATCTCGGAGATTGCGAGCTCTACGGGAATCCCTGCGAGCAACGTAAAGAGCTATGTGGATAAGCTGGCGTCGCTCGGGATTGTCGAGCGCGAGCTGCCCCTAAACGAGACGAGCAATAAGCGAGCCGTGTATCTGCTGAGCGATCAGATGTTTAGGTTCTGGTACAAGTTTGTGCCGCAGAACATTGGGCTGATTCAAAACGATATGGCCGAGATGGCGTATGAGCGCATTGAGCCGCACGTATCGGATTACATGGGTACGATCTTTGAGATTATATGCAGACAATACGTGTACGAACTCGCGCGCGCGGGCCAGCTCGATGTGGTTCCGGCGAGTGTCGGGCGCTGGTGGGGGACGGACAATCGCACGCATACGCAGGAAGAAATCGACTTGATTGTTGACGATGGCGAGGGCGCTGCGCTGTTTGCGGAGTGCAAATGGCGCAATGAACCGGCGGGCGAAGACGTGCTGCAAAAGCTCGTGCACCGAAGCGAGCTCTTTAGACGGCAACGAAAAAGCTATGCACTTTTCTCAAAAAGCGGCTTTACGCAGGGATGTCGGGATGCCGCGGAGAGTAGGGGAGACGTCAAGCTGATCTCGTTTGCCGAGATGTGTGAGCGGAGATAACCAAGCGCGCTCTGATGTGATGCTCGGAATGGGACGCGCTTTCCCTTTGGCGGCCTTTGGCGGAAACTACGTCCCGGATTCCCGCTTCAGGATGGGATGCCGTTTCCGATAGAGGCATGGGGCGGAAAGTGCGTCCCAGAATCCGGCGCAACGCCGCTGGAGTAGAGGGGCGAGCTCCGGACTTCGTAACCGAAAATCCATTTGTTAAACCTGGCACCCGTGGGTAGAATAAGGTCGACGGCAGCCCAAGGGTGATAGCTGGGCAGCGCCGTTACTTCGATTAAGGGGTCAATGCCTTAGAGGCGTCGACCCCTCTTTTTCTGCTTCGTACGCTGCTTGAGTGCCTCGGTAAGTCCGATAAGCGCCGTGAGGAGCGAGACCAAAGCGGTCAGGAGCTTCACGAAATCAGTCAGATCGGTCATGGGCATCACCTCCCGTCGCATGGAGGGCGCTGCCCGGCACATGGAACTGCCGTCAACAACTGCAATTCTATCAAAGTACTGCTATAAATACGAATATATGTTCGATAATAACAGTGGCGTGATTCTCTCAAAGTGTGGCTTTACGCAAGGATGCCGGAAAGCCGTGCTGTGCGATTTCATGTCCGCACGGGCGCCTATCCTTACGGCAATGTAGCCGCTTATGTAGCAAGCGGCAGTTGACGGAGAAAGGCCCTAACCGTGTCAGCTGAAAAGACGCCGGGTATCTCGGCCATCGATACGACGAACTTTGCGCGCCAGATTGTGCTGGACTTTGAGTTTGCGCCGGTGCCAAAGCAGCGCCAGCGTCGTGGACTGCGCAACGAGATTATCGAGGTCGGCGCCGTCAAACTCGATTACCACGGCAACGTTATGGGCGAGTTCTCGCAGTTTGTGCAGACGGAATTTACCGAAGGCGTTGTGTTCCCCGTCCGCGAGCTTACAGGGATATCGGCTGTGGACACCGCGATGGCCGATCCGCTCTACATGGTGATCAAAAGGCTCAGCGATTGGATCGGTCGCTACTCCGCCCAGATAGTTTGCTGGAGCGGGACGGACCGTCGACAGCTTTTGACTGAGTGCCAGGCAAAACACATCGACCTTTCCGCATTTCCTACGGACTGGGCCGACCTGCAGGCGTTCTACACCTCGATCATGGACGTGGGCAGCCACGGGCGCATCTCTTTGAGTGACGCGGCGACGTGGTTTGGCATCGAGTTCGACGAGTCGACGGGTCACGCCCACAGCGCCTTAGCCGATGCGCGCGTAACCGCCAAGCTGCTCAAGCAGATGATGGAGGGGGACTATCACGTGAGTCCGCGCGCCCAAGAAGTCCGCCAACGGTGGGGGATGGGCGAGCGAGCCCAGACGCGCCTTTCCAGCAAATGCCCCGAGCTGGGTGGCCTGCTGCTGAAGCTGAAGGCGGAGGGGAGGTAGGCAGGGCTCCGGAATGAACTCTGACTCAAGTTATCGGGCCCAAATTCTTTTTGTACGCCATTTTCATGGGCTGAATAGTGCCGAGATTCAATCGCCGAAGGCGCTGTTAGTGGGCTTGCGGGGCCAGTTATCTTATTTGCCCGCCATTTTCATGCTGCCCTACCTGTAGGCTTAATTAGCTTTGGCCCCTCTCCGTCATCAAGATGGACTTAACCCTGGTGTCAGGTATGGACACCGCTCTCGTTTGTTTGACCTTCGCCGCGCGCTCTGCCGCCACGAGAGCCGATGCGTTCTCCCGCCTTCTGACCTCGACGGCGGTGGGATAATAACCGCAACTGCATCCGTCCCATTAGGAGCTGCCTCATGTCTTTCCTAGACCGCCTCTTCGGTACCGAAGAGGCCGATGAATCCGCCAATGACGTTGCCGCCATCGCGCTCGCACAGGAGCAAGCTCTCTCGAGGATAGCCGAAAATGAGTTGGCGGCTCTCAAGGATTCTGCAGTGAGGACCGTTAGGCTTCCTGTAGGAAGCAAGGCAGCTATCGCGGCAGATGCTCTCATACCGTTTGGCGCCAACGTCGCACAGGGCGTTAACGAGATCGGCATGGCGATGGTCAGGTTCCCAGAGGGCGTGGGCTGGGCGGACCTCTGTTCACGCAAGGCACCCGAATGGGATGGTTATAAGCTCCTTTCCAGTTTTGGCAGTGACGGTAAGTTCAACGAGATGGCTGGTATCAAGCAGGCTGGTCTTCAACCCGCTGCGGTGGCAAACCTTGCGCTTCAGGGTGCCGCGGTGGCGGTGGGCATGGCGTATATGAACCAGATAAACGAGAAACTTGACGGTCTTCAGTCCGGCATCGAGGCGATTCAACGAGATATGCAGCGCGAGCGCGATGCCGAGCTCAAAGCGGCATATGACGCCCTTGATCGCCTTACTCTCAAGTGCCAGGAGTACGGCGCCAGCGCCGAGAAGCGTCAAGTCGCGCTGCAGATTATTGAGGACGCACAGCATGAGGCAAACAAGGCGTGGAACTATGAACTCGAGTGCATGAAGGACTTTTCAGCCGAGGTGCGGGCAAGGAAGCGCCTCTCGGCGGAAAAGATAGCCGAGGAGGCGGAGAAGCTCTCCGCGATGGAAACGCGAGCCGCCGTGGCATTCCAGCTTTTCGTTATGGCTCAGCAGATAGGCATGCGTTTCGAGGGCGACTACACGAGGCAGAGAATTGAAACCGACAGGCAGATAACAAGACGGATGGCGGACGGGTTTTCTTCCGTTCGAGGGGAAGCGAGGCTCGCTCTTTCGGAGAAAAACTCCAAAGTGGGAGGAAAACCGCTCGCTATCGCTGAGCGCTCGGAAGACGACCGTGAGGTCGAGAATGTTGTCCTGGGGCTGCTCCGCGAAGCGGGAAAAAACGTGAACCGCCTCAACCCGATGCGCATGCGCGCTAAGGCGAAGGCGGACATCTCTGAGAAGCGCGCAAAGCTGCAGGATGTGGTCTCAAACGAAAACGTTGTCCGAGAAATTGCCGATCAAAATGAGGAGGAGCTTGAAACGATAAACTTCGCCTTCAATGAGGCTGACACGATTGTCATCGGACCCGACAACGTCACAATTTTCAAGGTGGTAGAGGAGAATGCCGAGACGGGCGATGGTTCTGAGGAAGTGATTGTGTAGATATCTTCGAGATGGGGCGCATGTAGGGCTTAGCGCCAGACCTCCAACGCCTTGTCCGCAAGCCATTCTGCGCGTTCGGCGATGTCACCCTCGTCCCAAGACTTCTTCTCCAAGGCGTCGGCCATGGTCGCAAGGCCGGCGGCGCAGAGGGCCAAGCCGTCCTTGTATCCCTTTCCCTGCTTCTTGGTGGTCCAATCGGCATCGCGGATGGAGGCGTTGAGCGAATGCGTGATGATGGCGAGGTTGCCGAGCGTGAGGAGCTTCCGGTCCCTTCGCGTTGCGGCTTCGTCGTCGAGGGTTCCCCATTTGTTTCGCCACTTCTTGGGCATCATGTGCTCGAGGGTGTACTGGTTGAATCCGAGCAGGGCTGTGCTGCTCATGCCCGGGCGTATGGCGCTTTCCAGCAGATAAAGGACGCCTTTGGACTGAAGGTTGTACAGGCACGATTCCTTGAACGCCCTTCGAACCTCGGCATCGCCGGGCATGTACGTCGTCGCCTCGTCATTGGCTTCGAGAGCCTTCCTCAGCGCCTTCGCGTCCTTCACCTCGTTCAGGATCAGCGAGGTGAACAGCCTGTTGTAGTTCTTCGTGGTCGCTTGAACCAGCATTCGGCGGACGATGTAGCTCTCGAGCAGGGCGTAGACCTCGGATTCCTCGCTAGAAGACTTCGCGTTCTTGCGAACGTAGAGCACATATGGGATGAGCGTAGAGTTCTTAAGGCCGAATATCAGCACGTTCAGGCGCTCGACGCCGGGGGCGGAGGGGATGTCCGCGTCGCAGCAACTTGGGTTGAACGTGGACTCGAACACCTTGGCATACGCCTTCATGCTGCTGAGGATCTCGTCCTTGTCTCCGTTGTAGTACCTGCTGATGAAGTCCTTGTAGGACTGGAAGAGGTTGGACGTGCGCGAATAGAAGAGCTTGTCCTCGGTTGTGACGCCGCGCTTCTTGTCCTGAACCAGGATCTGGAGGAACGCGTCGAAGAAGAGGTCGACGAGCGTGCGCTTGATGCGTCCGGTCATGACCTCCTGCTCCCAATACTCCCTCTTTTCCGCCGAAGGCTCGAAGACATCTTCCCAGCATTCCTTGAACGCTTGCTCGTTCTCGCGGTTGAAGAAGTAGTTCTTGAGGAGCTCCGCCGTCGTCAGACGTACTCCGAGTGAGTTGATGGTGTCGAATATCTGCTGCTCGTCCTCGCCCTCGGTGAGGTCGATGCAAACGAACTGGACATTCGACTTGATCGTGTTCCTGTCGATTTTCTTTGGATCGATGTTCTTGAGGAAGTAATTGTAGGCAAGGATGATGGCCGAGGAGCCCTCGAGGGGCTCGCAACTTGCGGCGCTGACGACCTTCTCGAAATCCTCCCGGTCGTACTTGCCATGTCTCAAGGCGACTTCGCCGGTTTCCAGTACGAAATCTCGCTCAAACAGCCTGTCGGCGTCGATTCTCGCGCAGAGTGCCTTGAAGAAGATGACCATGGTCGTGAGGCGCTGCTGGCCGTCGATGACGGTGCGAACCTCGGACACCTCGGACCAGGTGTTGCCGGAGGAGGCCTGCTTCAGGATGATGGAACCAAGGAAATAAGGTCGCTTAGAGGCCGTGACGAACTCCATATCGCCAAGGAAGCGCTCCCATTGCTCTTCTCCCCAGACGTACGCCCTTTGGTAGAAGGGTATTTCGAGCAGGCGCGATCCGTTGAACACGCCGCTTATCGTAGATTTTCCTGCATCCATCCTTAATGACCTATCTATCCTTCTCGGTTATTGCTGGTGAGCCGATTTCGCTAATGGCAGGGATATCGCACAAGTTGGAAGGCTTGCTTCCTCCCGACTGTTCTAATGGCGCCTAATCATTGCTTAGCTCATCTTGCCCATCACCTCGAGCAAGTCCTCGTACGTTGCCACGTTGTGGTAGCGCACATCACTGGTGCTCATTTCGTTGAAGAGCTTCTTGGCGCATGCGATTTTGGCGTTCTCCACGCCGGAAAGTTCCATCGAGTCCATGGTTCCCTTGGTCTCGGCGATAAAGAACACGTGGCGCACGCTGCCCTCCTTGAAGGCGATAGCCCAGTCGGGGGCATAGTTGCCTACCGGCGTGGGAATCTGGAATGTGCGAGGCAGCTTGGCGTAGACCGCTACCTCGGCGGCGGCGTCCATGTCCTCGGCAAACTTGCGCTCGCCGTCAGAATCCGGGAACACGAAACGCTGAATGTTCTTCTTCGCCTCGTACGCCTTACTCGCGTTGTCTGGCATGCGCTCGGTGAAGATCGCCTCGTCATAGGCATCGTCTATCTCGTGGTAGCTGATGTGCTCCACGACCATCGTTGCCTTCTCGGAGACGATGAGCGCGGCGGCCTTCTTGATGAACTCCTCGGGATTCACGCGGTAGAGCCTAAAGACGTTGGCGTCAATTCTCGCGAGAATAGCGGCGGCGCTCCTACGAGTGATGGCAGCAGCTTGTGCAACCTCACCGACGAGGTCATACGTAACGCCAACGGTAGAGGTTCCCGCATCCACGTCATGCGTCTCGGTACCCGTGCGCCCAAAGGACGAGCCACCCTCGACCTCGCCACGAGTTGCCTCGGCCTTCTGGTCGCCAATCGTAAGCACGTACTGCAGCTTGCTCACACGCAGGTCGCTGTTGATGCGCGCGATTGCCTTGCGGCGCAGCTCGTCATCAGAGAAGCTCACGGTGTAGGCATGCTTGCGGTTGATCCGGCTCCAAAGCTCCTTGAACTCCTTCTTGGCGAAGTTGTCCGTGAGCGAGTTCTCCGTCACCTTTTCCTCGGCCCGGCCAATCATGCCATCGAGGGCATGGGCGTCATAGACGCTCCTCACCAGGGATTCGACCGCCTTGGCATGCGCCTCATCCGCTATGTCCTCCGGCAGCATTGACACGAATTGCTCAACGAACGCCCCCGCGCCCGCGGCCTCCCTGAAGGCGTCCGTTGGCCTATCGTCCTCGTCGATGAAGTCCGCTTTGTAAAGGGCCTTGTAGACACGCTTGGACTCGTACTCGGTAAAGAGCACGGACCGGCCGTCGACAACGATGTCGGCCCCGCTGAACAGGTTGGCCTCGACCTTCTTGGGACGCTCGCGCAGGCTCTTGCTGATGTCGGTTTGCAGGTCGCGCACAAACGTCTCGTAGCTCTCGGACGCAATAACTGTGAGCAGGTTCACGCGGTGCACCTCATCGGGCCCCAGCAAGACCGCATCCTGGCGGTTGCCCCATTGGTCAACCGAGAGGCGCATGCCGCGACCCACCTCCTGACGCTTGGAGGTCTCGGAGCCCGACTCCTTGAGCGTGCAAATCTGGAAGATGTTGGGGTTGTCCCAACCCTCGCGAAGCGCCGAGTGGCTGAAGATGAAACGCACGGGCTCATCGAACGAGAGCAGCTTCTCCTTGTCGCGCAGGATCAGGTCATAGCCACGCCGTGCGTCGTCGTCGTTGATGCCAATACCATCCTCGCGCTCGGCCTTCTTCTCGACCTTGGACTCGACGGCGTTGCCCTTTTTATCCACCGAGAAGTAGCCGCTGTGAACCGCATGGGCGTCATCGCGTCGCAGGTAGTTGAGATAGCTTGGGTCATACGCGTCGTCCGTGGTGGGATGCGCCACGCGCTCGGCAATGGCCGCCGCATATTCTTCCTCGAAGATCTTGCCGTAGCCCACGGTCTCGCCGTTGCCGGAAAGGTCGCGATACTTCGCCACCTCATCGATGAAGAACAGCGAAAGACACTTGATGCCACGGCGGAACAGAGTCTCTTCCTTCTGGAGGTGGCTCTTAATAGTCTCGCGAATCTGAATGCGCTGGATGTCATCCGCCGCGGAGTCGCAGTAGACCTCGCCCATATAGATGCGGCCATTGTCGCCAATGGAGCTGTCCAGGAAGCGGACGTAACCGGGACGCCCGTCCTGCGGCGGCACCACGCCATCGTTGCCGCTTGCGATGGTGTAGCCGCGGTACGCTTCGAGCTTGGTGGACCCGCTTGCGTCATAGACGCTATCGCCCTCGCAAAAACGCTGGGTCTTCTTGCGGACCTTGCCGCCCGCGCCCATGTACTTGAACTCGATGACGGCCTCTGGGGCACGGCTCTTGCTCACAACGATGTCACGCAGGTAGAGATAGCCGTCGGTGCCGCGCATGTTTTTGAGCGAGAAGCCCTTGACCTCGATGCGCTTGACGAGTTTCTGGTTGTAGGCGTCCAGGGCGTCCAAGGCATACACCAGGTCGTGCTTCTCCTTGTGCGTTGCCGAATAGTTCAGCACGAACAGTGGGTTGAAGCGGGCGATGCCCTTCTGGGTTGCGCCGCCCTTCTTTCCCATCTTCTGGGGCTCGTCGCAGATGACGATGGGGCGGTTCGCAGCGATGACGTCGATGGGCCTGCGGCTGCTGAACTCGTCGCGCTCGTCAAAGATGATGCGCGCCGCCTTGTTCTTGGCGCCCTCCTTCATCGACGCGTTGAACGCCTGCATGTTGATGACCATGCAGTTGACGTCGCTCGATTGGGAGTACGCATCAAGCTCGGTCAGGTTGTCCGAGTCGTATATGAAGAACCTGATCTTCTTGTGGTATTGGGAGAAGAAGTGCTCCTGGGTGTTCTCCAGGTTCTTGGCCACGCCCTCGCGGATGGCGACCGATGGCACCACCACGATGAACTTGCACCAGCCGTACAGGCGGTTGAGCTCGAGCATCGTCTTGGTGTAGACGTATGTCTTGCCGGTGCCCGTCTCCATCTCGACGTCCAGCTGGCAGGCTCCCATGCCGCAGAAAAGCTCCTCCGACTCGGGGATCTGGTTGCGTCGCTGCACTGCGCGCACGTTTGCCAGTATGTCGGCGCCCGAAAGCGCGACGGGCGCGTTGGCATAGCCCTCGAGGTCATCGCCGCCGAAATCGATCTCGCCCTGCGCGCGCTTGGGCTTGCGGCCCAGATCGCGCAGGTAGACGGAGGCGCCCTGGTTGGGCTGCCCCTCGAAGACCGAGGCCACCGCGTCTGCGGCGTCGGTTTGGTACTGTTGTACTTTGAACTTGAACTTCATGTCGACGCCTTAAATCACTTGGGGAACAGTGTCGGGGCTGTAGGTGCGGAACAGCTCCTCGTAGTTGGCGTGCGTGGCGTCGTCAGCCATGGACGAGTCGCGGATGACGGCGTACCAGGGCTTGGCCTTCGCCATCTCCTCGATGGTGTCGGAGCCGACGTTCGCATCGAAGCATGCCGCCAACTTGTCGCCGTCCACGAAGAAGACCTTCTTGTCGGCGAGTACGCGCTCCTCGATCTTCGCAGAGTACGGGATGCCGAGCTTTGGCAGTACCTCGAAGAGCAAATCCAGGTCGGAGCGTCCCTCCTTCACGTTGTCGGCGAAGTCGAAGAGGCTCTCCTGGGAAATCTCGCCAGGCGTGAGGTAGAAGTCCTTGAAGTTCGAGGAGTCGATACGCAGCACGCGGAAGCCAAGATCTGGATAGAGTTTAGGCTCGGCGCCGAGCTCGAGCTGCTCGTTTCCCTTGTCGATGTCTGCAGCGATTTTCGCGCCTGCACGATTTATCCTGTCTTCCCCAAGATCGCATAACGTCTTATAACCATGTTTGATTGCGCTAGGATTATCTCCGCAGTTTTCAGGCAGCTGAACCATAATGAAGCGTCTTTGACCGTTGTCGTTTTTATTTGCTTCGATGACTGCGTGAGCAGTAGTTCCAGATCCTGAAAAGAAATCGAGAACAATGGAGTTTGGTGGCGCTAGCCACTCTACAATTCGTTGAATGATGGCAACGCTCTTCTCGGTATCAAACGCATCGGTCTCATTGCCGCTCAAAGTCAGGTCCATCCAGTTATCGCTCAGCAGCTTTCCGGTCGAGGGGGGCACATAATACTGCACAGTGCCATCTTCGTTCTTTCGAACAAAGTTCATCTTCTCATTCGTTGCGGCAAGATTATCGAGATAGTACTCGTCTAGACTCATCGAGCCTGCCGCATCCTTGAGAAAAGTGTTGTAGTTGCTAACTGCCGTATATGCGCGCCCTTTTTCCCAGCGCCATTGTCCAGAATGAGGGGTTTCGCCGAATAACTCATACCTCATAGATGGACGATCCGTACCTCGCCAAAATGTATCCCATTTGCCAGGCTTGCCATCATGAGCTAATGATAATTTGTGGAACCGATTGGTCGCGTTTCGCGAATAAAGCAAGATATACTCATGCCCCTGCGAAAGAGCCGCAATATCGTCAAATTGCGCCTGCACGTTCTTAATGCCTCTGCGAACTGCAATGCAATTTTTGAAGCACTGGGCTCCGAATATCTCATCGCAAATTGCTCGAAGATTCTTTACCTCATTGGCATCAATGCTTAGCAAGATAGAACCATCCGAAGTCAAGAGATCGCGCGCAAGAAGCAACCTCGGGTAAATCATCGAGCACCAATCTGAGTGGAACCGGCCGTTGCCCTCGGTGTTGGCAACCAGGCGACCGCCTTCCTCGTCGAAATCACCGCTCTCCGCGTCATATTCGCCGCGCGTTTTGGCGAAGTCATCGTCGTAGATGAAGTCATGGCCCGTATTGTATGGGGGGTCGATGTAGATGAGCTTAACCTTGCCGGCGTAGGTCTCCTTCAGAATCTTGAGCGCGTCGAGGTTGTCACCCTCGATGTAGAGGTTCTCCGTGGTGTCCCAATTCTTGGACTTGCCTGGTTCGGGAATCATCGTCTTGTAGATGGGGCGGCGCGCCTCGGCCTTTGCCTCGCGCTTGCCGGGCCAAGTGAACTGGTAGCGTTCACGCTGTCCCTCCGCTACATCACCCAGAAGATCGCGCAGCACGTCGAAGTCCACGGCACGTGCAAGCTTGCCGTCGGCGTTCTCTACCTCGGTCACCACCTGCGGGAACAGCTCGGCGATCTTGTCTATGTTCTCGGCGGTGCCCTCGGGTGTACCCAGTTCGATCTTGTCCATTATTTAAAACTCCCATTTTTCTAAGGCGGTTTGTTCCAACAGCCCGTTATCGCCGAACAACTGAATATCGTTGCTGTTCGGCCTCGAGCAGCTATCAAGCTGATCGATATAGACGTACTGAGGCATGTGCAGCGACGGTCCGCTGACGATGCACTCTCCTTGGCCAAGTACGCTTAACATTGAAAGGCTGGTTTCCCCCATAAAGCTAACGGTCTTCCTTATCCTTTCGATATCGTTCGGATTCACAAGCTTATGAATAAAGTAATTATGAATCTGCGAGGTAATCGTTGGAGAGATATCGCTCGGCCTCTGGCTTGCCAAGCAGAGAAAGACGCCGAATTTGCGCCCCTCTTTGATTACTTTCTCGAAAATGCGAAGCGTGTTGCCGTGAACCGAGTCGGATTGCGTGACGTCATATCCAAGCAGATTATGAGCTTCGTCTACAACCAGCGTGACGACTTCTCTCGGCGTTCCGTCGCCCTTGTTTTCAGAAGCTCTTCTCATAACCAGCTCCGCGATTAAAGCGGGAAGCATCTCTCTGCTCGCTTCATTGACGTCGCCCAACTGAACGACTGCGAGGGGCTTGTTGTCGAATATCGCTTGCAGGCCAGCGCATGGCGCGTCGGAAAAGATTTTCTCCAAATCTCTGATGACAGATTTGGCTCGAGGAAGCAGCGGCTGGACGAATTCAAAGTTGATTCCACTTTCGGCCGCTCTGGAGACCTCCAACGCAAGCCAAAGGTAAAACATCTGAAAACGATCGATGCCAGGTTTAATGACTATGTCCCGTACATCGGAGATAGAATTGATGTATTGCCGCCCTTGTCCATTGTCATAATAAAAACTACCATTTGTCCTGTTAAAGGCCAAGTTGTCGATACCTTTTATCAACTCGGGGCAGTAGTTGCGCAGCGTGAAAAACAACGTTTCGCGTTTATCGGCAATTGACCGTTTGATCTCGGATATATAATTCGCGTCTGGCTCGCTTCTCCATTTTGAATAAGCTCTTCTGACTGCGGGCATCTGAGTCCTTGGGGTTGCTCTCAAGATGGTTCCCCAGCTATCCTCGTCAAGCGAATCGAAAGACAGGGGAACGCGATCGCGGTTCAATCCAAGTTGCTTTCTCGTGTTCAGCCGATAGACGGTCTTTTTGTCCCGGGGGACTATGGCGTCTCCGCCGTATTCGTTATTCAGGTCAAATATGAGAATCCTCACCGCGTCGGTTTCTTTCGGGAGGCAACCAACATAACCTTTCAGAAGGCTTGCCAACGTGTTCGATTTTCCGCTGCCGGTGTTTCCGAAAATACCGATATGACTTGCCATCAGCCTGCCAGCATCCAGATAAACCGAGCGCGATTCGTCGAAAAGGCTACTCCCTATGCGCAATGGCTTGGATCCGTGCGATGAGTACAGAAGCTTGAGGTCTTCAGAATCCAAAGACTCAACAGCCGCTCCTACAATGGGAAGGCAGCGAAGCCCTCCCTTGAAATCTCCTGACGAAATGTACCCCCGCACCTCCAGGTCGACAACGAAGGGACCTATGGGAGCCGCCTGGACTTCGCGGGTCACTTCACTTCGCCTGTCGTACTCCGCCTCGTGTTCTCCGACAATCTGGCAAATGACCGTATCTAGGCCGACTCCGGTTTTGACGAACGAATTGATACGGGGCGACGCTACCGCTTGGCCGTTATTCACAATGAATGGCTGCATGCGATCGAAGAACGTCGCCGCTGCTCTTACGCCATCAACCTTCGTTATTCTTCCCACAATCATAGTTGTCCCACTCTTTCGAGAAGATCAGCGAGGGTTTTAGTCGCATCAACGGGGTTCTCGTTATTGTTGGGAGGCACGACGATGACGTTGCCGGCGACCTGCTTTGGCAACTTGTCCTCGCTTCTGTACTGGAGCCAGTACACGGTAAGCCCGCCAGCGATTGCGTCACTGATTATTCCATTAACGTGGTCGTCCGCCCATGAATAGCCAATAACGAATAGCGCTGAATTGCGCTTCAGCAGCTCTCCTTTCATCGCGAAGAGAGTTTCATAGAAATGAGATAGTATGCTTCCGAGCTTGTCTTGCCCGGGGAAAACGATGTTGTTCGCAGAGAGCGTGCGATTGGTGTCGACAGACCCATGGAGCTTGTAGACGCAGAACGTCGGGACGAATGCATGGGTCGAAGTATTGTACCCAACGATATCGAAGGGCAAGCGACCCTTTGCCTTGTCTTGCGTGAGCGTATAGCTAAACAGCCCGCTGTCCTCGAGTATCTCCTCGACTATGCGGTCGTAATTGAGTGTGAAAACGTTCAAACGCCTGGTTTCGGGATGTCTGTTCTCGGCCCGACCGACAACAGAAGCGAAGCCTACAAGCATTCGTCTCAAGTTCAACAGAGATTCGTCGTAAAGTCGGTAATTGTTGTGGCTGTTATATTCGTCAACGAAAGCGTCGAGAACCTCTTGCCGTATTTGACCATCTGCGCAATTGGCCAAGGCAGTTTCGATATCACTTCCATCAAGACCCCTTTCGTTCATGGCGCCGATGGTTTTCTTGAATTGGGCGAAATAGGGAAACGCTTTTCCGTTCACTCCGGCGCCGAAGAGGAAGTTGACGGAGCAAGAACCAAGCGCTTTGCGCAAACCAACTACCAGCTCATCCGAGACGCCGAGCTGTACATCGTTATCGGATTGGTTGTCCATCTATCGTCCTTCCTCTATCTTGGCAATCCGCCGTTTGAGTTCCTTCGCCTTATCTAACAGCGCGTTCTTTCGCGCAACCTGTCGTTCCTTGCGCCCCCGCGCCTCCACGCGCGCAAGTTCTTCGTACAGCGCTTTAATCTTCGCGTCGACCTCGAAGCGTTCCTCTATGGTTTCAGGACCGCCACCTGCGTCGTTGTAGACCACTTGGGATGCAAGCGAATCCCACACTGCATCAACGTCGCTTGCGTTCATGTCGAGCGTGAGGCGGTCAAACGGACGCCAGGGCCCCACGACGAGTCTCTTGAGCATCACCGCGAGACACGCCTCACCGCTGTGGGTGCAGACGAACAGCAGCTTATGGGGGTTCGCCTGAGCCACAAGCGCCAGCACCTCTTCGGGGACGTGGCGAGCCTTGAGCGCCACTTCCACTACGAGCACCTCGTGCACGCGCTCGCCGTCGGGAATACCGGTCGTGGAGGTCTTTATCGAGTTCGCGATTACGAAGCGCTCGACGTCGCCGATGAAGGACTGGCGCAGCGCGGCGCTCACCTTCAGGCGTCCGTAGAAGGCCTCCTTGGGTATGCGGCGGCCCACCTCGGTCGTGCTCGGAAGCCCTAGCATCTGGGCCTCACCACCAGGAAGCACACGAGCTCGAAGTCATCGAGTCCCTCGATGTCGTTCTCCAGAAAGCCCGTCGTGCCGTCGGTGAAGAAGCTGTCGACGTCGGACTCCTGCTTGGAGTCCACAATCGACGCCACCGCGTCACGCAAGAGCCCAGCCTCGCGGCGCATGTCGCGGCCGTTCTTGGTCTCGCGGTTGTAGGCGCGGCAGAGCGCCATGTCGGGCTCGGACTTGCCGCGGCACAAAAGGCGCATGTCGTCGAGCACCGCCTTGGGCTCCAGGTGCCCGTGAGCAACGGACCCGTCTGACCCCATGCGAACCACATAGAACGGGTGCAGGTGGTTCGCCCCGTCGCGGTCGATCCTGCTGTTGACGTTGCGCAGCACGAAAATGACGCCGGGCTCGTCGCCCTCCACCACAGCGTTGATGCCACTCGGAAGCCTGTCGATGTCTGGGTTGTCGCGGTAGTAGCCCACCAGGTCCATGCGAAACTCGTTGAGTCCCAGGTCGGTGATGGACACGCCACCCGAAACGTCCTCCAGATCAATGACCTCGTTATGCATCTGCTCGAGCTGCTGACGACGGTACTCAAGGTCTCCTGTCTCCTCGGCGTTGATGTAGTCATCGTCACCCGTGGAGGTCATCACGGTTATTCGCATGCGCTCCTCAACACGCGCCTTGAGCTTTATGTACTCGTCCAGCTCAACGTCCGGCCAGTAGTTCACGAGTTGGATGCAAGCGTTCTTGGAGCCGATGCGGTCCACGCGGCCAAAGCGCTGCACGATGCGCACGGGGTTCCAATGGATGTCATAGTTCACAAGGTAGTCGCAGTCCTGGAGGTTCTGTCCCTCGGAGATGCAGTCGGTGGCGATCACGATGTCCACGTCGCAGCCGCAGAGCTGCGGAGCCACCACGTCTCGCTCCTTGGACACGGGCGAGAAGCAGGCGAGCACCTCCTGCATATGCGGGGGCACGGCCTTTATCGTGCAGGCGCAGCCGTCGCCCGTGACCTTGGCGCACTCGAGGCCGAGCTCGCGCTTCGCGAAGGCAGACACGTTCTCGTAGAGGTAGTCGGCGGTGTCCGAGAACGCGGTGAACACGAGCACCTTGCGGTTGCCCGGATTGATGGGGCTCTTTACCTTCTCGCGAATCTGCTCGCACAGTTCGATGAGCTTGGCATCGTGGGCAGGGTCGATGTCACGGACCATGGCAATGAGGACCTCAATGACGTCCACGTCCGCCTTGATATCGCGCTCCCAGCTCATCCAGTCCATATCCTCGATGAGGATCTTCGTGGCGCCGCCCACCTCGAAGCCGCTCTCGTCGTCGGGATCGAAGTCGAACCCGCCCGGCAGGTCGCCGTCGGCCACACTGGCCCCAGTCGCTAGACCGCTGCGGTAGTCGTCTATGGTCTCGAGGGCGGTGTTCATCGCCGCCAGCACGCGCTCAAGCGTCAGGCGGAACGAGCACACCGAGCTCTCCAGGCGCTTGAGGAGGTTTACCGTCATGAGGCGGCGAACGCCCGTCTCTCGCCCGCCGAGCGTGAGGTTTCCGCCACCGCCCTTCTCAACATACTTGGCCATCTTGCTGGGCTGCACGTAGGCGCTAGGCATGTACACGGCAAGCACGAGGGAATCGAGCTCTTCGTATATCTCGCGGTAGTTGATCGCGTTCGCCAGCGTCGAGAGCTTGGGGCGCTTCGATATCGGCGGCAGGCGCTTCGGGAAGGGCCCGATGGCGCTCATGTCGTAGTAGCGCTGGATGTGCTTGCGGCTGCGCGCCACGGTCACCTGGTCGAGCACCTCGAAGAAGTCGTAGTCGAGCATGTCGGTGAGGGCGTGCGTCGTCCGCCGCTCGGCGGGCAGCTTCGACCAGCGGGCGTAGACGGTCTGCGCGTTGCGGAAAACCGTCTCGATGTCGTTCTCAAGGCGCAGCTTCTCAGACCAGCCGGTGGGGTCGCCCCAGTACGCCAGGGCGAGCTGGTTGCGCAGGTCGCGGAAGCGGTTGTTCACGGGCGTGGCGGAGAGCATGAGCACCTTGGTCTTCACGCCCTGCTTGATGATCTTCTCCATGAGCAGCTGGTAGCGGTTCATCCTGTCTTCCGACGCCGAGTCGCCGCCGTTTCGGAAGTTGTGGCTCTCGTCGATGACAACGAGCCCGTACGCGCCCCAGTTCAGGCGGTCGAGCGGCAGGCCCGTCTCCGACGTGCCGCGCGTGCGCGAGAGGTCGGTGTGGTAGAGCACGTCGTACTGCAGGCGGTCGCCCGCGATGGGGTTGTTCACGACGTTCGAGTTGTAGGTGATCCAGTTGTCGCGCAGCTTCTTGGGGCACAGCACGAGCACGTCCTTGTTGCGGCTCTCGTAGTACTTAATCACGGCGAGCGCGGTGAACGTCTTGCCCAGGCCGACCGAGTCTGCCAGGATGCAGCCGTTGTAGGTCTCGAGCTTGTTGATGATGGCGAGCGCCGCGTCCTTCTGGAAGTCGTAGAGCTTGTTCCAGATAAGGCTGTCGCGGAAGCCCAGCCCCTCGTTGGGCAGCACGTCCTCGGAGACGTCGTCCAAGAACTCGCTGAATATGCGGCAGAGCGCCATGTAGTAGATGAGCTCGGGCGCGTTTTCCTGATACATTGCCGTCACGCCGTCGATAACGGCATCGGTCACGTCGTGAAGCTCGCCGGAGTTCCAAGCGGAATCGAACTGCTGGAGCAGGGCACGGGATTGGGAGGCGTCCAAGCGCATGGTCACGTCGGGGGCGTCCGCGGAGTTGTCGCAGCCGAGCTTGCGCGTGGTGAAGCCGTCGAAGGGCATGTAGGCCACGTTGTCGTCCGTCTTATCGATATCCATGAAGCCGCTCATGCGCCCCTCGCCCTCGAAGGAGCGGAAGCGCGCCTTGCGGCGGATCCAGTCGGCACACTCGGTCGCGACGGCCTTCTGCGTGAGCTCGTTGCGCAGCTTGATCTCGAAGTCGGTGCCGCAAAGGCCCTGCTCGCGGGAAAGGCGCGGGATGTAGAACTCGCGCTTCTCGCGCGCTGGGCGCTGCTTGGTGAACGTCTGCGAGGTGAAGACGAAGCGCAGTTCGTCGATGCATTCAAGCTGGCTGGCGAGTTCCTGGTAGGCGTACATGGAGAAAACCGAAGCGGCTATCGCCACGCGATCGCCGGCGGCTATGTTGGCGACGAGGTCGTCCTTGACGATCTTCGCCCTGTTGTCGAAGAAGTCAGGCTGCATGAGTTTATGCCCCCTTCTTCGCGAGCTCTTCGATCATGCAGGTGCGCACGAAGGCGGAGAAGCTCATGCCCCTCAGGGCTGCCTCCTCCTTCGCAGCGTCGCGCAGGGTATCGGGAATGCGCAGGGTCACGGAGACCTGGTCGCCGTCCACTAGGAAGCTTCTGATCTCGGTCTCGTCGGGATTGCTCTTGATGAGCTCCTTGTAGCTGTCAGGCATCTGCGCTCCCATCGCTCGAAATGCAATACAAATGCGTTTGAAAGTATTATAGCGTTGCATTGTTGGCGACTGTTGAGGCGAACAGGCGAACGGCAATATGGCCAGGCATGGAATCAAAGAGTCAGGTAGGGACAACCTGACCGACGGCGTTATCGCGGGATCGCGTGGTAGGTGTGCCCACCTACACCCTCGCAATCCCACGCGCGGCACTCAGCAGCTCGTACTCCCCCTGGCTCCACTGGCGCAGCTCGGCTGCGTCGACGGCGTCGCAGCACAGATCCAGGAACACCTCGGCGCTCTCTCAGAAGCACTCGCGGGCAAAGTCACCCGAACCGCTTGCGACGCACGTGCCGTCGGCAAACAGCTTCCAGCTAGACGGCTCGCGCGAATCGTCTCCAAGCAGCTTGATTTGCAGCACGTGCGGGTCACCGGCGGCGCAGAGCTCTTCCTCGAGCACCTGCACCGTAAAGCGCATCTGGTGGGAGAGGCTGTTCTTGACCATGGCCGAGGCGTAGCCATTTGGCTTATCCAGAAGATGCATGTGATTCGGTTTGACGACCAGGTTGTGGAAGTTGCGCTCGCTGCGCACAGGGAAATTGTCCATACGGACTCCTTTCATCGATGTTGGCAGGGCCACCGTGCCTCTTGGCCGGTTGGCGTCGGGATCGTGGAGCCAACTCTCTACCCCGACTCTGGATAAAACGCGCCCGCTCCTTGCGGGCAAGAGGAAGTCTATCAACGTGTACGGACGGAAATCAAGCGCCGCCTGCGAAATGACGCGTGAACGGCGTTGGTTTCCCAAGTGATTATTCGGCTTTCGTCCGGAAAAGTGCCGAAATCAGCCGTGTAAAAGTACGGAAAAGTGTCGAAATAGGCACCTTAAAACTTCGGAAAAGTGTAGATGGATGACAAAACAGCACTTAGAAGCTGGTGCTGAATGCGAGATCCTGCGGCTGCCTTCAGCTCTCGCTATTCGTCGTCCCCGTCGTTGGGGTCGCCCTTGAGGGTGTTGATGTCCAGGTACTGGTTATCGTCCTCTTTTTGCTGGGTCTCCGACTCCGCTTGGGTGGGGCCGCGGAACAGCTGGAATCCTTCAAGCGCAATGACACCGAGCAGGGCAATGATAATGGCGATAAAGGCAACCTTGACTGCCTGCGGAAATTCCGAGAAACGCAGCGCCTTTTCCTCGGCGTAATAATCGGCGAAGCGCTCTTCGCCCGTGCTTTTGGTATACGCCGGCGCGGACGCGGCCTCCGGGTCATATTCCGGTGCGGGCGTGGCAGCGTACGGATCGTTGAGATAATCGCTCGATGCGGTGCCATAATCCTCGGTCTCGATGCGATCGCTGTCTGCATAGCCATCGGAATAATCGGAATATGCCGCACCGCCCTCATAGCCCGCGGCGCTCGTGTTGGCGGCAAAAAGCGGGTTAACTGGAACATCGAGCGCCGGCATGCCGGTAGAGGTCTCATCCAGATCGGCTGCAACCCAGGAATCGTGGGCAACCTGATGGGTAACGGGCTCATCGAGCCTTGTGACCGGAGGCTTGCGTGCCGCAGGAACAGGCAACTGCTGGGCGCTGTACATAACGGTGCTGTCGGCCGATTTGCCCTGCGTCGCTGCAGCGAGAAATGCCGCCGTCTCGGACGGGTCGCTTGCGGGGCGGGGAGCGGGCGTGGGCGCCGAAGTGGGTGCGGGCGACTGCGCAGGAGTCGGCGCAGATGCGGCCTTAGGCGCAAGTGCGGGATTGGGGTTTGACGGGCGAGCCCCGCCGCCCATGAGTTCGTCGGCGGTCCACGGGCGATCATCCATCACGTCGTCAAGGCTCAGCGAAAACAGGTCGTCTTCACCCTCATCGAACATGCGGTGCACATGTCCACCAATTGCCGGAATCAATCCGCGACCGGTGCATGATGCCTTGCTCAACGCCATTCTGTCCCATCCTTTCGAAATACTAATGACATCGATTATATGGAACTTCCCAAGCGGCTCGGTCTTGGATTCGTGCTTTCCAGAACTCGCGCCCAAAAGGGGAGGGGCAATCCAGGCGAGTGCCTACTTGTCGCCGGCCGCCGCCTTGGCCTCATTGAGGTAGCTATAGAAGCTGTACTTGGAGATGCCAAAGAACTCGCAGGCGCGCTCGCTCGACTTGGAAATGAGGAAGGCACCGCGACGGTCGAGGTAGCCAATGGCACGAATGCGCTCGTCTTTGGTCATGAGTGCCGCGGGCTTGCCCACAAACTGCTCGCACTCGTGCAGCAGGTCTTCGAGCAGGTCGCCGATGTTCTTGGTAATAGGCTCGGGCTCGGTATAGCCCGTGCCGCCGGTGCCGGTAAAGGCGTCGAGCGAACGCTCAAAAGCCTTCATAAGCGTAATGTCAAAGTTGATGCCCAAAATGCCGACGGGTTTGCCCTCATCGTTGCGGATAAAGATCGTCGAGGACTTGAGCAGCTTGCCATCGGTGGTTTTGGTGAGGTATGGCTCGCGGTCGTGTACGTCGGTGGCGCCCTCGTGCATGGACTCAAACACGATATGGCTGGGGCCGTCACCCAGTTTGCGTCCGCTGACGTGGCCGTTTTCGATCACTACGATGGAGTGGTCCACGTCCTCGGTCTCCAGATCGTGGACGACGATTTCGCAGTTGGGGCCAAATTGGAGCGCCAGGCCGTGTGCAAGGCGCTTATAAAACTCAATCTGTGCGGGGGTCATAGGTGCCTTCCTAAAAATTAGTTTGGGCTCACTGTGCCATAAACCACACATGACCGCAAACAAATCCATCAACAAGGCAATTCATGACCGTTCGGCGGTGAAAAAGTACCGATTACGGCAACAAACAATTCGTTAGGTATGCCAATCAAAAAGTGTGATAGAACATTACTAACAAACTTTTTGTTTGGCATCCACATAAAAGTTCAGCCGTGTGAATGGGATCGGGCTGAAACGCGTATGCGGGGGCCGGCAAGAGAGGACTTAAGGAGTTCACCGTATGGCCGATAAGATCCAGTGGGCGGGCAACACGATGCCCAAGAGCGATGACAAGCACTTGGGAATCATGAGCCTCGACCACGTGAAG